>JBBQEJ010000048.1:0-32370 GCA_038320555.1 Vicinamibacterales bacterium | reverse complement strand
CGCCGCGCTTCGTGCACGCGTCGGCCTCTCTGAGAATCCGGAGCCGATAGGCAGCGGGGAACTGCCGGCGCTGGACCTTCGCCGGCACCTCAGGGTCGGGGGTCGAGGCGCGCAACGTGGCCAAGGAACCGGACGCTCCGGTCGCCCTCCGGGCTCCCTCCGCGTCCGGCTCCTCGGCCACGTTCATCTCTACGGCTGCAGGCATACGATTCATTCATCGAACCCTCCCCGCCCCTACACTAATCTTCCTCGGGAGGTTGTCTCACGGATTATTGGCACAGGGGGAATCGCGTTGCTATAGATTCAGCTGAATGGATGGCGGTCGAGTACCGACTGAAATTTACCCGCCGGAATCAGTGAGGCTCACAGGCCCGCGGTCTGAGCTCAAACCAGAGGTCTCCAAGTAAAGAAGAGGGTCGCTGCAAGGCCTTGGGCGAGCGCGCACGCCACGAGCCAGGCCGTTAAGTGCCGCCGCGGAATGACTTGCGCTAACACCACGAACACTGGAAACAAGGTCGACGTCATCCGGCCCATTGACATCAGCCCACCGGCGACCAGCGGCGGACCCACCATCACGATGACGAGCAACGCTGACGGCGCCCCGAGCCTTCGCCAGACGATCGGCAGGAGCGAAAGAGAAAACAGCAACGCGGCTCCATTGAGTAACTGGTACGGTGCGGCCATCGCGTACCCAATCATGCCCTCGCTCGACATCTGTTCCAGCGGTCGCGTGACCGAGGCGTCCCACGTCGGTGCCGTACGTCCCCATGCGGCGTGAGCCTCCATCCATGCGAACGGCCGCCCTGTAAGCGACCAGATGTACGCCGAGTAAATCAGCATCCCCACCGCAGGCATGGCCGCCGCTACCCATAATCGCCAGCGAGGCGTCGGACTCCTTGCCGCCAGAAACATGAGGGGGAGCGTTACAAGAAACCCGTTCGGCCTGACCAGTCCGTCCACTAGTCCCCAGGCCGCCGCGGTTACCGTCCGTCCGGTACGCAGGGAGTTGAATGCCCCCAGCGTACACAGCAGGAACAACGCCTCGGTATAGGCGGCACTGAAATAAATCGCGAATGGATACGCCGACAGAAGCGCCACTGCTTGGAGTGCGGTTCTTCTGTCAGTAACCGCGGATGCCCACGTGAACAGAGCGTGGAGCGCGGCGTATGACGCGCCGAGCGCCAGCAGCCAGCCGGCGAGCAATGTCCGGGTTCGCGTACGTTCCAGCGTCGCACGCGTTCGCGTGCCCGACGCCGCGCGGGCGCCAAGCACCGCTCCGCCGGCTCGCATGAGGAGAGGATACGCCGGAAAAAAAGCGATGCTCTGCTGCTGCGTGGAGCCCGCGATGGGATCCCAACGATATCCATCGACGGCGACCGCGAGATACCAGCCGGTGTCCCAGCGATACGGCAGGTTTAAAAACGGGTTACCGGTGATCGGGGTTCCCCGTGCTTCAGGAGGTACGCCGATTGTGGCAACCGCAATGAACGCGATAAGGAGGACCCCAAGGCGTGTCGCGACCCAGATTCCCGTGATCGCCTTGGTCTCGACGCGGCGTACAGCATTCTTTATTACCGCTCCGGCTTGCGCGGTACGGACCGTCAGGGTCGGGTGCCTCGAGATGCCACGACGGATCAGCGCGGCCGCCACTGCGAAACCGAGAAGTGTCGACGGTCTCATCGCCGACAACCGGACGCTGCCGACAACGAAGCGAATACCCCCGAACAGAACGCCGCTGAGTGCGAGAAGTAGCGCGCTGACAGCGATCCAGTCGAGCCAGAGAGTTATCCGAGTACGCACGAGGTAGCGCGCCGGGCGAGCAGGTAGATCACCCGGCGCGCTTAGCGGCGGACTCATCGGGACATCTTACGCGCTTGTGATGTCTCCGTTGACGCCGTCTGGGAAAAAGCCGCCGCTGCGAGTACCGCCGCCGTACGCGACCTTCAAAACCTCACTCGCTGTCCTGACTGTGCTCAACCCGTTCCCCTCTACCTGGAAGAGCCGCCCTGCAGGCGAGCCAAGTGGCGGAACGTCCTTGTTGTCCACCTGCGGCGACGCCACGTTCGCAACGGCGATAAGGTACCGGAACACTCCGGCATGCTGTCCCTCGGTCAAGGCGATGCGCGCGGCCGCTTCGAGAATCGCAGAGTTGTGAATTAGCTTTGCCGCGCCGCCGTAAGCGCTCACGCCTAAATCTTCAAAGGCGCGCGCCAGAATCAGGAATTCCGACTGCGAGCGAAACCCGATGGTGAGCGCCTCGAGGTTAATCGCGGGTTTGGTCACGGCGGCGGAACCGAGTGCCGCTCGGAGGAACTTCACGTGATTCTGCTCGTCGAGCGCCACATGATTGGCCACGGTCTGCGTGTTGACGTCGAGCGAAACCTTCGCGCCCCCCGTGGTAGCGCCAGAGCGTCCGCGCCCGTTGGTCTCGATCCCGAGCTCAGCAATTCGTTGTCCTGTCGTGGCAACCGTGTAGAACTCGGCTTCGAGGTATTCGAGGTTGAGCGCAAAATTCAAGATGGCGTCGTCTGGAACGCTTTGAGCAAACACCTGGGCCGCGCCCGACGTCGTGAAAGCCCCTGCAGCCATGAGACTGCCCACCATCGTTCGTTTTGCAAACGCGCGACGACTCACAGGATTCTTTACGAAGTCATCCAGGGCTTCCATTTTCGCAGTTGACATGTAGCTACCTCCAGGCACGTTTAGGTCGATGGGGTTCACAATAGATACTACGCGGTAGCGGCCGGAATGGATTTTCTCGTTTCGGCGAACCGCCAGGGCAGGAAAGCGCCTGAAACGGACGACGAGCACGCGAACCGGATGGTCGCGTTGACGAGGTTCAACGTATCGGAGTTGCATGGGGCGGCGATGTGACGCCAGACGCTACGTCTTCAGATTGTCCGGGCCGAGTGACCCAGCGCAGGACGAAGCGCTTGTCCGCCGGATAGTGGATCGAGACTCCCGCTGCCTCAGTCAGCTATACGACCGTTACGCGCGAGCGGTTTTTCGTTGGCCTCCCGAATTGCGCACGACCGATCCCTGGCTGAAGAGGCGACGCAGGACGTTTTCGTGCAGGCGTGGCGCGATGGATTCCGCTATGATCCCGCGCGGGGAACCGTTCAGGCGTGGCTGTTTACTATGGCCGGGACCCGGACGCTCGACCGTCTGCGGGCGCACCTGAGCCGTCGCGGCCGGGCTGCGTCGGTCGACGCCGTGGACGAAGGGCCCCGCGCGGTACGACCTAAACACTCCGGAGACCCTTGCGTCCGCGAGCGAGGACGCGTCCGCACTCGATTCGGTCCTCGCCGTACTACCAGCCGCCGATCGACATTTGATAGACCTCGCCTATTTCAAGGGCCTCACCCATAGCGAGATCGCCGGGGAACTCGACCAGCCCCTTGGGACGATCAAGACACACCTGCGCAACCTCGTGAGGCTTCTCGGAGCCGGCGTTGGTGCACATCCACATCCGCCGTTTTCCTGGGCGCGGCGGCCCGGCGGCCCTCTCCAGGCGACCGCGGGCGCTCTTGACGATCTCACCATTCTCGTAGTCGACGACGACGCCGATACGCTGAGACTCCTCACGTTCGTGTTACAGCAGTCAGGGGCGACTGTGGTACCCGCCTCCTCGACCGATCAGGCGCTGAAACGACTCGGGGTCGGCTGGCCGCACATGATCGTCGCCGATCTGGAAATGCCGGGGCAGGACGGGTACGCGCTCATCGAGCTCGCTCGGAACGCGTCTGAGACCCTGGGCCGATTCCTGCCCGCGGTTGCGTTTTCGGCGCATTCGGATAAATACGACCGAATCAAGAGCGCCAGTGCCGGATTTGACGTGCACCTCGCCAAGCCTGTCCAGCCGTCGGTGCTCGTGGTGGAAATCGCTGAGCTCGCCCGGAGGTCGATGCGATCCAGGCTAGGCGTCGCAAGTGAGAGTACGTGAAGGGGAAGATGGGGGCTGGGCCTGCCCCCTTCCTCCGGCACGTCTACATGCAGGTCTCTGCGATCATCTTGACGGACTTGACCTTGATTTTGCCGCCCATCATGTCTTTCTGGGACATGCCCATCTTGTCCTTGTCCATTTTGTCTTTGTCGTCCATCTTGCCCATCTTTTCGTGATCCATCTTCGACTTGTCCATGGTTCCCGTCACTTCGACCTTGTGACCGAGATGAGCTTTCAGGCTGCCGCCGTCGAGCTCGTACCACATCATCACGTGATCCCCGGACATTTCCGGTTTCTTCATCGCCGGATCCGATCCCATCTTGTCCATCGGCATTGACGACGACATCATCGCGTTGGTGAGCTTGTAGTGGCTCGCATCGCTGCCTTGGGCGACACAGCCTGTCGCCATCACCGTCCCGTCCTTCATCATCTTGTCCTTGCCCATCTGCCCTTTCTCCATCGAGGACTGGGCCAGGGCTGTCACGCTACACAACAACACCGCACCTATCGCTACAGTCTTCTTCTTCATTACTCTCTCCTTCAAGTCTGAGTTCGTTCCGTTCCTTACGCAATCAACGTGCCGCGATCAACGGAAGAGCAGCCGCCGCGTCGTGCCGCTGATAACGTCCAGAAGCTCTGCGGACTCTTCTTCGATCCGCGTCACGCGATACTGCATACCGAGCATCTGTCCTTCCTCGAGCATCCACAGCGCCTCGGCGCCGCCCCCGATGACCGCGATGCGTATCCGATGACCTTCTCGTTCATTTGACGCCACTCCAAGCAGCGCGAGCTCTGGCTCCGATTCTGACGCTAACTGCCGCGTGGCTACTCCTTCGGCACCCGATGTTACCGGGGCAGTCCGGTCGCGTAAAACTCTCCGGTGAGGCGCGACGACAAACTCAAACGGATTGCGCATCGTTGTCCGCGGTTGAGGTGCATCGTTGAGCCGCCGGCGGAGCCGTTCGCTTTGTTCATGGATTGCGCGATTCAGAGTCTCCACCCCCGAGGTGCCGACGCTCTTCTCAACCGCCCGGATCGACTCCGGAGCGGCCGTTCCGTCGTGGAACCACAGCGCAAAAACGAGCAGCGCACACACGCCCATCATACCTCTCGATTTGATGCTCACGCGTCTTTACTCGGTCATCCATTTCTACTTCTACTTCGCCGACAGACCGTTAAGAAACGCGATCACGTCCGATCGGTCGGCAGGCATCTTCAAAAAGAACGGATGCGCGCTGCTGGCGCCCCGCGACGGATTCAGCAGCCCCTCCAGGCTCGGCACGGAATTGTCGTGCAGGAACACCGGCTTGCGCGCCAGGTCGAGCAGCAGCGGGAGCGCTATCCCGCGCTCCAGTCCGCGGATGCTCGCGTTGACGACAGCCATCTTGTCGTCGAAGGGGTTCCCCGGCGTGTCCATGATGGGATTCAGTGGCGGCTCCCGCTTCGCCATCACGACGGGATTATCGCCTGGGAAGATCTTCTGCATGGGCACGATCATCGGCGACACGAACTTCTCCTGGTCGACGTTGTGGCACACCGTGCAGTTGGCGCGGAACAGCGCCTCCCCGCGTTTCGCCGATGCCCTGTCCACCTTGGCCCCGTCAGGCGCGGGCAGGTTGTTCATGTAGGCGTTCAGGTCCAGCAGCTTCTTGTTGTCAACGCGCGTGCCGATCGGCGTGGGTTCGGCTCCGGGCTTGCCGGTTGTGGCGGTTTTCACGAAGGGATAGCCATTTACCCCCGTGGCCGCGAGGATCTTCACGTAGTCATCAACAATCTCGTCGCCTGCCGGGCCCCCAAGCGTGTGCATGAACGCGCGGCCGCCGGGCGTCGTCAGGTCTGTCAAATCGAAGAGGACGGTATACACGAGGTTAGAGAAGTTATCGAGCTTGCTAATGGAACCCTCGCTGCCCCAGGGAGCGGCCAGGTCGGCGCGGAACATCGGCGTAATGTGCATCGGCGCCCCGTTGCCGTCTGGCGCATCGTCGAACATCCCAATCGGGTAGTAGGCTGGGTTGCTGAAGTACGCGTCGAAGTCGGCTTCGCTGGAGGTTTCAGTCAGGCCTTTGGGTGCGCGCCCAAGAGTTTTGCCACCGTTCGCGGTCAGCGCCAATTGCGCCAGCGGATAAAAGGCGCGTGTATTGGCCGCCGTCGCAAGCGTGGCCCCGACGTTGAGGAAATGCGGCGTCGGGCCGTCGATCTCCTTGCCGATCGATCCACCTCTGGGGAGGGAGAACACCGAGGCATCGGTCACGGCATGGCAGAACGCGCAGGCGACGCCGACCTTGTCGCCTGAGGCGACGTCGATCCGCCCGTCGCCGTTCGTGTCCTTCGCGACCACGCCGATCACGGCGTTGGCGTTGATGAGAGCGACCGTGGTTGCCACGTCGTTGAGCTTCGGAGCGTTAGCAGGGGAGAGGTCGGTCTTGAGCTCGGCGGCCATCGGCCCTTTCATCGCCTCGGGCACGGCGTCGATGTTCACGCTGTAACCCGCCTTCAAAGCTGCGATAGGGGTGAACTTCGTAGCGACGATGCCGGCGGGCAACCGGGCGGCGTCGGTCCAGAAGCCTTCATTCCCGAATGTCTCCATGCGGAACACCGTCTTGCCGTTGTCCAGATCGCCTGTCTCGTGCTTATTGGGATTCTCTCTCGGCATCTGGGGACCGTCCGAACCTCCGTGCCGCGTTACGTTAACGCGCGTGGCAGAGCTGGACGCGGACGAGCCGAGTGCGGCCGCAAGACCGGCTGCATACAGGACAACCCAGACTCCTGGCTTGGGCATACGAGCCGTTATGAACATGGATCTGTCCTCTCACACATGCGTGCTTGGCAGAATGGAGCCACACACCTGTATTACGGGCCGAAAGGCGATACGGATGTTGCCACCGGAGAATGAGACACGCCTCAAATCGTTCAGACGGTCGGGCTTGGTCCAACCGCCCCATTGCGGAGAGCGGTTTCAGGCTGTCGGCAGATTGGGAACGCCCGAATTCTTGACCACGTGCCGCCGTACTCCGTCTCTATGTCCGCATGTCCGCAGGCGGCCTCGAGTCTTCGGAAGGAAATAAATCGAGGCTCGGCCGGTATCATGTTTCTGATGACACGAGTTGTGATTGAATCAACCTGACGTCGATGATGGTGTGGAGCACGGCTTCAGCGGTCACGGTGCTGCACGTGGCCTCTGACTGGGACGCCGTCACTTTCGCATCGTCGGTTTCGTGCAGGCACGCGGCAGGCGCCGGATTCTGGGGGCGGGGCGACTTCGCTGAAGCCGCGCGTTCGGATCGATAGTTGGAACAGTGGCAGACCAACCTCATCGCCATGTCACCCGGCGCGAGCTCCTGAAGCTAAGCCCCCTCCTGCTGATGGGAGGCGTCGTGGTTCCTTCATGGCGCAACCGGCTACTCCGGGCCGGCGTAGACTGGAGCGACGCGGCCTCGGCGCTCGTGTTCCGCCGCAGTCACCTGGCCGCCTCATACCCCGACACGAAGGTTGTTCCGATCGATCAGTTTCCGTACAACGGCTACGACGTGCTCGAGCCGGACATCGACTTCGAGCGGTGGACGCTCAAGGTCGGCGGCGCCGTGGAGCGTCCCGGCGACTACAGGCTGGATCAGATTCGGGCGCTGCCCAGAGTGACGCACAACACCCGTCACGTCTGTGTTGAAGGCTGGGATGTTGTCGGCCGGTTTGGCGGCGCGCGTCTCGGCGATTTCCTCTCGATGGTCGGCGCGAATCCGGCCGCGCGTTTTCTCACGGTCACGTGCGCGGACGATTACTACGAATCGCTCGATATCGATACCGCGCTTCAGCCGCAGTCCCTGCTGTGCTACGAGATGTACGACCGCCCGCTCGACCGCGGGCACGGCGCGCCGTTGCGATTGAACCTGCCGACCAAACTTGGCTACAAGCAGGCGAAATACCTCATGACGCTTGACGTGACGCATGTGCTACCCGCGCGCAGCGGCTACTGGAGCGACCAGGGATATAGCTGGCATGCCGGACTCTGACGTGATTCCAGCGGCAATCAGTCCCGTCTACGAGCATCCGTGGGCGGTCCGGTTCTGCCACTGGGCGAACGCTGTGAGCGTCAGCGTACTCGTCATGAGTGGCCTGCAGATCTTCAATGCGTTTCCGAGCTTTGGCCCGAAGATTCCTCAGCAGAACGTGATTGACGACGTCCCGCGTGCGCTGGCGCTCGGCGGCTGGCTCGGCGGCGCGCTGCAGTGGCACTTCACCTTCATGTGGATCTTCGCCGGCGCGGCCCTGCTCTACGTCGCGTCGCAGATCGCGTCCGGCCATTTCCGCACCGTACTGTTCACACGTCGCGACATCCCCGGGGTGTGGCCCATGGCCCGCCACTACTTCCTCTTCGGACCCAAACCGGCATCGACGGGTCAATACAACCCGCTGCAAAAGCTTGCGTATTCGACCACACTCTTGTTCGGCGGCGTGTCGCTGCTGACCGGACTTGTCATGTACAAGCCCGTGCAACTCTCGCCACTGGGCTGGATCTTTGGCGGATACCACGGCGCGCGCCTTGTCCACTTCGTCGCGATGTGCGGCCTGCTGGCGTTCATCCCCGGTCACCTGATCATGGTGGTGCTGCACGGATGGGACAATTTCGCGTCGATGATCACCGGATGGAAGCGTCGTCCGGACTACACCATACCGGAGCGCGGACGATGACGGTACGAACCTGGACGATGACCGTCATCGTCGCACTCATACTCGTCGGCGGTTGGATGATGGCCGCCTGGCTCGGTCGTCAGGCGCCACTGCGTTCGGCTCACAGTGAACCGGCGCGGATCGTTCCGCCAGGCGTTGTTGCCGTCACCTCAGAGGGAAAGACGTTTCACAAGGCGGGATGTTCGTTCACCCACGGGCCTGCCCGGTTGGAAGCCGGTACACAGGCGGTCGCGGATGGCTACACGCCATGCACGCGGTGCCTGCCGCGCTGATCTCGTGTCGTTGTATGTCCTGAAAATTCAGGCGTGTCTGGGCTCCGCCAAAACCTTGTGCCTCAGCAGCGACAGGCCATCCGGCAGCCTGGGCCACCACCGCCGTCGCCGATGCCAGCATTCCTCCCCGATACAGGAACGAGCGTCGAGTCACCTAGGCCGACTCGCTCTGCGCACCATCCGTGCGGTCGACCACGTGAACGCCGCCGTTATCATCTTTCAAGCCTGTAGGCATGCCACTCTGCTCCGGAAATGTTGAAACCCTGCTTGATCTACGCGGCAGAATGGCAATCGGATGCGGGCCTCGCTCTGGTGAAGAACGGTGCGCGCGATTTCGCCCGATGAAGCGTGGATGGATCTCAGCGGTGGTTTTCAGAGCGCGTCGTTCCCGGGACCATCCTCGGGCGAGACTATCGCTTACCGGGGATCGCGCGGCGGGCGCGCACCGTGATGCCGCGCCGCAGAACTCGCACGTCAAGCTCACGAAGGTCCGCCTTGCGGCCCACCGGGGGATCGGCGACCCGGATCACGTAGTAACTTCCGGCCTCGCTCATGATGCGATCGGCGGCGCGGTTGACGTCGTTGGTGTTGGCAAACGTCTGCCCGCCCGTTTCGCGGGCGAAGCCGCTGGATCCGCTGAACGTGGGCGACGTTCCCACGCCTCCCGGATCGATCACGTACAGCGTCACGTTGGCAAACGCCATCGCCCGCATGGCGTCGGTCCATTCAGGCCGGAGATCGCGGCCGATTGTCGGCGGTGGGATCGGGGTGTCGAACAACCAAGCGGATCCGATGGCAACGACCGTCTTCTTCCGGTCCGACGTCTCTGCAAGTTGACGTGAGATCGCCGCAACCGTCCTAAGTACATGTTCGCCCAGCGTATCAAACCGCATGACGCCGGTTGCGCGCGTAGAGTAGGCATTGAGCCTCTGGAGCAGCCGGGCGCGATCGCCTGTGCTCTCCATGAATTCGCCATTCAGGGTAACGATCGTGATCTGGTCACTGGGCGACATTCTGTCGACGACCCGTCGCGCCGCCTCCCTTGCGCGCGGCACGACGACAGGCTGGAGCGTCACGTCGTCCAGCAGCAGCACGATCGATCGACCGCCGGTTTCGTCGTGGCCCGGCGTCACCGCCGTCAGCGTCTCAATGGGCACACGGTAACCGTTGATCCAGACTTCCAGTTCCTCAGGCCTGAGATCAAGGACGGGCATGCCGTCGCGGTCAACCGCGACGGCTGCGATTGATAACCGTCTTCCCGGCTCGACGGGGGACTGGCGAGGCCCACGCTCGGCGCCAATCGCTCCGATCACTGTCACCGCGATGAGCAGGTGTCGCATACGCTCAGCCTACACCCGCGAGGACACAGTGTCGCGACACTCGCTTACGCTGCCGAGCGTCCTCGATCCGGCAAGAGGCACCGGTGCTCGGGCCGCGCGCGCAATCGCTGCAGAATCCGCGCGATGAGTGTGCGGGAATCGCCTGACCCCGCCATGACATCGTCAAAGCCCGCGCCGATTGCGTTCCGTCGCTCGTCGGCAGTTGGAGTTCCAGGACTGACGCCGATGAGTACACGGTGCCCGAACCGTGGCTTTGCACGCATCCGCGCCGCCAGCATGCCCATCGTCTCCATCTGGCGCAGCACAACTATTACCACTTCATACCGGCGCACCACATCGTCGTCGGGCCAGTCACGAGTTTCGACGACGAGGAAACCTCTGCTCTCAAGCGCTTGACGGTGGGCAGTTTCCCGGTGATCGAAGTTGATGATGAGAACCGAACATTGCTTCACTGCTTCACTCCCATTCCGACGCATTGCCTCGTCCTTTTCGCAACGGTCGTGCCAGAAGAACAGGTTCACAAGGTTCAGGTGGTCCCGCTGAGGCGGTTCACTGCGAAATCGCAGAGGTGAAGTTGGGTTCAATATCGACTGGCACGGTGGCCAACCGGTCGAGCACTCTCTGCACCTGTGGACGGACGACGCCAAGCCGATCGAGGAGTTCCTTGGCTTTCGTATAATTCCCTTCGGCCTCGAGCGTCATGATGTCGCGGGTAAGCGCCGTGACGGCATCCGCAATCTTCGCGTCGTCGACGGCGAATGTGCCGCCAGGTTGCACGGTGAACGCTCCGGCGTCGAGCAGGTAGTTCATCTGGACGGCGATGCCGCGGCCGTGGGCCTCGTTAATGCCGAACCGAATCGAGCGGAACGCCGATGCGAGGAACGTCGTGTACATCGTTTTGGTAATCGATGGATCGATCAGCTTGCGGTCCGCGAGCTCCCGCAGCGCCCAGAGGCCCGAAATGTCGGCCTTGGCTTCTTCGATCGCGCTGTAAGTCTCCTTGAGCTCCTGCCGCACCGTGGTTGCGCGGCCGCCTGGCGCGATGTTGTGCGGGCCGAGGCCGTGCATCAGTTCGTGCATCAGGATGTGCGTGAAGAACGCCTCGAATGACAGGTTCTTCTGATCAGCAGCACGGAGGGCGACTTTGCTGATCGGGACGAGGACCCGGTTGAACTTCGCGTCCTGCATGTTCTTGAGCATCACGCGCTTGGTGCCCTTCTCCTTGACGACGCGTTCGTCGTTTGGGAGATTGAACGCCGCCGTCTGCACCCCCCGGTTGCCGTCGCCTGCGGTGAACACCACGTTGACGACCCGAATCGGCGCCAGGGAACCGAGCTGCGGATTCCGGTACTTGGGATCGATCGGCAGGACGTTCTCGAGCTCCTGCAGATGCGCCGAAAACGACTGGAGCTTCTTCGACTCCGCTTCGTCGCGGATCGTGATGAACGCCTCGAACGCGGCTTTGAAGTTGAACCACTCGTCTTCGTACACTTCGTAGGGACCAACGGTCGGTTCGATCGAGGCGTCGAGCTCCATCCATGCGACATCGCTCGCGTAGTAGTCGTCGTTCAGGAACGCCTCGGCGCGCGTCGTGAGGAATCGCTTCAGCGTCGGTTGGGTCGTCGCGGCGGCCGCCTCACGCAGCAGCGAAGCCGCAAGCGCGAGCTCGCCCTGGTACTCGACGCTATAGGGAACGGCCGTGAAGGTGCCGGCCGGCGTCCGCCGAATCGTCGTGAAGAATCCCGAGGCGCGCGTCTTCTCATCCCCCTTGAGCGAATCGAGCCAGCGCTGTACCTCCTCCTTGGTGGCCCCGGCCGGGTAGAAGTTGGCCCCCTCGGGCTTCGGTGGTGCGCCGGCCACGAAGATCTGGTTGTGATCCAGTCGCGACCACGGGCCCTTGTTAATCAGAAAATAGTGCACCCGGGCGTGCGCGGCATCGGGCGAAGACGGGGGTGTCGATCGCGATCGCGTCACGGCCTCGTGCGAGAGCTCCTGCAGCATCGCGTCATTGCCGGCCCAGACCTGCCGGAGAAAGAGACTGTCCATGAGTCTCGACACCTCGACAAGTTTTGCGAGTGCGCGGCGCTCGCTCTCGGGCAGCGACGAGACATCGGCGCGGATGTCAGCCGGCGCGAAACGGCTCGCCATCGTGGCCACCTCGCGCACAGATGGCAGGGACTCGGCAGTCTGCACCAGATTATTCACGGGTTCGTCTCCAGCCGGCGCGAAGAAGCCCGCGGCGGCAAGCGGAATGAGGGCAAACGGAATGAGAAGGATGGCGGCGAAGGGTGGTGGTTTCATGGAACTTCACAGTCCTAGGTCCAGTCGGGTTGGCGGCGGCTCCGTGCGGGACTACAATAATGGATTGTAGGTCAGGACGATCGCAGGCCGGAGTCTGAAGACGCCGGCGCTACATCCGATAGGATTCAAGCAGATGAGGAATATCGCACCCCAGGACAATTCGGAGCTCGAGGCGCTCGAGCTGCGCGAGTGGCGCGAGTCGCTCGATTACGTCATTCAACAAGGCGATCGCGAGCGCGTCCAGCGCCTGCTCTCCGCGCTGCGGCACCACGCGCGCGCGGCCGGCGTCAGCCTGCCGTTCAGCGCCGTCACTCCCTACGTCAACACGATTCGCACCGAAGAGCAGACGCCCCTGCCGGGCAGCCAGGAAATCGAGCGCCGGATCAAGAGCCTCGTCCGCTGGAATGCGGTGGCGATGGTCGTGCGGGCCAACCGTGCATCGGACGGCATCGGCGGCCACATTTCGACCTATGCCTCGGCGGCCACGCTCTACGAAGTCGGGTTCAATCATTTCTTCCGTGGCAAGAGCAAAGACGGCGGCGGCGACATCATTTATTTCCAGGGGCATGCGTCCCCCGGCATCTACGCGCGCGCGTTTCTCGAAGGACGCCTGCCGGTCGAGAAGCTGACCAATTTCCGTCGCGAGCTCGCGCCAGGCGGCGGTCTGTCCTCGTACCCGCACCCGTGGCTCATGCCCGACTTCTGGGAGTACCCCACGGTGTCGATGGGACTCGGTCCCATCATGTCCATTTACCAGGCACGCTTCAACCGCTACCTGGAAGATCGCGGTCTGAAGAAGCCCTCTTCGTCGAAGGTCTGGGCGTTTCTGGGCGACGGTGAAACCGACGAGCCCGAATCGCTCGGCGCCATCAGCCTCGCGGCACGCGAAAAGCTCGACAACCTGATCTTCGTGATCAACTGCAACCTGCAGCGGCTCGACGGACCGGTGCGCGGGAACGGCCAGATCATTCAGGAGCTCGAGGCGATCTTCCGCGGCGCCGGCTGGAACGTCATCAAGACAATCTGGGGCAGCGACTGGGATCCCTTGCTGGCCGCGGATCGCGACGGCCTGCTCGCCAAACGCCTGGGAGAGATCGTCGACGGGCAGTATCAGAAGTACGCGGTTTCAGATGGCGCTTACATGCGCGAGCACTTGTTCGGGACCGACCCGCGGCTGCTCGACATGGTCAAACATCTGTCGGACGAGCAGCTCAAGAAACTGCGCCTCGGTGGCCACGATCCCGTCAAGGTGTACAACGCGTATAAGGTTGCGGTCGAGACCACAGGTCAACCGACCGTCATCCTGGCACGCACCATCAAGGGCTACGGCCTCGGCGAGGCGGGCGAAGGCAAGAACATCACGCACCAGCAGAAGAAGATGAACGAGTCGGACCTGCGGGTGTTCCGATCGCGCTTCGGGATTCCAATCTCCGACGAGGAGATCGCTGATGCGCCCTTCTATCGTCCCGCCGACGACAGCACGGAGCTGCAGTACCTCCGCGAGCGCCGGAAAGCGCTCGGCGGGTATGTGCCCTCGCGCAGCGTCCGTGTCGAACCGCTGCAGGCGCCGATCGAACCGCTGTTCGAGGAGTTCTACAAGGGTACCGAAGGCCGCAAGGCGTCGACGACGATGGTGTTCGTGCGGATCCTGTCCAAGCTGCTGCGGGACAAGGAAATCGGCGACCTCATCGTGCCCATCATTCCCGACGAGGCGCGTACATTCGGCATGGAGTCGCTCTTCCGCGCAATCGGAATCTACTCGCATGTCGGGCAGAAATACGAGCCGGTGGACATGGACACGCTTCTTTATTACAAGGAAGCGCAGAACGGCCAGATCCTCGAAGAAGGCATCACCGAGGCGGGATCGATGTCGTCGTTCATCGCCGCCGGTACGGCGTACGCAACGCACGGTGTCAACACGATTCCGTTCTTCATCTATTACTCGATGTTCGGGTTCCAGCGTGTCGCGGACCTCATCTGGGCTGGCGCGGACTCGCGCGTCCGCGGATTCCTCCTCGGCGCGACCGCAGGACGGACGACGCTCGCCGGAGAGGGGCTGCAGCACCAGGACGGACACAGCCACGTGTACTCGCTGGCGACGCCGAACTGCATTTCCTACGATCCGGCGTACGCGTACGAGCTCGCCGTGATCATCCAGGACGGCATTCGCCGCATGTATCGCGACCAGGAGAGCGTCTTCTACTACCTGACCGTCATGAACGAGCAATACGCGATGCCGGCAATGCCCGACGGGTCGCGCGACGGCATCCTGAAGGGCATGTACCGGCTGCAGGCGGCCGCCAATCCGAAGGCCAAACTGAAGGCGCAGCTTTTCGGCAGTGGCGCAATTCTCAACGAGGTGCTGGCTGCGCAGAAGCTGCTCGAGAAATACAACGTCGCGGGCGACGTGTGGAGCGTGACCAGCTATCAGGAGCTCTATCGCGACGGGCACGCGTGCGATCGCTGGAACATGCTTCATCCAGGCGAGACGCCGCGCGTGTCGTACATCGCGCAGTGCCTGAGCGATGCACCCGGCGTACTCGTCGCCGCGTCTGACTATTTGAAGGTCCTGCCGGATTCGATCGACCAGTGGATGCCGCACCGCATGCGGTCGCTCGGCACCGACGGGTTCGGCCGGAGCGAGGATCGGCAGCGTCTGCGCGATTTCTTCGAGGTCGACGCGCGGTTCGTGACCCTCGCGACGCTTGCGGAACTGGCACAGGACGGCCAGCTCGATCGCAAGGTCGTCGCGCAGGCGATCAAGGATCTGGAGATCAACCCGGAGAAGCTGAACCCGGCCAGGAGCTGAAACTTCGTTGCGAGCCCGTTTCGTCCGTCCACTCCATGGCACCGAGCCCCACAGTCATCATTTATGCCTACAGAGTTTACTCTCCCCGAGCTCGGCGAGAACGTCACTGCCGGCGACGTCGTCCGCGTCCTGGTCTCCCCGGGAGACGCGGTGGCGAAAGACCAGCCCGTTCTCGAGCTTGAAACCGACAAGGCGACGATTGAAGTTCCCTCGAGCGTCGCCGGCACGGTGAAGGACGTTCGCGTCAAGCAGGGCGAACGCATCAAGGTCGGGCAGGTCGTCCTGACAGTGGAAGACGGTGCGGGCGGCGGGGCGTCGAAGCCGACAGACACTGCCGCCGCCAAGGACACAGCGCCTTCGGGTGGATCGAAGCCCCAGCCACAGCCAGCAGGGGCGCCTGAAGAAGGCGGGTTGAGTCAGAAAGCGCCGGGACAGCCGGAGGCGGCCGGCGGAGCCCGCTCGTCCGAGGCGAGCAGCCCCGCGACGAACGACAGAGACGATGGGCGCGCCGAACCGCCCGGGGCGCAGCAGGCGGATGCCGCAGCGGAGTCCAAACCCAAGCGCGGCGAGGTCGTGGACATCAGCCGTGGCGCGCGGGCGCCGCAAGTGGCCGCAGCTCCCGCTGAACACAGTGAGCCTCAAGGCCCGGCGGCTCCAGCAGCCCCGTCGGTGCGACGGGTGGCGCGCGAGCTTGGCGTCGACATCCGAAGCGTGACCGGAACCGGATCCGGTGGACGCATCAGCGCCGAGGATGTTCAGGCTTTCGTCCGGAACGCCCTTGCGGGAGGCGGTGCGGGAGCGACATCGGCGCCGCTGCCGGACTTCACGAAGTGGGGCGACGTCGAGCGCAAGCCGATGAGCAACATCCGCCGGAAGACCGCTGAGCATCTAAGTCGCGCGTGGAACCTGATTCCGCATGTCACGCAACACGACAAGGCCGACATCACCGCGATCGAAGAGCTTCGCAAGAAATACGCGCCGCAGGCGGAGAAGGCAGGCGGGAAGCTCACGATGACGGCGATCGCGCTGAAGATCGCCGCAACGGCGTTGCAGCGGTTCCCGCAGTTCAACGCGTCGGCCGACATGGCACGCAACGAGATCGTCTATAGAAAATCGGTCCACGTCGGTGTTGCCGTCGACACGCCGCGGGGCCTGCTCGTTCCGGTCATCCGCGACGTGGATCGCAAGGGCGTCATCGAGCTCGCGAGTGAGCTGGCGAAGGCGTCCGAGAAGGCGCGCGGGGGCAAACTCTCGCTTGAAGAGATGCAGGGTGGCGGCTTCACGATCACCAACCTGGGCGGCATCGGCGGGACGTCGTTCACGCCGATCGTCAACTGGCCCGAGGTGGCCATTCTCGGCATTTCGCGCGGCACCCACGAACCCGTCTACAACGGCCACAGCTTCGAGCCGCGGCTGATGCTGCCGCTGTCGTTGTCCTACGACCACCGTGTGATCGACGGCGCCGACGCCGCCCGGTTTCTGCGCTGGATCGCGGAGGCTTTCGAGCAGCCGTTCGTGTTGGCGTTGTGAGCCACCGGAGAGGACGGAGAGATCGAAGCGTGATCACCACAGAGGTAGCGGAGTAAGCAGAGCAAGAAAATGGTTTTTCTCAGTTAACTCCGTGATCTGTGTGGTGAACCGAACGATCTCCGCGTTCTCGGTCCCCTCCGTTTACTCGACAAGACTTCCATGCCCCAAACCACACAAGTCGTAGTCATCGGCGCCGGCCCTGGCGGCTATGCCGCCGCGTTCTATGCGGCGGATCTCGGCATGCAGGTGACGCTCATCGATCCGGAGGTCAATCCTGGCGGCGTCTGCCTGTATCGCGGGTGCATCCCCTCGAAGGCGCTGCTGCACGTCGCGGAAGTGATCAACGAAGCCCGGCACGCGGAAGCCTGGGGCATCGCGTTCGGGGCGCCGAAGATCGACGTGGATCGGCTGCGCGGATTCAAGACGAAGGTCGTCAACCAGTTGACGGGGGGCCTCGGTCAACTGTCGAAGCAGCGGAAGATCACCTACATCCAGGGCACGGCGGGTTTTCGCGACGCACGCACGCTCGAGATCACGCGCGAGGGCCGGTCCGAGACGGAGACGCTCGCCTTCGAGCATGCGATCATTGCCACCGGATCGCGTCCGTCCAGGGTGCCGGGCCTCACCATCGAGGATCCGCGGCTCATGGACTCGACCGGCGCGCTGGAGCTGCCGGACGTTCCGTCGTCGCTCCTTGTTGTCGGCGGCGGATACATCGGCCTCGAGCTTGGAAGCGTGTACGCCGCGCTCGGCACGAAGGTGACGGTCGTCGAGATGACGAGCGGGCTGCTGCCGGGCGCGGACCGCGATCTTGTGAACATCCTCGCCAAGCGCATCGAGTCGATCTGTGAGGCCGTCCTTCTGAATACGAAGGTCGTTTCCATGAAGGGGGCGAAGGACGGTATCGCGGTGACGTTCGAGGGCGAAGGCGTCGCTGGAGATGCGCCGAAGGAGCGTACTTTCGATCGCGTGCTCGTTTCGATCGGCCGCCGGCCGAACTCCGCCGTGCCCGGGCTCGATCGGACGAAGGTGAAAGTGAACCCGCGCGGATTCATCGAGGTCGATCCGGCGCGCCGGACAGCCGAGCCGTCAATCTATGCGATTGGGGACGTTGTCGGCGAGCCGATGCTCGCGCACAAGGCCTCGCATGAAGGCCGCGTGGCCGTCGAGTCGATTGCCGGCGAGCGTGTCGCGTTCGAGCCGCTCGCGATCCCGGCGGTCGTCTTCACCGATCCGGAGCTGGCCTGGTGCGGGCTCACCGAGAATGAGGCGAAGCAACAGAACCGCGAGGTCATCGTCGCGCGGTTCCCATGGGCCGCCTCGGGTCGCGCGCTGACGCTCGACCGGCCGGATGGGATGACCAAACTCATTCTGGATCCGAAGACGGAGCGAGTCCTCGGCGTCGGCATTGTCGGGGCGCGCGCCGGGGAGCTCATCGCCGAAGGCGTCCTGGCCGTTGAGATGGGCGCGAACGCCACTGACCTCAGCATGACGATTCATCCCCACCCGACGCTCTCGGAAACCATCATGGCGTCCGCGGAAGTCTTCTTCGGCACCGCCACAGATATCTACCGTCCGAAGAAAAAGGCGTAGTTAGCTCCCAGTTCCCAGTTCCCAGTTTCGAGTTTCCATCTGACTGGCTACTGGTAACTGGTCACTGGCTACTGGTAACTGCCTACTGGTAACTGGTTACTGGTAACTGGCTACTTCCGTCGCGCCCCTCGGCGGCGTTGCCATACCGCACCGATCAGCGCGCCGAGCAGGAGGCTGGCCGCGCCGACTCCCGAGGCGATGCGGACAAGCGCGCGCTTCGCGAACTCGCGGACGAACGGGTTGGCGATGGGATCCATCGTGCCCTGCACGGTCCGAATCTTCCAATCAGCTCCGTCTCTCTGCAGCGTTGCCGTCCACAGCGTGGTGAACCGGTATTCGTGCCCGTCGCTCGTTTTGACCACATCGCTGGTGGAGCCGCGGGCCAGAGCGATGTTACCAAGGATGACGCTCCGCTCGGCGTTGACTGTGGTGGCGTAGGTTCCGCCTTCGCCCATCAGTCCGTGGATTTCGCGCCAGTACTGCTGAACATCAGCGAAGCTGTTCACGGCACGGCCTGTGACCATCACACCGTGGAAGTCGGGATGGAAATGTGCCGCGAGCGCGTCGATCGAGTTGTTTCGAACAGCCTCTTCGTACACCGTCTTCAGACTTCGCAACGCCCCGTGATCCGCCTCCTCGTTACTCGCGGGCGTGGGCGTCGCTGGTTGCGGCGGCATACTCATCGCGCTCGCTGAGCAGAACACCCACAGGACCGGGAGACAGACGCGGACGTACCGTCGGCCTTTCAGCATGAGACATGCTCCTTTGCGTGTTGTGGCAGTTCCACCAGTGGCAGACGCACGCCAGCAGCGTGCCCGCCGGGAGGTCGATTGCGTAGTGTTGCTTCGTCGCCAGTGCGGCGTACGCGATGAGCGCCGTCCAGAGCCACGCGAGGGACACGATGGCCCGACGGGCCGAGAGCGTCAGGCGGCCGCGCGACACGCTGGCGGCGAAGAGCACGGTATAGGCGGCGAGGCCGACGTGGAGCGACGGAAAACAATTCAAGGGCCTGTCGTACCACTGCAGTGTTCGATACATGAAGTCTGACGCTTCGATGTCCGGTCGCGGGCCGTGGACCGGTAGCAGCAAGAAAAACACGAACGCCACGCCCGAGAGCAGCATGAAACCGCGCGCATACTCACGGAGCTCGGAATGTGTCGTAACCATCCACGGCACGATCGCCATCAAGAGATAGACAGACTGGTAAGCCCAGACCCAGCGCGGTTCGAAATCAATCGCGCGATCGATGGGTGAGAGCGCCAGCGTGCGCGCGGGAAACAACGTCAGACGCTGCAATGTGAAGTACGGCACGCAGAAGAACAGCGTGAGACCTGCCGAGAGCGCCGCCTTCATCCTCCAGTTCGCACGAGCGCACGAAGCGGCGCGGCCAAACGCGCCGGTCACTCGGCCTGCTCCCGACGGCCGGCCCGCATCCGCCGTCCGTTCGCGAAGCGCGAAAACGCATGGATCGTGCGGAACGGCGGTGTGGCTTCTCCCTCGGCAACCTCGCAGCCTGGCAGCAGCACGGAGTAGCCGCCAATCAGCGCACCGTCACCAATCGTGATCGGCGAAAGATATAGTGCCATTCGTCGTGCGCCGTTCGGAGCGAGCACATGGGGGTTGAGCCTGACGCCGATACCGAAGATCACACGGCTCCCAATTCGTAAGAACGGCCGATCGAGGATGATCACCCCCGGCGACCAGTAGACGAGCGATCCAACCCTGGCGCCCCAGATCCTCAGCCACAACGAGTACAGACCGGGTACCATGCGGATCATTTCTTCGAGCACAGGCAGTCTCGTAAAGATGACCTGCCACTGGGCGGTGAACCACCAGTGGAGGACGCCTCGGCTGCCGGGCTCGAGACGCCCGCTCGCCAGTGGCCTCCACCACGTGCTGGCGCGGACGACGAGCGGCGGGACCAGGAAGAGAATCGCGGGGGTCAACCAGGCGGCGGCGGGACCGATCCGACCCGTCGCCACGAGCGTCGCGGGCAGCACGGTCCCCATCAGATGGAGCATAGGGATGAACCCCACGACGACCATCAAGAGACGCTCCTGCGCCGACACGTCCAGCGCGCGTGGTCGAGGTGAAGGTTCCGCGCCCGGGTGATCAGCGGATAACACGTCCGGCATAGCGATTCTCCACGTGTTCTGTTGCCCGGCTCGGCCCACGCCACATCCGCAGGTAAAACGCCGGCAGGAATCCTCGATCCGGGTTCTCCTGCCGGCCGAGCCGCGGCAGGTGAATCCACGGGATCGTCGGATGCTTGTGGTGGGTAAGATGCCAGTTGTGATTGAGCCACAGGACATCGATCGGCCCCCAGATCCACAGGTTCCGAGCCCCTTCGAGCACGTGACGCGTCGTGCCGAAGTGATGGACGTACTGCATGGCCGACCACGAGAAGCCGAACCCCGCATATATCACGGCGTACTTCCAGGCCGGAATTCCCAATCCAAGGATCAACAGCGTGTGCATCGCGACGACCGCAATCGCCTCGGCCCGGATGTGGTTCTTGTATCGCGGGTTCAGCGCGTCCATGAACGCCGCGGACGGGCGATCGAACTCGAAGTGCTCGCGCCGCAGCACGAACGGAACCACCAGGACTACGACGTTCGCGATAACGGCGACGAGCCAATAGCAGCCGGTCAGGATGCCGTACAGCTGCAGCCGCTTCCAGGCCGGGTGCTCGCCGTCGAAATACAGATCGAACGCTTCGTCATCGGATCGGTTCCGAAGGTGATGCCCGAGATGTCCCTGACGAAGCAGATGAAACGGCGCCGGAAAGAACATCGTGAGCGCGACGCCGGCGGCCTCGTTGCCGCGGCGATCGCTGAAGAGCATGCGGTGTTCCGCCTCGTGGATCGTGGCGTAGACGGAGTTCATTGTCACCGCGAAGGCGACCGTGATCAGCAGCAGCCCGCCGCCGGACTGCACCGACCGGGCGGACAGGAGGCATGCCGCGACGGCGGCGCACTGCATCATCATCATCAGGGCGTTCAGGACGTTCGGGATGCGATAAGTCTTCCTCATCAGTGGCGTCCTCCCGATGGCGGCGGATCATACCCGCGGAGCACGGCTCGCATCTGGTAAAACTCGGCGAACTCGTCGAACAACGCGAACGTCACGGGAGTCGTGCGCCGTGAGTACATCATTTCGTGATACTCGATGCTGCTCCGAAGGCCCCCGAGCTCTCGAAGCATTCGCGGCACGAGCGGCGCCAGCTCGGGGTGCTCGGCTGCCAGGATCCGGACGACGCGTGCGGTTGAATAGACGGGCGTGACGAGCAGGGTTCCGACAATCGTTCTGAACAGCAGCGCCGACGCCCGTCGTACGGCGATGTTTCGCGGCCTGTAGAAGTGATCGATGAGGTGACGATCGATCTGTACGTGCCGTGCTTCATCCGGGAGGTGTGCAGCATACGCGGCCGCATAGCGGGGCTCCATCACCTGCGGAGGGACTCGCATACACCGCCGCGAGATTTCGAGCGAGCGCTCTTCCTGGACGAGTTGAATCCAGAACACAACGGGAAACGCGACCGGGTGGCGCGCAATCAGCCGCGCCGCCATCAGCGCCCCGCGGGGAACGTTCATGAGGCGTCGATTCGTCGATCCGTACCACGCGGGCTCGCTCAGACGATTCAAATTCTGCCAGATGTCCGCGTGCCTGCGCTCGTCGTCACGAAATCGACGCACGGCCGCATGCAGGTCTGCCGGCAGCCGCCTGGCGCCACGAGACTCGATCGCCGTCAGCGCAGCGCCGAGGAACTCAGTTTCCATGAACGCGATGATCTCGCTGGCCATCATCGCGGTCAGCTGGTTGTAGCGGAGTTTGTGCTCCACGCCGAGAGCCCGATACACGCCGGTGTAGTACAGCGGCGTCAGCGTCTCGCAGAAGAACCAGCGCGAGCGGTCGATTGGCGTCCGCCAGTCGATTGCGTCCTCGGCCGGTTTTGAGGGTGCCGCCGCCAGCCGCTCGAGTGTGCTGGCGCGGCGGCTGGCTCGTTCCATCATCGGCATGTTGATTTGCCTTTGCTTGTCCCCTTTTGCCTTCTCGCTTTTGCCGTGTCTCTTTTACATGGCCTCCGCTTCGAGTTGCGGAAGGCGATCGCGCCATCCGGTTGCGGTCGAGAGCGACACCGGCTTGACGTCGCCGAGTCGCTGGCCGGCGGCGACGCATGACGCGATGAAGGCGCTCATCGCGCCGGGACCGACGCGTGCCACGCGAGCTGGACGCAGTTGGCCGAGGTCCACGCACCATGCGTACTGAGGGTTGAGCCGTAGCGCGCGCTCGAGCCGGGCGGAAAGGTCGGGCTCGGTGGATCCGTCGGATTCAACGAACAACGTGTAGGTGGTACCGGCCGGGGAGCGATCCGGGGCCAGGATTGCGAACCGTGGAGGCGGCCCGGCGAAGAGCTGCTCGAGCACGCCAGCGACGAACCCGTCGCTGAGCTTCTCGCCAAACAGATCCGAAACGCGATCGTCCTTGCCGAGAAACCGCAGGGACGGCGTGTCGTGCAGGAAGTCGTCCACGATCACCCGATCGCAGAGCGCGTAGCGATAGAGTCCGCCGCCGGTCGTGAGCAGCAGCGTGTACTCCATATTGCGCTGAAGCTCGTGTGCCAGCTTCACGCCCCCGTCAGGCTCGACGAACTCGAAGAAGTGGGAGCGGACGGCAAGAGGGTGACATCCATCGAATGGGATCGTCACCACGGCTTCGGTTGCGAGGAGGCCCTTGGGCTGCAGCGCGATCCCTTCGCAACGCCGTGCGAGGAGGGCAGCGGCTGCCTGGGCCGGGCCATCGGCCCAGCAGCTGATCAGCGAGAGGTGCGGCCAGATTCCGGCTGCACGCGCTCCCGCGGTTCGCAACTCCTCGGCGCGTGCGGGATTCGGCGCAAGGAGGGCAGCCAGACGCGCGTGAACGTCCGGCTTCAGGGTCGCTGGAACCGGTGGTGATATCGAGCCGCGATCGACGTCGTGTATCAGTCGATCGCGATGCCTCTCGAAGCAGTCGAGCAGCCCGTCGAGAAATGACGGATGCCAGATCGACATGAGGCGCAGATCCCGCGCGCGAATCAGGAAAAGCGCGGTGACGTACCGAAAGGCATCGACGTCTCCGATCGCCGCGACCTCGTCGGGGACGGCGAGCACGCTCCGTGCGAGCGCCTGCCGGGCGCCGCCAAGATACCGGCTGTCGCTGTCGAATCCTATCGGCACCGCGACGGCTGCGGAGCCGCAAGCGGTCGAAGTGGCCGGCGAGATAGACCAGTACGCCGGCCCACCCATGAGTGCCGGGCGGTTCAGGAAGAGATCGATCAGCCACGCGTCGATCGCGGTCGTGAATTCCCCGCGCAGATCGGCCGTGAACGGGACGAGTTTTGCGGCTGCCGTCGAACCTGATGTAGGCACGAGCCTTTCGATCCGGCTCCGCGTCAGCACGCACGGTTCTCCGCTCGCCGCGCGATGAACGAGTGGTGCGATGTCGTCGTACGACACGAGAGGCACTCTCGCCTGGTATTCCGCAACAGATCGGATGCTGTCGAACCTGTGCTCGCGCCCGATGACCGTCTCGCTATTCCGCCGCAGGCACGAAAGTAACACCCGCTCCTGCGCGACAGCAGGCGCCCGCAACGCGCGCCGGTACCGCTCCCACGAGGGAGCGCTCGAGCAGCCCCAGAGCACGTTCACCACAGCCGAACGCAGTTCCATGTCGTCAGCGCTCCACAGACGGTTTCGCCATCCGGCATCCAGCCGGCGTCAGATTCCGTTCGTCAATCCTCGTCAGGCACGCTAACTCGTCCCCGTCGGCGAATCCAGGATTGCGCGAGAGGAAGAATGCGATGTGCGGATCGGGCATCCGTCCCACTGGAAGCGTGACCAGATCAGGCGCCAGGATCTGCGGGTGCTCGAGACGGACGACGCCTGAGGCGGCGTCGTACTGCTGTCCGAACCGCTCCCGAGCGAGCACGTCAAGTAAGTCGGCATCTCGAGGTGGCGTGACCGCGTCAAAGCGCGGGTAGAATTCACGGAAGAATACCGGCAGGAAGCGGTAGGTTCTGAACCCTGACGTGAGGAGCAGCCAGTACACGTCGCGCGGCTCGCTCTCCGGCGCGAGTTGCCGCACGGCGCCCACCCATGTTCGAGCCAGCGCCGGGCTACCCCACCAGGACCGATCCACGATCGTGTCGCCCGAATAGACGACAGATACGGGCATCCCGGCCGGGCAGCTCTCGTACACCACCAGAGTCGAAAAACCACGCACGTTCCCTGCGTCGTCTTCGAGCAGAATCGCGCAGCTCTTGTCCTCGAGGTCGCGGTCGAACGTCGCCCGGTCGACGCCGACGAAGTGCGCCGTCAGCAGCGAGAACATCGCATCCCGAGTCGGCGTGTCGAGAGTCTGCCTGGCGACCACGCGTCCATGCAGTCGCGCCGCGGCCTGGGACTCTGAGTCAATGAGAGCCGTGGGGGTCATAGAATCGCTACCTCCGGATGTGGCGGCCTGGCGTCGATGGACTCCACCAGGCGCTGTCCGTCGGCCCAGCAGGCCAGATAGAGCTCGCTGCGATACGTGCGGTGACGACCGGCGGCGGCCAGCATCGGGCTGTCTTCGGCGAATGCCGTGATGATGTAATTCACGTCGACCGGGAGCCGGCGCCGAGCCTCCGAGATGAGCGCCGCGGTCACGTCCGGCCGATCGTCATCGACCGCTACATGTGACAGGTAGACGAACTCGAGCGGACGTCCAACGGCGGGCAGCGCGGGGACGCCGGCCCAGGGTCCGGCCAGATTCACAACGCGCCGCCATCTAGCCAGCCGGCGCGAATAGCCGCGTACAACCACTTGCTTGAAAGCGCGTTGATCCCACGTCGCCGCACAGCCCACCACCCGACCTCCGGCGATCGCGACGAGAAAATCCCGAGGCTCGAGTCCGGGCGTTCGCTGCGCAGAACGGAGATCTTCGATCGTCCAGCGGGGCGTGAACTGGTAGCGGCGGCCGTTGCGGTCGAGGCACGCCACGATGTCCTGCAGCAGCTCGATAGATCCCCGCCGGACCTCGATGCCGGTGGAACCGCGAAGCCGTCGACCCCACAGGCGCGGGATTGCCAGTGTCACCAGGCCTCCCGCTCGGATGAAACGCGGCGCTGAAGGCGATCGAAGGCCACACAACAGCCTCCGCGCGGCGTGATTGTCGGCGACGATGGCGGTCAGATAGGCGACAACATTTCCTTGTTCGTGCAGCGTGCGGCAGAAGGCGAAGCCGTCGTCGAGCAGAGCGGCCACGCGATGGCCGCGGAAGTCGGCGCGGAGCTGGCCCAGATGGCCGAGCCGTGCGGGCCGGCCGTTCAGGAACACATCGCGTTCGGCGCGGCTCGCGATCCCGGCGATCTCGCCGACATCGCGCCCACGGGCCACGATCGTCTGGTGCACGTCTCCTTCAATGCCCGCGGCCATCGCGCCGTCGGGCTCACGCTCGAACGTCAGGGCGACATCTCCAGGCAGAGCGTGCTCCCGGAGCAGGCGCCGGACCCGCTCGTCGTCGGCGGCGCAGGCAAGTCCGACGTCGAAACGGCGTGCGGGTGAGGCGCCGGTCATGCTCAGTGCGCGCGCAGCAGCCGTTCGTGCCATGCTTCGTCTCCCAGCGGAAAACCGTCGCGGCGGTTCGTATCCACTCGCAGCATGCCGTTGATCGGAAAAAAGTTTCGGAACATGAAGAAATCGGAACGGTTCACCGGGTCGAGGCCGCGGCGCGCGATGCTCGGCCATGCGTAGAACGACCGCCGCGCCTCGAGGCAATGGCGCTCCAGCGTGTCGGCGCTCATCGACGACGGTTTGAACGGCACCATGTTGTACCGATAGCGGTCGTCGAGCCACCAGCGTTCGAAGAGCAGGCGGTTCTCGGCGGCAAGCCTCGCATACAACGGTGTACCGGGGAACGGCGTCAGATGGTTGAAGGCGGCAATGTAGAGGCGATGCGCTTCAGCGAACTCCACGGAACGCCGGAAGCTGTCCGGGGTGTCAGCGTCGTACCCGAAAATGAACGTGCCGTACAGCCGAAGCCGGTGCCGTCGCAGGTTCGCGAGGGCGACCTCGTAACCGCCGCGCATCGCGTTGAAGCTCTTGTTCATCGCCGCCAGGGCGGCAGGCTCGAGGCTCTCGAATCCGATGAGCACGCCCTGGCAACCGCTTCGCGCAAGCAACGACAGAAATTCTTCATCGTGCGCCGCGTTGATGCTGGACTGGCTGACCCAGCGAATGCCGAGCGGTGCGAGGGCTCTCAGAAATTCCTTTGCCTGGGAAAGATTGGACGTGATGTTGTCGTCCACGAAGAAGAAAAGCTTCTTCGTGTGGCGGATGGACGCGATCTCGGAGATGATCTCGTCGAGCGGCCGGCGCGTCTGCGTTGCGCCGAACATCGCCTGAACGGCGCAGAAGTCACAGCGGAAGTGACACCCGCGGCCGGCTTCGACGAGTCCCAAAGCGAGGTAACGCTTACCGCGAAAGATGCGGCGATCCGGCCGCAGTCCTTTCAAGGACGGCCGTGACGTCGAGCGATAAACACGTTCCAGCCGGCCGTGACGGAAATCGTCGACGAGTGTCGGCCAGACGGCTTCCGCTTCCCCGACGACAATCGCTTCGGCATACTCGGTGACTTCGTCCGGGCACAGGCTCGGATGGAAACCGCCCATGACGACCGGCACCCCGCGCCGACGGTACTCGCTGGCGATCTGATACGCGCGTTTCGCCGTGTACGTCTCGACGCTGATTGCGACGAGGTCGGTAGCCTCGTCGTACGGGATGAGCTCCATTCGATCGTCATAGAAGCGCACCTCGACGCCGGAGGGCGTGAGCCCCGCGATCGTCGCCGGCGGCAGGGGTTCCATCTGCCACGACCGGATGTAACGCTGTCCCGGCTTGCGCCCGATGCAAGGATGAATGAGCGTCAATCGCATGTCATCACCGCTGACCCCCAATGAATCAGGATGCCTCCGCCACGTCAGGCGCCGTCCGCGCGCTTTCGCCGATAATCCAGTCACAGTTGTAGAAGCGTTCCAGGTTGTGGGCGTAGTACCAGTAACCGAGATTGGCGCTGAGCGCGACCCACTTCGAGGCCGGCGACGATCGCAGGCGGCGCGCGATCGAGGGAATCGAATACGCGTGTCGCCACGCCCGCTCGGCCCCTTCCTGCAACTGCCGCACGCTCATCTGCGCCGGCTGAAAGACGACGTGCTGGCCGTCGTACAGTTCCCAGTTGCGGGTGAGGATGCGTCCCTCCCGTTCCAGACGCCGGTGCAGCGCGGTACCCGGGAACGGTGTCACGATCGCGAACCGTGGCAGATCGATGCCCGCGTCGACCGCGAATCTCGCGGTCTCCAGGAAGACATCCGGAGTGTCGTGGTCCATCCCGAACACGAAGCACCCGTAGACCGCGACGGCGTGCGAGTGCAGCAACTCGACGACGCGCTTGAAGTGAGCCGGTCTGTTGAAGACTTTGCTGGAGTCGCGCAGGTTGCCGGCGATGATTGACTCGAAGCCCAGCAGAAGGCCGCGGCAGCCGCTGCGCGCCGCGAGCCTCAACAGCGGAAGATCGTCGGCCAATAGAACCGTCGACAGTCCGTACCATTGGACGCAGAGCGGCGTCAGGGCCTCGAACAGCCGCGCGGCGTAGTCGCGGTCGGCGATGAGGTTGAGGTCGACGAAAATCAGCTTGCGCGCGCCGTGCTGGCGGATGTCCGCGACAACGTCCTCGACGGGCTTCTGGTAGGGCTTCCTGCCCCACGCGGCAGGCACGACGCAGAAGTCGCAGTTGTGGATGCAGCCGCGCGTTGCTTCGAACACGTTGTTCGTGAGAAACCTGCCGCCCGGCAGCAGATCGCGGCGCGGGAACGGCCGGCCCGAGAGCGACAGCCCGGCCTCCTGATCGTAGCGCGGCCGGAGCCGCCCCGCCGCCAGATCACGCAGCGCCGCCGGCCATGCATCTTCGGCGTAGCCAACGACGATGCTGTCCGCGTGCGGCTGGGCATCATCGGGCACGAGCGTCACGTGGGGCCCGCCAAGAATCACCGGGATGCCGCGCGATCGGAAGTGGGCGGCCAGCTCGTAGGCGCGCGGCGCGGTTCCGGTGATGACCGTCATCCCGATCACGTCCGCGCGCAGATCGAGGTCGACATCATCGATTCCCTCGTCCACGAGGGTGAATTCCGGATTCAGGTCGGACGGAACGAGCGAGGCCAGTGTGGTCAGGGTCAGCGGCGCGTAACGGAGCGAGCGCCGGAAAATGCCGCCCCGATGCCGATACAGCGGTCCTTTCGGTGAGATCAGGGTAATCTTCATCGCGCTCCGCTCCTTTCTGACTGCCGCCAGCATAGAGAACGCGTGGACCGGTGTCGTGAGGGTTCGCTGAAGGAAGGATGAGAAGTCGTGAGGCGCGCGTTTGTCAAGACCTTGAGGTTGCGGCGGTGCTTCAGTTTGAAGCGCAACCCGCATACGCGTGTCAGCTTTGGTTGAGACTTTTCAATCTCACTTGGATGGTGGGCTTGGGTCGTGGAACATTTCGGTAGCCGCTCAGTGATCCACTCCAGCGTGTAGCAGTCGTTCGGCCCGATGACGAACACGATCCCACCAAACGTGAGTGCCAGCGATCTCCGCCAGTGTGCGCTTCCTCCTGGTTTGTTTCATCGAAGCACCTCTCGCGGGAGATATTCCCCGAGCTCTGCGTGCTTCGGCGATCTCTGCGCGAAAACAGTCACACAGACATCGGATATCCGCACGAGGCTGTGTTCGTGGGTTCATTGTTTTTGACTAGGTGCCGAAACTCCCCGGGACCTGACGGGCTACCTGTTCGCGAGCCGAGCCGTGTGGAAAACCGCCTCGAGCATCGACGGCGTGAGCTTCCGCGTATTCGTGTTCTGACGGCTGGGATGATACGAGGCGATGACGACCGGACCGCCTGGCGGTTCGTACGTCAAACCATGGCCGAACAGGGCCTTCGGGCGAACCACGATGCCACGTTCGCCGAGCAGACGCCAGGCGGCCTCGAAGCCGATTCGCCCGAGCGCGACGATGACGCGAATGCCGGTCAGCGCCGAAACTTCCGCGACAAGATGCGGATGGCACGCCGCGATTTCATCCGATGTCGGCTTGTTTTCAGGCGGCGCGCACCGGACCGCTGCCGCGATGTAAGCGCCGGTCAACGTCAGTCCATCGTCGGGGCGCTGAGACGGCGGGATGTTCGCGAACCCGGCAGCGTGCATGGCACGCATGAGGAAATCTCCGGAGCCGTCGCCGGTGAACACGCGTCCTGTTCGATTCGCGCCATGCGCGGCCGGCGCGAGGCCGAGGACGAGCACGCGCGCGGCTGGATCCCCGAATCCAGGAACGGGTCTCCCCCAGTACGTGTCGTCGCGATGGGCCGCCTTCTTGTCGCGCGCGACTCGGTCGCAGTAAGTTCGCAGCCGCGTGCAGCGGTCGCACGAGACGATCGCGCTTCGAATCGTGTCCAGATCTGGCATGACTCAATGATTGCGAATTGGCGATCGGGATCCGGGATTCGGGATTCGGATTAGGGATTCTCGAGCGCCTGCACCTGCTCGTGCGCATGGTAGGAGCTGCGCACCAGGGGACCTGATTCGACGTGGCCGAAGCCAAGCTCCATGCCGATGCGCTTCAACTCAGCGAACTCCCCCGGCGCGTAGTACCGGGTCATCGGCAGATTAGCCAGCGACGGCCGGAGATATTGTCCGATCGTTACCATCTGGCATCCGACTGTGCGCAGGTCGCGAAGGGTCTGGACGAGCTCATCCCACTCTTCGCCAAGGCCGACCATCAGGCCCGACTTTGTGGGGATGTCAGGGGCGTATGAGCGTGACCGCTCGAGCAGCTGAAGCGCGCGATCGTAGCGTCCACCCGGTCGCGCCATCCGGTACATCCGCGGCACTGTTTCGATGTTGTGGTTGAGGACGTCCGGCCCGGCGTCGAGCACCGTGCGAAGCGCCGCTTCATCTCCCTTGAAATCGGGAATCAGCACTTCGACGCGGCAGTGCGGAATACGGGCGCGTGTCTCGGCGATCGTCTGCGCGAAATGCGCGGCGCCGAAATCCGGCAGGTCATCACGATCAACCGACGTGATCACGACGTGCGCGAGTTCCATGGCGTGGACGGCGCTCGCGACGTGGGCCGGCTCGCGCGGATCCGGCGGTTTCGGCGCGCCGTGGATGACGTTGCAGTACCCGCACGAGCGCGTGCACGTGTCGCCCAGGATCATGAACGTGGCGGTGCCATGATGCCAGCACTCACCGATGTTCGGACAGTTCGCTTCCTCGCAGACGGTGTGCAGGCCAAGCGTCCGCATCAGCCCCTTGAGCCGGTGATAGTTCTCCGACCCGGGAGCCCGCACCTTCAGCCAGTCCGGCTTCGGCACGCGCGGCACGTCGTCCGCGCGCTTCTTCCGCCCCCGAATCAGGTTCATCGGGATTGCCTGCATGCACCTCGATTATACCGTGCGCGACTTCGCCCGTCGGCTGCGCGGAGAAGACGATCTCGCGCCGAGGGCGCAGAGGCCGCAGAGGCAGATGAGCGACCCCTCTGGTCCGTCAGGAGGGCCACGAGATTCCCGAAACGAACAGCCCGTGAGCCACCGCTGCTTGTTTCAGGAGACCTCGTGGCCCCCCTGCTCGCGCGATGCACGAGTCGCCGGACCCGTGTAGCCCGCCGCATTGCTTTCTTGTCTTCTCCGCGGTCTCGGCGTTCTCTGCGCGAGGTCGTCGTGGCAGGCGGAAGTGGCTTTGAAACCACCTCTAGTCGCAGAATAGGGGCATGGCGATGCAAAAGCTCTCCATCACGTGGTACGGGCATTCGACGTTCGTGATTACTACGCCAGGAGGGAAGCGGATTGTGACCGATCCGTTTCTCGAGCAGAACCCGGTGTGCCCGCCACACATGAAGAAGATTACCGCCGCCGATCTGATCCTCGTCTCCCACGGTCATTCAGATCACACGAGTGACGTCCCGGCGGTCTCGCGGGCGACGGGCGCGCCCGCGGTCGCCGTATACGAACTCGCGCTCTGGCTCGAGAGGAAGGGGCTCCAGAACATCCAGGGCATGGGGATCGGCGGCACCGTCTCGGTTGCGGGACTCGATGTGACGATGGTGCCGGCAATCCACACGAGCAGCGTGGTCGAGAACGACACGATCGTGTACCTCGGCCAGCCTGCCGGCTTCATTGTCCGGATGGAGGATCACCAGGCATTCTATTTTTCGGGGGACACCGCCGTCTTCGGTGACATGCGGCTCATCGCGGAGATGCACGCCCCGCAGATCGGCTTTCTGCCGATAGGCGATCATTTCACCATGGGCCCCGAGGGCGCCGCGGTGGCGGCGCGAATGCTCGGCGTTCGCCAGATCGTGCCCATGCACTACGGCACGTTCCCGGTGCTGACCGGCACGCCTGAACGGCTCAAAAAGCTCGTCGAGCCGCTCGGGATCGACGTGCTGGTGCTGAAGCCAGGAGAAACGGCGCAGTAAAAGCTGCCAGCTGCCAGCTTCCAGCTACCAGTTACCAGTTACCAGTTGCCAGTTGCCAGTTACCAGTTGCCAGTTGCCAGTTGCTTCCAGGTTCCAGCCGTCAGTTGCCAGCTTTCAGCTTTCAGGACACCAGCTACCACTCCAGGCCCGCTGGAAACTGGAAGCTGACAACTGGCAACTGGCAACTGAAGAAGCATGCGTCCAGGGCATGGCTGTTATGCACGGCCCAAATGCGTCGGCCATCTACCTGATGCATCGATTCCATCAGAAAGTTATGCGCGACACGCGGGGGTGCGATTTTCTATCATGCAAAGCATGATCAACGGCGAGTCAAACCCCACACGCACCCTGACGCTCGTGCTTCCCGAAGCGGATT
>JBBQEJ010000047.1:0-32720 GCA_038320555.1 Vicinamibacterales bacterium | reverse complement strand
GTAGTCGCGGAGGCGGAAGCCGCGTTCGCGGCACGAGAAGCTGCGCTGGTTGCGGAAGCTGAAGCCGCGTTTGCGGCACGCGAAGCTGCGCTGATTGCGGAAGCGGACCGAATCCTTGCCGCGAAGGAAGCCGCCCTAAGCGCGGAAGCTGCTCGTGTTCTCGCCGCGAAAGTGGCGGCGGTTGTCGCGGAGGCCGAAGCGGCGGTCGGCAGGCGGATCGCGGAGGCGGATGCGGCGCTCGCCGCGAAGGAAGCGGCCCTGGCCGCGGAAGCTGAGCGTGTTCTCGCGGCGAAGGCGGATGCGATTGTCGCCGAAGCGAAGGCCGCGTTGACGGCGCGAGAAGCCGAGCTGGTTGCGGAAGCGGATCGCTCGCTCGTCGCGAAGGAAGCTGCGTTGCGCGCCGAAGCGGAACGGGTGCTGGCTGAGAAGGCGGCGGCCCTGAGCGCCGAGGCGGCGCGTGATCTGGCCGCGAAGGCGGCCGAGAACGAAGCCGCGCTCGCAGCAGAGGCCGAAGCGGTGATGGCAGCAGAGGGGCAGTCGGCCCTGGCCGCGCAGGCGGAGGCGGAGCTGGCCGCCGCCTCACTGGCTGCCGCGAATGCCCAATCTGCGCGCTTTGCCGAGGCGGACGCGGCGCTCGCCGCAGTGGCTGTCGTCCGTCCGATGCCGCGTCCGCCACTGAAGCTTCAACCACCGCAGCCGCCGGCTCAGGCGGCCGCGGCATCGACCGAGGCGTCGCTCGTCGAGTTGCTGCGCGCGGCGGCCGGACATCGCGCCTCGACCGTCTACGCGCTGGTCGACGCGCGCCCGATGATGCGCGTCGAAGGGCAGATCGCGCTCGTGGGCATCCAGGCGGCCATCGCGAGCGGCGACGTCGAGCGCTTCATCTACGAGTTCGCCCCCCGCGATCTTGTCGCGAACGCCGCCCCCGAATGGACCTGCGTGGTGCCGGGTGTGGGCCGCGTGCGCTGCGTGACGTTCCACGATCAAACCGGCGCCGGTCTGATTTTCCACCTGCCTTCAGACGACGTGAGTACGGCCGATGAAGTCGGTCTTGGTCTCGAACTGCAGGCGCTCTGCGCCGAGGCCGACGGCCTGGTTGTCGTCGCCGGACCTCGATCGAGCGGGAAGTCGGCGCTCCTCAGCGCGTTTGTCGACGTCATCAACTCCACACGCTACGACCACGTCATCACCATCGAGTCGCAGATCCAGCACGTGCACGAGAAGCGGCTGTCGTTTATCAGCCAGCGCGAGGTTCGCGGCGACGGTGACGCGATCGCCACCGCAGCACGCGCGGCGCTGCGCGAAGGTCCGGATGTGCTCGTGATTGAAGATCTGAGGGCCCCGGAAGCACTCGTCGCGGCGCTCGACGCCGCGCGCGCGGGACGTCTGGTGTTTGGATCGATCTCGGCGCCAACCGCCCCCGGCGCGATCGAGCGGCTCATCGATGCCTTCCCGGCAGATCGCCGCCCGGCGGTACGGGCCTCGCTTGGGGGCGCCCTCCGCGCGGTCGTGGCGCAGATCCTGGTTCCAAAAGTCGCCGGCGGCCGGATCGCCGCACGCGAAGTGCTCCTCAGCAGTCCCGCGGTACGCAAGCTCGTCCTCGACGGCGCCACCGCGCGGCTGCCGATCGCCATCGAAAGCGGTCGCAGTCTGGGGATGAAGACGATGATCGATTCGCTGGGTGCGCTGGTTCGCGACGGCGTCGTCGACATACGGACCGCCTGTGGATGCGCGCCCGATCGCGCCGCGTTGATATCGGCGCTCGAGCGCGACGGCATCGACGTCTCGGGCGTCGAGAGAAGGGCCTGAGCGCGTGGAAGTCTCGGAAGTGCGGCGGCGCCTTCTTGCCGCCATCGAAAAAGGGCGACACGCGGCCGCCGAGCGGCGCACGCGCACGGATGCCGCGGCGCGCGATTACGACGGGTTCCTCGGCCAGCGCGCCGCACCGATCTTTCATCAGTTTGCCGCAGCGTTGAACGCCGAGGGGCACGGCTTCACCGTGTTCACTCCGGCCGCATCGATCCGGCTGGCGAGCGAACGATCCCCCGAAAAGTTCATCGAGCTCGTGCTCGACGACACGTCCGATCCCCCCGCCGTTGTCGGCCGCACGACGCGAGGGCGCGGCCGGCGCATGATCAGCTCAGAACGCGCGCTCGGCGGCGGCGCGCCGGTTGCGGATCTCACCGAGGAAGACGTGCTCGCATTCCTGCTCGAGGAAATCGTCGAATTGCTCGAACGCTAACCTCTCGTGGAGATCGGAGAGTGGTCTCGCGCAGAGAGCGCTGAGGCCGCGGAGAAGACAAGTAAGGAAGCGGCTGCTCATGCCCCTCCGGCAGCTCGCGCTCCGCGCGAGCAGGAGGGTCACCAGATCTCAGAAACAAGCAGCGCATTGAAACTCCCGGCTGTTTGTTTCTGAGATCTCGTAACCCTCGTGGCGCCGGCGCAGGCCGGCCCTGACGGAAGGGCGGTTCGTGCAGCCTCTCGGCGATCTCTGCGTCTCTGCTTGCTCCGCGTGAGATCGTCTTCTCCGTGCAACGCCGAGCAACGGCAAACTGTCGCGGAACGTTGCGCGTCAGATCGCCTTTGACAAACGAAGCGTCTTGATCTCACCCTCTGTCAATCCGGCGTCCTCCTTGAGAATCCGATCGGTGTGCTCGCCGAGCGCCGGCGGCGCGGTTCGGACCGCGCCCGGCGTGTCGGAGAGCTTGACGGGGACGCCGAGCACGCGGACCGCCCCGGCCGAGACGTGGTCGACGGTCTCGACCATCCGCCGCGCGTCGAGCTGCGGGTCCTCGAGCACTTCGGCCACGTCACGCACCGAGCCGCATGGGACCTCCCCCGCCTTCAGATCGCGAACCCATTCGTCGCGGCGCCTCGAGCGTAGCCGGTCGGCGAGCAGGGGACGCAGCTCGTCGTAATGACTGACGCGCGCGCGATTTGTCGCGAACCGCTCGTCGTCGGCGAGCGGAGCCAGGCCGATGCTCCGGCAGAAGCGGCGCCACTGTTCGTCGTTTCCAACCGCAACCACGAACTCGCCGTCCGATCCCTGAAAGGTTTCGTACGGAACGATCGTCGGATGCCGGTTGCCCATCCGCCCCGGAGTGACGCCTGTGGCAAAGTAAATCCCCGCCTGGTAGGTCAAGAGCGAGGCTGTCGCGTCCAGCATGCCGACGTCGACACGCTGTCCGCGGCCTGTGCGGGCGCGCGCCAGGAGCGCCATCGCGATCCCCTGCGTGGCGTACATGCCGCTCACGATATCGGCGATTGCGACGCCGAGTCTGAACGGCGGACCGTCCGCGGCGCCAGTGATGCTCATGAGGCCGGCCTCGGCCTGGATCACCGCGTCGTATCCCGGTTCAGCCGAGCGGGACCCCGTTTGCCCGAAGCCGGAAATCGAGCAATACACGAGGCGCGGCCATCGGCCCGCCACCGACTCGTATCCGAGACCGAGGCGCTCCATCGTGCCGGGACGAAAATTCTCGACCAGCACGTCGGCCTGTCGCAGCAGCGGATCGAGCACCCGTCCGGCGTCTGGATGCTTCAAGTCGAGTGTCAGGCTTTCCTTGTTCCGGTTGATGCTGAGGAAATACGCGCTTTCGCCGTTGACGAACGGCGGGCCCCACGCGCGGGTGTCGTCGCCGCGGCCGGGTTGCTCGATCTTGATGACACGCGCGCCCATGTCCGCGAGCAGCATCGTGCAATACGGGCCCGAGAGGACGCGCGTGAAGTCCAGCACCAGCAAGCCGTCGAGTGGTGCGGTGTCAGCGGACATACAATCGAAGAATGGTGACAGACATCATCGTGTACACCGGCTCCCATTGACTCAGCTGTGATCTGGTGAAAGAGTTTCTTTCACGCGAAGGGCACGCCTTCACGGCCATGAACGTCGAGGAAGACGACTCGGCGTATGACCGACTGCTCGCGCTCGGCTTTCGCGTCGTCCCTGTCACAATCGTGAACGGCCACGCGATTAAAGGATTCGACGAGCCGGCGCTGCGGGCCGCGCTAGCCGCCTCCGAATCGTGACGAGATCGCTCAGGAGCGCGTACGCGGTGTGCGTGAGGTTTCCCTCCAGCTGACAGATCGCGAGGTCTCCCAGGAGATCGGTCTGGAGTACCAGGGCGTTGGCTTTGCCGTCGAGACCGGCCAGGATGTCCGACGACGGTAATTCGACCGGTTCGACTGCGGCGGACACGCCACCGTTGCGATCGCGAACAGCTGATGCGACGAGCTTCAACCGCTTGCCGTCCGCAACGGCCTGCCGCGCGCGCACCCCGTCGGCCTCCTGAATGCCGATCCGGTGTACCGCGTGCGGCGAGAGCCGCGCGTCGAGCAGCACATTCGCGAGCGCGGCGGCCTTGGCCGCGCCGTCCCACCCGTCGATATCGAGCGAAGCATCCGCTTCAGCGATTCCCTCGGATTGCATGCGCGCGAGTGCCTCGTCGAACCGCTCACCTCGCTCGATCGCGGTCAGAATGTGATTGGTGGTGCTGTTGACGACGCCCCGGAAACCTCGAAGCGTCACCGCGGGCAGTGTCTCTCGAACAAGATTGAAGATCGGAATCCCGTCCATCACGGCGCCTTCGAACAGAAAGCTCACACCGGCCGCCTCTGCTTCGTCGCGCAAACGCGCATACGCAAAGGCCACGGGTCCCTTATTGGCCGTGATCACATGGCAGCCGGCCGCGAAAGCGGCGCGGACGTGCTCGATCGCGGGTTCCCCCGCGGCGATATCGAGCGTCGTTGTTTCAACGACGACTCGGAATTCCGCGTCCGATTGTCCAAGCCGATCGATGATGTGCATGGCGGCCGACGCCGTCCCGCCGGTGCGCGGTCCACTTCCGTCGAGCTCCGCCACATCCACGCCGCGCGGGTCGTATCGTCCGCCGTGGCGCCGCGTGGCGACGCCCACGATTCGACAGTCGAGCGCGTACTCGCGCATCAGCACCTCGCGACGGTCCTCGAGGAGCAGAGCAAAACGTCGCGCGACATTTCCGAACCCGACGAGCGCCAGGTCAGCGCGGAAGCAGCCGTTCACGCGATGCCGTCCAGAACTTTCCCGACGAGTTCGAGAGCGGAGGCCAGATGGGCGGGATGGTTGCCGAAGCCGATCCGCAGGTAGCCGTCCATCTCGAAGTGGTCGCCGGGCACCAGCAGCACACTCTGGTCGTCGCGCAGCCGTTCGATGAGTGCGGTCGAATTGATCGCCTGCCGATACCGTACGAATACGATCGCGCCGGCCTCCGGGGCCACGTGTGTCAGCGCCGGTGCTCGACCTTGAATCCAATTCCGCACGACCGGATAGTTCGCCGCGACAATGCCGCGGGTCCGCGCCAGAATGAAGTCGCGCCGCGCCAGCGCGACGCGTGCCAGCCGGTCATTCAGGGCGCCGGGCGCAATCGACGTGTAGTCGTGCACGCCCCACAGTTCGTCGATGAGCCCCGGCGGGCCGACGACCCACCCGATCCGCAGCCCCGGCAGGCCGAACGCCTTCGACAGTCCACTCGTGACAATGGCGCGCTCGTATCGGCCCCAGATGGTGGCCGTCTCGATGCTGTCGAGCTCGGCGCCACGATAGATCTCATCCGACACGATCCAAGCGCCCACCCGGCCGGCGACCCGACAGATCTCATTCAGCTCATTCGCGGTGAGACGGGCGCCCGTCGGATTGTTCGGATTGCAGAGGAGGATCAGCTTGGTACTGGGCGAGACCATGCCGTCGAGCGCCTCGATATCCACGCGCCATCTCGTGGCCTCCTCGACCAGCGGCCATGCCCGCACGACCGCGCCCAGCCCGCGCGCAAGGCCGCGCATCTGCATGTAATTGGGCAGCATCATCACCACGTCGTCGCCGGGTTCGACGAGGTGCCAGAGCGCGATACAGTTGGCCTCCGAGCCGCCGTTGGTGACCTCGATATGCTCCGGCCGCGCCCCCGGATACATCGACGCGATCGCTGCGCGCAGCTCGTGCGTTCCGTTCGTCTGCGTGTAGCCGAGCTCTTGCCCGAACAAAGCCGCGCGGTCCTCCTCGCTGACCGCAAGCTCTTCGAGACGAAGCGGGTGCACGCCGCTTTCCGCAAGGTTCCAGGCCACGCGGTTTTCCCATGTGGACTGCAGCCTTTCCATGGCAAACGGTTCGAGCCTCATCGCACCGGAAGTGTAACTGAAACCATTGAGGCTCCGAAGCGCCAGCGACGGTCGACAACTTGCGTTATCCTGTGGGCACCCTGCAATCCCTTCATGCCTCTTGATCTTCTACCGGAGTTTGCGCTCATCCCGTCCGGAGAATTCATCATGGGACGAGACGATGCAAACGACGACGAACGGCCCGCGCACGAGGTCCACCTCGACGATTTTTTGATCGCCATCCATCCGGTGACAAACGCGGAGTATCAGCGGTTCGTGCATGACACCGGCCATCGCGCGCCGGCTATCTACGAACTACCGCTCGTCGTAACCGCCGGTGGACACGATCGTGAGGGCGCCTTTCGTGCGGCCGGCCAGCCGTATGTCTGGCTGGACTCGCAGGCCCCGCCTGATCGATTGGACCATCCCGTCACGCTCGTCCGGTGGGAGGATGCGATCGCATATATCGCCTGGCTTACGGCCGCGAGCGGGCGCATCGTGCGGCTCCCCACGGAGGCAGAATGGGAAAAGGCGGCGCGCGGCGGCCTCGAGGAAAAACGCTATCCAGGCGGAGACCGCCTCGATCGCACTGTGGCGAACTTTCTCACGGATCCTTCGCGCAGAACCGGCCGGGGAACCACAGGCTGGAGCACGTACCCGCCCAACGGATACGGGTTGTTCGACATGGCGGGCAACGTGTGGGAGTGGGTGCACGACTGGCACAGTCCGACGTACTACGCCACGTCTCCACCTCGATCGCCCACGGGTCCCCGCGACGGCACGTTGCGAGTCGTCCGCGGCGGCAGCTGGCTCTCTGCTGACACGGCGATGCTGTCCTGCAGCCACCGCCACAAAGTGCCGCCCGACACATACTCATACGGGATCGGTTTCCGAATCGCCTGCTCCCCGTAGTGGCCAGCGGCTACCGGCTGGCCTCATTTTCCTCTTCGCGGCTTCCGCCTTCAGGCGGCCCATTTTCCTCTTTGTGGCTTCCGCCTTTAGGCGGAAGAATGAGTGTCATGTTGCACTCCATTTTGTCTTTTCTGCTGGTGGCGGGTGGGCCGGCACTGGCCTCTGCCGGGCAGACGCCGTCTCCTGCGTCAGAAGGGCCGGTGATTCTGACGACGGGGGAAGGGGTGGTGAAGCTGGCTCCGGACAGGGTCTGGGTGTCGGTTGCCGCGGAATCGCGCGCGCGAGGCCCGAAGGAGGCGCAGCGGGCGACCGCGGACGCGATGAAGGCCGTGCTCGACAAGCTGAGAGCGCTGGGGCTGCCAGCCGATGCGATCCGCACGTCGGGCTACGACCTTCAGCCGGAGTTCGACTACGCGAATGGACGGCAGACGCTGCGCGATTATGTCGCGCGGAACGGAGTCGAGGTGCGCGTGGACGAGATCGCCCGGGCCGGCGAAGTCCTGGACGCTGCCGTCGGCTCCGGCGCGACGTCGGTCAGCGGCGTGCGATTCGATCTGAAGGACCGCGCGGCGGCCGAGCGCGAGGCCCTGCGGAAAGCCGTGGCAGACGCACGCGGCCGTGCCGAGGCCGCCGCATCGGGCGCCGGATTACGGGTGGATCGTGTGTTGCGGATTGAAGAGCACCGCGCGCCGACGATCGAGCCGCGGCCCGTGATGATGATGCGCCAGTCTGCTGCGATGCAGGCTGACACGGCACCGCCAATTGTGCCCGGCGAGCTCGAGGTGCGCGCGACGGTGACCATGACCTCGGGTCTCAAATAGGCTCAACCTCCGCCCGATTGTCTCGCCGGCGTGCCGACTTGTGACGCCGACACGCCGCTTATCACAGCCGACGCGTGGACGTGCGCCGCCGACGCGCGGACTTGTCACGCCGAAGCGCCGGTCTTGTCTCCGGCGCGAAGGCGGACGATCCCGGCGTCGATCAACGACTCCTGGGTTGGGACCCTGAGTTCGGCGGCGCGCGGTTCGCGCATCTCGAGATGCACCGGCGGAATGTCCGGCAACTCTTTCGGCGCGCTGACGCCGAGGTCGCGGAAGCGGCGCGCCGATACGAGGACGCGCGCGTCGAGCGAGCCCACGAAGTCGTCGTACGCCGTGCCGGCCCGCTTCAACGCGATTCCGACCTGTGCGACGTACTCCGCCATGGTCGTCAAGCGCTCGTAGAGCTCCTTCCCCATGATCTGGATTTCTTCGGCATTCTCGGCCAGGCGCTGCTGCTGCCACGCGGTCGCCACCGTGCGAAGAAGCGCCACGAGAGTCAGCGGCGACGCCGGAATCACCCGCTGATCGACGGCGAATTCAAAGAGCGACGGATCGACCTGCAAAGCCGTGCTGAGCAACGGATCGCCGGGCAGAAACATGACGACCAGTTCGGGCGCGGGCGAAAAGCGCGCCCAGTAGCTTTTCGCGCCAAGCGCCTTGATGTGATCGCGCACTTGACGCGCGTGGTCCCTCAGAAGCGACTCACGCGCCGCGTCGTCGGTATTGTCCGCCGCATTCAGGTACGCGTCGATCGGCACCTTCGAATCGATCACGATGCAGGCGCCATTCGGGAGCCGCACGATCATGTCGGGCGTGAGGCGCCGCCCGTCGCTCGTGACCGACTCTTTCTCGGCGTAATCGCAGTACGCGACCATGCCCGAGCGTTCGACAACGTTCCGGAGCTGCACTTCGCCCCAGCGTCCCCGCTGGTTCGGTGACCGGAGTGCCCGCACGAGCTTGTTCGTCTCGACCTGCAGCGACTGATGCGTGTGAGCCAGCGCCCGGAGCTGCTCGTCGAGTTTCGCGCTGGAGCCGGCTCGTTCTTTCTCGACTTCCTGCAGTTTGCCATCGACGCGAGCCAGCGAGTCCTTGAGCGGCTGCACCAGATCGGCGATCGCTTTGTGTCGGCCGTCCATATCGACGCGCGCGGTTTGCTGAAACTCTCCAAGCTTGGTTTGCGCGAGGTCAAGGAAGGCCCGGTTGTTGCGTTCGAGCGCCTCGTGCGACAGCGCCGCGAAGGTTTCCCGCAGGCTCGTTTCCCTGGCAGCCGCTGCCCGGCGCTCCGCCTCGAGCTCGGCGCCAAGCCTGGCGCAGTGCTGTTGGGCGCCCGAAAGTTCCTGTTGAAGGAGGCTGAGCGACGCGTTGCCCGCTGCGAGCTCGGTGGCGCGCTGGCTGAGAGCTGACCGGGCGAACGTCCACACCGCCCCTGTCACCAGGAGTCCAACCATCAATCCGGCACCGAAAGTGGCAATCGTCGCGAGATCCACGTTCGGACGAAGTTTAGGCGAAAGGTGACAGAACCTCAAGGGGTTGTGTGCTGATGAGCTATAGACCCCTTGCGCTGGGATACTTGGCTCCGTGCCTCCTATTACCTCGACCTTGGCGCCTGGATCTGTGCGTCTGCACCCTTGCGTCTGGTTGTGTGACGGGACTAATATAGGACTGTTCTGGTCGTAGATAAGGGACAGGCCTCTGAATTTCACTGGGACGATGACCATGGACTCAAGGGACATGCTTCAAATCAGCGAAAACGCGGCCGCCCTGATCCGGAAATTGACGCTCAAGAACGGCATCCCTGGCGGCGGACTCCGCATCGGGATCAAGGCCGGCGGCTGCTCCGGTTTGAGCTACACGTTTGCGTGGGAAGCCGCGCCGCGCGAAGGCGATCACGTGTTCCAGGGGGCGGAAGAGTCGAAGGTTTTCGTCGATCCGAAGAGCTATCAGTTCATACAAGGAACGACGCTCGACTACGACACGGCGCTCGTCAGCCGAGGATTCATTTTCAATAACCCGAATGCCAAGAGCACATGCGGGTGTGGTACGAGCTTTAGCGTGTAGTTCCCAGTTGCCAGTGGCCAGCACAGTTCTGGTTCGCGCACTGGAGACTGGCGTCTGGAAACTGGCAACCGGTAACTGGCAACTTTACATGTCCACATCAACCGAGACCATCGAAGAACTTGCAACTCGCGAATACAAGTACGGCTTCGTCACCGACGTCGAGAGCGAGACGATCCCCAAGGGCCTGAGCGAAGATGTCGTCCGTCTCATCTCAGAGAAGAAAGGGGAGCCGGAGTGGCTGCTGGAGTGGCGGTTGAAAGCGTATCGCCTGTGGCTCACGATGAAGGAGCCGAGCTGGCAGAACGTCAAGTTCGAGCCGATCAACTACCAGGACATCGTCTACTACTCGGCGCCGAAGAAGAAGAAGGTGCTCAACAGCCTCGATGAAGTGGATCCGGAAGTCCGGGCTACCTTCAACAAGCTGGGCATCCCGCTCGAGGAGCAGATGCTCCTGGCCGGGGTCGCGGTCGATGCGGTGTTCGACAGCGTCTCGGTGGCCACGACGTTCCGGGAGACGCTTGCGAAGCAGGGCATCATCTTCATGTCCTTCTCGGATGCGGTGCGCGAGCATCCCGATCTCGTCAAGAAGTACCTCGGATCGGTCGTGCCGCACACCGACAATTTCTTCGCGGCGCTGAACTCCGCGGTCTTCAGCGACGGCTCGTTCGCCTACATCCCGAAGGGCGTTCGCTGTCCGATGGAGCTCTCGACCTACTTCCGCATCAACGCGAAAGACACCGGCCAGTTCGAGCGCACGCTCATCATCGCGGAGGAGGGGTCGTTTGTCAGCTACCTCGAGGGCTGCACGGCGCCGATGCGCGACGAGAATCAGCTCCACGCCGCCGTGGTCGAGCTCGTTGCGCACGACGACGCGACGATCAAGTACTCGACGATCCAGAACTGGTACCCCGGCGACAAGGACGGCAAGGGGGGCATCTACAACTTCGTCACCAAACGCGGTCTCTGCGCGGGGCGAGGCTCGAAGATCACGTGGACCCAGGTGGAGACGGGCTCCGCGATCACGTGGAAGTACCCGAGCTGCATTCTGCAGGGGGATCATTCGATCGGCGAGTTCTATTCCGTTGCGACGACGAACAACTGGCAGCAGGCCGATACCGGCACGAAGATGATCCACCTCGGCAAGAACACGCGCAGCACGATTGTGTCGAAGGGGATTTCCGCGGGTCACGGGCAGAACACGTATCGCGGCCAGGTGCGCATCGGGAAGAACGCGAAGAACGCGCGCAACTACTCGCAGTGCGACTCGCTGCTCATCGGCGACAAGTGCGGCGCGCACACGTTCCCCTATCTCGAAATCCGCAACACCTCGGCCAGAGTCGAGCACGAGGCGTCCACGTCGAAGATCGGCGAAGACCAGATCTTCTACTGCCGGCAGCGGGGGCTCACGACGGAAGACGCCGTGAACATGATTGTCAGCGGTTTCTGCAAGGAAGTGTTCCGCGAGCTGCCAATGGAGTTCGCCGTCGAAGCGCAGAAGCTGCTCAGCGTGTCTTTGGAAGGGTCCGTAGGATAGCAACGAATTCCACCCCATTGTGAATAAACAGCGGCCCGAGCGATAGCGAGGGCTGGCAGGTCGCGGGGGTGGGGCCCCGCGACAAGACTAAATAATGCTTGATATCAAAAACCTCCAGGTCAACGTCGAAGGCAAACCGATCCTGAAGGGGATCAACCTGCACGTGAATGCCGGTGAAGTCCACGCCATCATGGGTCCCAACGGGTCCGGCAAGAGCACGCTCGCGCGCGCCCTGTCCGGGCATCCCGAATACGAAATCACGGGCGGGAACGTGACCTTCGAGGGCAAGGATCTCCTCGACATGGATCCGGACGAGCGCGCCCGTGAAGGTGTGTTCATGGCGTTCCAGTACCCGGTCGAGATCGCCGGCGTGAATAACGCGTATTTCCTCAAGGCCGCTCTCAACGCCAAGCGGAAGCATCAGGGCCAGCCGGAGCTCGACGCGATGGAGTTCATGCAGCTGATCAAGGAGAAGTCGAAGCTCCTCGAGATCGATCAGAGCATGTTGAGCCGCGCGGTGAACGAGGGCTTCTCGGGCGGTGAGAAGAAGCGCAACGAGATCTTCCAGATGTCCCTGCTCGAACCAAAACTCGCGATTCTCGACGAAACCGACTCGGGCCTGGACATCGATGCGCTCAAGCTGGTCGCATCCGGCGTCAACGCGATGCGCACGCCGGAGCGCGCCATCATCGTTGTCACCCACTACCAGCGGTTGCTCGACTACATCGTTCCTGATTACGTGCACGTCCTCAGCGCCGGCCGGATCGTGAAGTCCGGCGGGAAGGAACTGGCGCTCGAGCTCGAAAAGAGGGGTTACGGCTGGATCGAAACCGGCGCGCAGCCGGTCGGAGCATGAGCGCGATGACGCAGGTGGCGGAACGACTTCAGCCGTGGCTCGCGGCCCTCGAACAGCGCCCGCAAGGGGGACCGCGCTGGCTCCAGGACCTCCGGGATCGCGGCGCGTCGCGGTTCGCCGCGCTTGGGTTCCCGACCGTGCGCGACGAGGACTGGCGCTTCACGAACATCGCGCCCATCGCGTCGGCGGAATTCAGGCCGACGGGCGCCGATGCGGTCCACGCGACCGAAGACGAGCTTGCGGGGTACCTCTACAGCGACGCTGCAAACCGCATCGTCGTCGTGAACGGCCGCTTCGTGCCGGAATTGTCGCGCGCGCACGCGCTTCCGGCCGGTGTCCGCGTCGGCTCCCTGGCGGCTGCGGTAACCGAGCAGGCCGACGTCGTCCAGCGATACCTCGGGCAGCTTGCCGACTTCGGGACGAAGGCCTTTACGGCGCTGAACACGGCGCTCGCCGCCGACGGCGCGTACGTGTACATTCCCGACGGCGTGGTGCTCGAGCAGCCGTTGCACATGCTCTTTGTCACGACGGCGTCGCCGACTTCCGGCCCGATCATGACGAACGTCCGTGCGCTGATCGTCGCCGGTGATCGAAGTCAGTCACGCATCGTCGAGACATACGTCGGCCCGCGCGGCTCGGCCTATTTCACGAACGCGGTCACCGAGATTTTTGCCGGTGAAGGGTCGGTCGTCGACCACTACAAGGTGCAGCAGGAGAGCGTCGATGCTTTCCACGTTGCGAGCATGCACATTCATGCCGCGCGGAGCGCGACCTTCTCATCCCATTCGTTCTCGCTCGGCGGCAAGCTCGTGCGCAACGACGCCAGCGCCCTCCTCGACGGAGAAGGGGCGGAGTGCACGCTGAACGGTCTCTATCTTGCGGACGGGGATCGCCTGGTCGATAACCACACGTCCATCGATCACGCGAAGGCGCACTGCCCGAGCCACGAAATCTACAAGGGCATTCTCGGCGGCAAAGCGCGCGCGGTGTTCAACGGCAAGATCATCGTGCGGCAGGATGCGCAGAAGACCGACGCCAAGCAGACCAACCGGGCCTTGCTCCTCTCGGACAACGCGTCGATCAATACGAAGCCGCAGCTCGAGATTTTTGCCGACGACGTGAAGTGCACGCACGGCGCGGCGATTGGACAGCTTGATGAAGACGCGATTTTTTACCTGCGCGCGCGAGGGCTGACGTACTTCGAGGCGCGCGACATGCTGATTCATGCGTTTGCGGGCGATATCCTCGATCGCGTCAAGGTCGAGCCGCTGCGAGTGGCGCTCGAAGGAGAGCTCTACGCGCAGCTCGCGAAGGACCTCGCGGAGATTGATGCGGTATGACCTCCTCGGTCCCCTCTGCATCGGCCGCGGTCCGCACTACGTTTGACGTGCTGAAGGTGCGGCGGGATTTTCCGATCCTGTCGGAGCGCGTGCACGGGAAGCCGCTCGTCTACCTCGACAGTGCGAACACCAGCCAGAAGCCGCAGGCCGTGCTGGACGCGATGGACGATTACTATCGCCACGCGAACGCAAACATCCATCGGGCTACGCACCTGCTGAGCGAGCGGGCGACGGCTCTCTACGAGGGAGCACGCGCCAGGGCCGCAGCCTTCATCAACGCCCCGGATGAAAAAACCATCGTCCTCACGAAGGGAACGACCGACGGCATCAACCTCGTCGCACAGAGCTATGGCCGGCCCATTCTTCGGGCCGGCGACGAGATCGTCATCTCCTGGCTCGAGCATCACTCGAACATCGTCCCCTGGCAGATGCTGTGCGAACAGACGGGCGCGGTTCTGCGAATAGTCCCGATCGACGACCGCGGCGAGATCGACCTCGAGCAGTACGCGGCTTTGCTGTCGCCCCGTACGCGGATCGTCGCGATGAGCCACGTGTCGAATGCCCTCGGAACAGTCAATCCGGTTCGCGAGATCATCGAGCAGGCGCATGCCCGCGGGGCGGTCGTCCTGATCGATGGCGCGCAGGCCGTGCCGCACCTCACCGTCGATGTGCAGGCGCTCGATTCCGACTTCTACGCCTTCTCGAGCCACAAGATGTTCGGACCGACCGGCGTGGGCGTGTTGTACGGCCGGCGGTCGCTCCTCGAAGCGATGCCGCCATATCAGGGCGGCGGCGACATGATCGCGTCAGTCACGTTTGAGAAGACGCTGTACAACGTTGTGCCGTACAAGTTCGAAGCCGGCACGCCGAATATCGCCGGTGTTGCGGGTTTCGGAGCGGCGGTTGATTATCTGATGGCAATCGATCGGGAGGCCGCGCTCGCACATGAGGACGGCGTGCTCGAGTACGCGACCTCGCAGGTGCGCGAGATCCAGGGCGCCCGTATTATCGGCGAGGCTCGGCACAAGACGGGCGTGCTCTCCTTCCTGCTCGAGGGTGTCCATCCTCACGACGCCGGCACCATTCTCGACAACGAAGGCGTGGCGGTCCGGACGGGCCAGCACTGCGCGCAGCCAGTCATGGATCGCTACGGCGTGACGGCCACGATTCGGGCTTCACTCGGCATTTACAACACGCGCGAGGAAATCGACGTCCTGGTCAAAGCCCTCGAGCGCGTACGCGAGGTATTTGCCTGATGTCGGACCTGACCGACCTTTACCAGGAAGTGATCCTCGACCACAACAGGCGGCCGAGGAATTTCCGGGCGATCGTGTCGCCAAGCCACCACGCGGAGGGCTACAATCCTCTCTGCGGCGACCGGCTCAACCTGTATATCCAGGTTGACGGCGACGTGATCACGGACGTGGCGTTCCAGGGCTCCGGGTGCGCGATTTCGAAGGCGTCGGCGTCGCTCATGACCGATGCCGTCAAAGGGCGGACCGTCGAACAGGCTCGTGCCCTCTTCGAGCGTTTCCATCACGTCGTGACGACGCCTCCGGATCAGCCCGTTGAAGATCTCGGCAAGCTCTCAGTACTCGCGGGGGTGCGGGAGTTCCCGGTCCGGGTCAAATGCGCGAGCCTCGCCTGGCATACGCTCAAGGCGGCCCTGGAGCGCGAAGAGAGCACCTCGACGGAATAAGATGAAACCGCTGCCTATGATCCCGGACGCAATGCCCCCGGTGCCGGAGACGACGAAAACGGAATTCGCCGCCGATGCGGACAGGACCGCGGCGTTGAAGCCCGCGATTCTCGAGGTCATCTCCACGGTGTTCGATCCGGAAATCCCGGTGAACATTCTGGAGCTCGGGTTGATTTACGATGTCGCGGTCGACGCATCGGGTATGGCGCTCATAACGATGACGCTCACCGCCCCAGGCTGCCCGGCCGCGCAGTCGTTGCCATCCGAGGTCGGGTCGAAGGTGAAGGGTGTTGCCGGCGTCACCGACGCGAAGGTTGATGTCGTGTGGGAACCCGGCTGGACGAAGGACCGGATGTCCGAGGCCGCCAAGCTGCAGTTGGGGCTTTGGTAAAGGCATGCCGCGCGCGCGCACCTTGCTTTAAGCGGAAGGGCTGAATTCATGCTGCGACTCTCCAAAAAGGCCGATTACGCGCTCATGGCGATGAAGCACCTCGCGACGCGGACCGATCTGGCCTCGGCGAGCGCGCGCGAGATTGCGGAGCAGTACGACATTCCCGTCGAGCTGATGGCCAAGGTGCTGCAGCGGCTCGCGCGGCGCGACCTGCTGACGTCGCACCAGGGAACCCGCGGCGGGTACCGTCTCGCCAGAGCGGCCAGCGCGATTTCGGTCGCGGACATCATCCAGGCGATCGATGGGCCGCTCACGGTCACGGCCTGCTCGACCGAAGCGGAAAACTGCGGCCAGTATTCGAAGTGCAGCGTGCGCGATCCACTGTGGCGGATCAAGGATCGCATCCTCGCGGCGCTGGCCACGTGTTCGCTCCAGGAAGTCTCGACCGAGCCGCCTCCGGACCAGCCGGCGGTCCCGCTGGCATTCACCAAGAACTCGCGGTGATCATGAGTCGGCCCGTCTATCTCGATTTCCACGCGACGACCCCCGTCGACCCCCGTGTGCTCGAGGCGATGCTGCCGTATTTCACCGAGCAGTTCGGAAACCCGGCCAGCCGTCAACACGCGTACGGCTGGGAATCGCAGAAAGCTGCCGACACGGCGCGATCGCAGGTCGCGGCGCTCATCGGCGCCAGCCCCTCCGAGATTGTCTTTACCAGCGGAGCCAGCGAGTCCAACAACCTCGCCATCAAAGGGGCGGTCCACGCGCGGCGCGATCGCGGCGATCACATCATCACGGCGGCAACCGAACACAAGTCGGTGCTCGACTCGTGCACCTGCCTCGAGCGTGAGGGATGCCGCGTCACCCGGCTCGGCGTGGATTCGCAAGGATTTGTCGATCTCGACGAGCTTCGCGATGCGATCACGCCGCACACGGTCCTGATTTCCATCATGGCGGCCAACAACGAGATTGGAGTGTTGCAGCCGCTCGCCGAAATTGGCGCGATCGCGCAGGCGCGTGGTGTGCTCTTTCATACCGATGCGGCGCAAGCGGCAGGGAAGATTCCTCTCGACGTCTCGAAATCCGGAATCGATCTGCTGTCGCTGACAGGGCACAAGTACTACGGGCCCAAGGGCGCAGGAGCGCTCTACGTGGCTCGCCGCAAACCGAAACTGGAGCTCACCTGCCAGATTGACGGCGGGGGGCACGAGAACGGGCTGCGTTCGGGCACGCTCAACGTCCCCGGTCTCGTCGGGCTTGGCCGCGCGGCTGAAGTGTGCCGCGAGGAAATGCCGCGCGAGTCCGCGCGCCTGGCCGGGTTGCGCGACCGGCTCTTCGCGGGGTTGCAGAGCAACCTGGACGGCGTGCGCCTGAACGGCCCGGCGGGCGATCGACGTCTCCCGCACAACCTTCACGTCAGCTTCGACGACGTCGAAGGCGAGGCCCTGCTGATGGCGCTCGGGGATCTTGCCGTCTCGACCGGTTCCGCCTGCAGCTCCGGCAGCCAGGCGCCGTCGCACGTGTTGCAGGCGCTAGGCGCCGTCGGCGATCGCGCCGGCGCATCGATCCGCTTCGGCCTCGGCCGCCCCTCCATTGACGAGCACATCGACTTTGCCATCGACCGCGTCACCACCGTCGTCCGAGCCTTGCGCGCCGCACGAGTAAAGGCCTAGGACGGCGGGCAGGACTCAAGCAAGAGAGAGTTCAACCGTTGGAAGCTGGGAGCTGGAAGCTGGAAGCTATGAATCAAACCCGCATCACCGTCGCGCATAGTCCCGATTCGGACGACGCGTTCATGTTTTACGGGCTCGCGAGCGGTAATGTCGACACCGGCGGCATCGTCATCGATCAGGTCCTGTCGGATATCGAGACGCTCAATCGGGCGGCGTTCGACGGGAAGTACGAAGTCACCGCCGTGTCGTTTCACGCGTACGCGCACCTCGTTGACAAGTACGCCTTGTTGCCGCACGGAGCGAGCATGGGGGACAAGTACGGGCCCATCGTGGTCGCGCCCGCCTTCGCTCCCAGGGGATCGCAAGGGAGCTACGGCGCGGCACGCTCCGCCTTCGCTCCCAAAGGATCATCCGGGAGCTACGGCGCGGCAGGCGTGCCGGGCGTGACGGGCGTGAAGGGCAGTCGCATCGCGATTCCGGGCACGCTCACCACGGCGTACCTCACGCTGCGTATTTACGAGCCGGATTTTGAATATGTCGTCGTTCCTTTCGACGAGATCCAGCAGGCCGTCCTCGCCGGCAGAGCGGACGCCGGCCTGCTCATTCACGAGGGGCAGCTGACATATCAGGATGAAGGCCTGCGCAAGATTGTGGATCTTGGCGAGTGGTGGGCGGAGCGGACGGGCGGGTTGCCCCTGCCGCTTGGCGGCAACATCATCCGACGGGACCTCGGGCCGCAGATGATCGCGAAAGTGTCGAAGCTTCTGCACGACAGCATCGCCTACGCGCTCTCGCACAGGCCGGAAGCCGTCGAGTACGCGCTGCAATTCGGCCGCGGCCTCGATCGCGCGAAGACCGATCGCTTCGTGGGGATGTACGTGAACGACCTCACGCTTGCCTACGGGGAACGCGGCCGCCAGGGGCTGGAGCGTCTGATGGCCGACGCCTACGAGCGCGGCTTGATCCCGCAGCGCGTGATGGTGGAGTTCGCCGGTGATCTGGAGTTGACTGAGGGAACGGAGTTCACAACGAAGTAGCGAAGTAAACTGAGACGAACGAAGGGTTTTCGGTTTTTTGAAAAAGATTTCTTCGTTAGGTCTTCGTTTTCATCGTTCCTTCGTTGTGAATCTTCTCCGTTCCCTCCGTCAACTCCAAGTCCGCGAAGACGAAACCGTCGCGCTCCACGGTATCTCCGACGCTCACCTCGACCCGCTTCTTGAACATCGGTCCCGCGACCGCGCACGTGTGAAACTCACCGCGCTCCCCGCAGGGGTCGGTGCCGGCCGGAAGATCCGACAGGAGCCGCGCGTCGAAGCGCCGGCCCGCGAGCGATGCGGGGACCACGCGCGGATCGACGCACGTGAGGTAGGCCTCCAGCCCGCCCTCGACCATCTCGCGCGCGAGTGTATGGGTCGGGCGCAGCCATAACGGAAAGATTGGCGTCAGGCCCGTGCCTTTCATCCGCTCTTCGCGGTAGCGGCGGATGTCTTCCAGAAACAGATCGCCGAATGCCACGTGCGTGAACCCCTCCGCCCTGGCCTTTGCAATGGCCGCCGACATCTGCGCCTCATACACGTCGTTGGGGCACGGATAGGGAATGGGGACGATGACAAGGGGAAGTTCGGCGGAGTCAGCCTGTGCCTGCAGCACATCCATCCGGACGGCATGCATCGCCACCCGGTTTGCCGATTCATTTACGGTTGTCAGGAGCGCTCCAGGCTCGCCGATTCCTTCACTGCGAAGCACATGCAGCATCCAGGCGCTGTCTTTCCCGCTGCTCCAGGAGAGGAGGATCTTCATGAGTGCCATCGTCTCGGCTAAGAGGTGACGGAGCGAATGGAGTTCACAACGAAGGAACGAAGTAAACGAAGACGAACGAAGTTTGTCGGGTTTCTGTTTTTAAAAGACGTCTTCTTCGTTTATGTCTTCGTTTTCTTCGTTCCTTCGTTGTGAACTCCGGTCCCTTCCCGCCCTCCGTTATCTTGCGGCGTGCAACGTGTGCGCAATGAGCTCGATCGCGTCGGCGACGCGTGGACCAGGGATCACGGTAAGCTGCTGATCGATGAAGTAGACACGGCCCTCGCCGACAGCCGGAACCGACGATAGAGCCTGCCACACGCCGATCTCGCGCCGGCGCATGTCAGCCGATACCGTATCGCCGCGCAGCTCGAGGATCACCTCGGGTCGTCTGGACAGGATCAGCTCCGTCGTCGCCTGCACCGCCTGTTGTTTGACGTCGGCGAAGACATTCTCGGCTCCCGCGGCATCCACCATGTCGTGAATGAACCCAACCCCGCCACTCGCATAGATGCCGCGAAGCGCGAGCGGTTCCCGATCGAAGACGATCAGCGTGCGCGGTCTCGGCTGCCCGGCGACCCGCTTTCTGGTGGCATCGATCCGCGTCTCAATGGTGCGTGCGAGATCGGCAGCCTCCCGCTCGTGCCCCACCCGCTCGCCGAGCGCCTTCATCGTCGTCGTGATGTCGGCCAGCGCCGCGTGGCTGTACACGTAGATGGGGATTTTTGCGCGCTCCAGTTGCGCGCGCAGGTCAGCCTGGCTCCCGTAAATCGCGACCAGGTCCGGCCTGAGCGACAGAATCCGTTCGACATCCGGATCGATCAGCGCACCGACCCGCTGCAGCTTCTCGACCTGCGGTGGATAGCGGTCGAAGCTGCTGACGGCAACGACCTGGGGCCCGGCGCCAATCGCGAAGAGCATTTCCGTTACCGCGGGGATTAGCGAGATGATCCGGTGGGGAGTTGACTGAGGCCGCTGCTGAAGAGGCAGCGGAGCGTGATTACCTCCGTTGCCTCCGTCCACTCCGTAAACTCCAAGGACGACGAGCACGACCAGCGATGCGAGGAGCCTCATCTTTTCCTCACCAGCAACCACAAGAAGAACGGCCCCCCGATGAGCGCCGTGATGACGCCGACGGGCAATTCGATTGGCGCCATGACCGTTCGCGCGACGACATCGCATCCAATCAAAAAGGCCGCGCCGAACAACGCCGAGGCCGGAAGCACGAGCCGATGATCGGGGCCGACGATCAGGCGGACGAGGTGCGGCACGATGATGCCGATGAAGCCGACCGGACCTCCGACCGAGACAGCGGCGCCGGTGGCCAGCGACGCGCTGATGAATGCCGCCCGCTGCGCGCCGACGACGTTCAGGCCTCGCGTGCCCGCGCTCTCGGTTCCAAGGCTGAGCAGGTTCAGCGGCCGCGCAAGCCAGGCGAAGACCGCGAACGAGACAACGACGAGGGGAAGGGCCGTCAGGATCGGCTGGTAACTGCTGATGTCGAGGTCGCCCATCAGCCAGCGCAGGATCCGATACGTCTGGGCGAAGTCCGCGAAGTACTGGACGAAGAGGATGAGCGCCGAGAAGAACGCATTCATCGTCACGCCTGCGAGCAGCAGGACGTTGGTGGAAAGGCCCTGGTGGCGTGCGCGGGCCAGCACATACACGATTGCAACAGCGGCCAGCGAACCGATGAAGCTCGCGGCGGGCGCGGCGGGTACGCCGGCCCATGCGAACGACCATCCGAAGGTGATCGCGAGCATCGCGCCCAGCGCGGCTCCGGCCGACACACCGAGCGTGAAGGGAGTCGCGAGCGGATTGCGCAGCAGTCCCTGGAAGACGACGCCGGCCGACGCGAGCATCGAGCCCACGAGCGCTCCCGCAAGCGTGCGCGGAAGACGCGCGATGAAAAAAATCTGCGCGTCGACATTCTCGCCGAAAGGAATGGCCGGGTCGAAAGCGCGCCGCAGGCTGATGGGGGTGGAGCCAATGAGCGGCGCCATGATGATCGTGCCGGCCGCCAGCAGGCCAAAGGCCGTCAGGGTTACCGTCAGCCGTCTGCCTAGCGTGGCGGTCATGCGTGGCTTCCGGCTGTCACGCGTCGGACCGCAACGACAACGATCCGCCCCGTGCCTGCGTGCCGGATCACGTCCGCTTCGACCCCGTAAAGCAATCGAATGTGCTCAGGGGTCAGCACATCCTCGGTGGGACCCGTCGCGAGCACCTCGCCTTCCTTGAGGAGCACAAGCGTACGACACAGGCCCGCGGCGAAATTGAGGTCGTGGGTCGAAACCGCGATCGCCATCGGCAGCCGCCGCTGGAGATCGCGAAGGAGCGTTCCGAGCTCGAGCTGATAGGCGAGATCGAGCGCGACGGTTGGCTCGTCGAGCAAAAGGATTCCGTCGCGTTCGGCGGCGGCGGTCTGGGCGAGAGCGGCGGCAATGATCACGCGTTGCTTCTCTCCGCCGCTGAGCGTGTCGAACGCCCGATCCTGGAGCGCAAGCGTTCCCGTTGCCACCAGCGCCTCGCGCGCGATCGCGAAGTCCGCAGGTCCTTCGACTTCAAACGTTCCGAGGTAGGGATAACGTCCCATGAGGACGACCTCGAGAACGGTGTAATCGAACGCGAGGTGCGTCTCCTGCGGAACAACCGCCATCCGCCGCGCCAGTGTCTGCCGCGACACGCCGGCGAGGTCCTGGCCGTCGAGCAGCACCCGCCCGCTCGACGGCCGAATCACCCCCGCGAGCGCACGCAGCAGCGTCGTCTTGCCCGACCCATTGGGACCGAGAATGCCGACGAAACTAGCCGCCGGCATCTCCATCGTCACGCCGCGGAGCACCGGCGCGTGGCCGGGATAACCGAAGACGACGTCAGCGGCTTGCAGCAATGCGTAACCCGGCTATCGCGCCGCGGCCGAGAGCGGGGAAGCCGAACACCTCCTCGTACTCGCGGTCGAACAGGTTCTCGACGCGTCCGAACACCTCGAGCCGCCGCGCGACGCGCCACGACGCGCCGGCATTCCACACGTTGTAACCCTTCGCGTCGAACAACCCGCCGAATGTGCCGTACGACGGTTCGACCGCGAGCACGCGACCGCGGCCCCCGCCACGGATCCAGCCGGCGATGCGCCCGCGCGACACGCCGGCATCGATGGCCCACTGGTGCCGCGGGCGGTTCAGCAGCGGCTGCCCGGCGGTGAAGGGGGAGGGTGCCGCATTCGCGCGATCCACCGCGAGAATCTCGCTGTCGAGGAAGGTATAGGTGAGTCGTCCGTGCACGTCGAACCCAGACGCGCGCGTCCGCATCGTCGAGGCGAGCTCGAGCCCGCGCGCGCGCGCGTTGGAAATGTTGTCCGTGCGATAGCGGCTCGACTCGACGAAGCGTCCCACGGCCACGATCAGATCGTCGAAGCTGTTGCGGAACCAGGTCGCCTCAATCAGCCCGTGTCCCGCCGCGAACGTCTGATCGATTCCGGCATCGACGCTGCGGCTGCGTTCAGGCTGAAGGGCTGGATTGTCGGTGAATGCGAGCTCGAAGGCATCGGGCGGACGGATGCCAGTACCGGCTGAGGCGCGCACTTTGGTTTGCGATCCGGGCGTCGCGCGCAGATAGTACGCGGCCGACACCTTCGGATTGACAGAAACCACGCTGTCTGCCGCCATGGCGGGCCGAGGGCTGAACTGATCGTCGAGCGCGCCTACCGCGTCGCGATGGATGTTCTCGATGCGAAGGCCGCCTGTTGCGAAGAGCCGGTTCGCCGCGCTCCACCGCGCTTCGCCGAAATAGCCGGCGACCCATCGCTCGATCGGAATCTTGCCCGCGTTGTCCGTGATGTACGAGCTTGTCGCGCGTTCGCGCTGGAGCTCCGCGCCCGCGGAGACGTCGATCCCGGGACCCACCGCGACGTCGGTCTGGGCCCGTGCGGTGACCCGCCGCGAGCCTGAGATGGACGTGCCGAAGGGACTCGTAAACTTTCCGTCGATCGTATTCCAGGCGATCTGTCCGTGCGCGCGCACGCGCCGGCCGGAGGGCACCGAACCGCCGATCGATGCGCCCCAGCGGTCGTCCGTGCCTCGAGATTTCAGGTCGAGGCCGGAAAAAATCCCGATCGGGTTCGACCCGAAAGGCCCGGGGAAGCCGCGATCGTCGCGAGAAAATCGCAGCTCTCCGCGCAGCGCCGCCCCCCAATCGTTCCGCCAGCCGCCGCTGCCCGCGAATTCGCTGCGCGTGTAGCGGTCATTGCCGATTTCTTCCCCCGCCGCGGTGCGCTGCCCGTTGAATCCGTGGCTCGCGGTCCGATCGACGCCGGCTCCCCACGACCAGCCGGCCGCGCCGCCCGACGAGCTTGCCGACACCTGAGTCGAGCCGAAGCTACCCCCTTCGAGCGACGCATCCCCGCGCGCGGCGCCACCCTCGCGGGTCACGATCCGCACGACCGCGCCAATCGCGTTCGATCCGTAGAGCGCGCTCTGCGGTCCGCGCACGACTTCGACGCGGTCGATGTTCGCCGTCGACAGATGCGCGAAATCGAACCCTCCGCCGAACGCGTTCACCTGGATACCGTCGATGTAGACGAGCGTGTAGTCGGATTCGCCGCCGCGTGGGAATACGCTCGTCAGCGCCCCGGCGCCGCCGGAGCGCGCGACGCTCAGGCCCGGAACCTGACGCAGTGCGTCGGCGACGGTCGTCACCTGACGATCGCGTAATTCCTCGCCGGTGATGACCGTCACTGCCGATGAGGACTGCGACAGTGGAATCTCGACCTGCGAGGCAGACACGACGAGTGTTTCCGAGACCGCAGACACGGCGAGAGCGAGGGAGCCGACGTTGCGGGCTGCGGCCGAAGCCTCGACGGCAACCGGTTCGGCCCGGAAACCTTCGAGCGCGACGCGCAGCTGGTAGCGGCCCGTGTCGGGCGCCATCAGCGTGAATTCTCCTCGCGCGTTCGTCGTTGTGCTGCGTACGGGTACGCCCGCGCCAACCACCAGCACCCTGGCCGTGGCAACCGGGCGGCCGTCCGGATCGACGACGCGTCCGTTCACCGGTCCGGCGTGCGTGGAGGTCGCCCCGAAAACCGCAAGACTGAAAATGGAAAGAAAACGGGATGGATATCGCACGGGACTCCTTCTCGGCGTGTTCACGCGCCGATGCCTCCTTGCGGAGGCGGAAAAGGACGAGCCCGGCGTCAAGTATCCTGGCTTGCGGATCATCGCCCTTCGACCTTGCTCAGGGCGATCCTGAGTTCGTCGAAGGATCGCAGCACTCCTGGCCTTCCCATGCGCTTTGCAAGGCGCACAGTGGCTGCCGGCGTTTGCCGGCTCGTGGAATGCTCCTCCCCGCTTACAGTGGCGGTACCGCGTGGGATTCTCACCCACTTCGCGTGACCGCCGGGCAGAGCCGGTGATGCGATTCACCGGCTCGACGTCAGTTGTCCGGCGAGTATAGCGCAAAACCTAGCGGCTGGCGGTTAGCGGCTGGGGGGTGTCGGGCGCTCTTCGCGACCCGCGACCCGCGAATCGCGACCCGCGACGTGGTTGTCAATAGTGCGTGTTGCGGTAAGATCAAGTTCAGGCTTTTCAAGGGTTTCGGGACAACATTGATGAGTAAGAGTTCCACGGTGAACGTCCGGGACGTCCCTGCTTCGGGCAAAGCAGCTCCCGCGACCGGTGGTTTCACGGTCCGCGGCGACACGCTCACGGTGCCGACCCAAGAGCGCGTCGAGCTCATCGACGTCACCGACCGCATCGTCGAGCTCGTTGTCGCGTCTGGCGTCCGCGACGGCATCGTCAGCCTCTGGTCGATGCACACGACGTTTGCCATCTTCATGAACGAGTCGCAGAAAGCGCTGCACGCGGACATCAAGCGTTTGCTCGAGATGATAGTGGCGCGCGATGCCGGCTGGATGCACAACGACCCGGTTCACTCCGATTGCGATCGTTCCAACGCAGACGCGCACCTGCGCGCCATGCTGCTCGGCCACAGCCTCACGTTGCAGATCAGCGGCGGTGAACTCGTGCTCGGGCAGTGGCAGCGCGTGCTCGTCGCGGAGCTCGACGGTCCCCGCTCGCGCACGTTGCGCGTGCAGATGATGGGAATGGCGTGACGGACACCCCGTAGATTTTTGGGTTCCGCCCGATTTCTCTCTTTGTGGGTTCCGTCCAATTTCTCTCTTTGTGGCTTCCGCCTTTGGGCGGAAGGAAAAGCAACAACTCATGATTGACCGTGTAAATGCGCTAGGACTCTCGGACATCCGAGAGAGACTCGACGCCGGAGAACGATTGTCGTTCGACGACGGCGTGCGACTGTTCGAGTGCCCCGACCTGCTCGCGCTTGGCTGGCTGGCGAATCGTGAGCGCGAGAAACGCCACGGCGGCCGCACGTACTACAACTTCAACATCAGGCTCGAAGCCACCAACGTGTGTGTCGCGAGCTGTCTGTTTTGCTCGTTCGCGCGGCTCAGGCCGGGCGACCCGGATTCGTACACCATGTCGCTCGAACAGGCGTGGGACAAGCTGCGAGAACGGTCTCATCAGCCGCTGACAGAGATCCACGTCGTCAACGGCCTGCACCCCGACCTGCCGTTCGACTACTACCTGGAGATGCTGCGGGGTTTCAAACGGATTCGCCCGGGCATCCATCTCAAGTGCTTCACGGCCGTCGAGATTGCGTTCTTCGCGGATCTCTACAAGATGACCGACGAGCAGGTGCTCCGGGAGTTGCAGGTCGCGGGGCTCGATTCGCTGCCCGGTGGCGGCGCTGAAATCTTCGCCGAGCGCGTGCGCCGGAAAATCTGCCACGACAAATGCGGCACGGAGCGGTATCTGGAGATCCACAAGCTTGCGCACAGCCTCGGCATGCGGACGAATGTGACGATGTTGTACGGGCACATCGAAACCAGGGAAGAGCGCGTCGACCACATGCTGCGCGCGCGCGCGCTGCAGGACGAAACCGGCGGCTTCCAGGCGTTCATCCCCCTGGCGTTTCATCCCGACAACAACCAGATGCGCAAGCTGCCGGCGCCGAGCGCGACCGAGACGCTGCGTGTGCATGCGGTTTCGCGGCTCATGCTCGACAACATCCCACACGTCAAAGCCTTCTGGATTGCGACCGGTGTCGAAATTGCGCAGGTCGCGCTCTGGTTTGGCGTGGACGATCTCGATGGGACCGTCCAGGAGGAGAAGATTTACCACATGGCCGGCGCCCGGACGCCCGAGGCGATGACCACGAGCGCCATTCGACGCCTCATCCGCGTGGCCGGCCGGGACCCCGTCGAACGCGACACGCTCTATAACGTCGTCACCGGCCCTGAAGCCTCCGACGAGGCCTCCGCGCTGGTACAATAGAAGTCAGGAGACAGAAGTCAGGAGTCAGGAGACAGAACACAGGGTGATGCGTGTCTTTCCGTGACACCCGTCGACACTCTGGCTCCTGCCTCCTGTCTCCTGACTTCTGTCGCGGACTGCGAAGCAGCCATGGACATTAAGCTCCTGACCGACGTCGAAAAGGCCAGCATTGGCGAGCGTCAACCGCTCCCCGAGAAATACCTGCGCCTTTCCGACGACGTGATGGACGCCCGCATTGCGGCCGCCAAGGAGACCCTCGGCGACCGTGTCGTGATCCTCGGGCATCATTACCAGCGCGACGAAGTGATCAAGTTTGCCGACTACATCGGCGACTCGCTCAAGCTCTCCCGCGCTGCCGCGAGCCGCGGCAAGGCCGAGTTCATTGTCTTCTGCGGCGTGCATTTCATGGCCGAGAGTGCGGACATCCTTCGCGCACCGCATCAGAAAGTGCTGCTCCCCGATCTCGCCGCCGGCTGTTCGATGGCCGACATGGCCGCCCCTGATCAGCTCGAGATGTGCTGGCGCGAGATCGGCGAGATGGGGATCAGGACCGACGGTGTGGAGAACGGTCGAGCCGGCCTCATCCCCGTGACGTACATCAACTCATCGGCCGCGATTAAGGCGTTTGTCGGGGATCACGGCGGCATCGTGTGCACCTCGACGAATGCGGCGGCGGTGATGAAGTGGGCATGGGAGCACGGTGAGAAGCTCGTGATGCTGCCGGACCAGCATCTCGGGCGGAACACCGCCTACAAGATGGGCGTGCCGCTCGATGAAATGGTTGTGTGGGATCCGAACGAAATCTGGGGCGGGCTCCAGCCAGAACAGGTCGGGAAGGCGAAGCTCATCCTGTGGAAGGGGCACTGCTCGGTCCACACCCGGTTTACCGTCGCCCAGATCGACGCGTTTCGAAAGAAATATCCTGCCGGGCTGGTCGTCGCGCACCCTGAGTGCACCTTTGATGTCGTCCAGGCGGCGGATCACAGCGGTTCGACTGAAGCCATCATCAATACAGTGAAGGACAGCCCGGAAGGCAGCGTGTGGGCGGTCGCAACCGAAGTCCACCTCGTCAATCGCCTCGGCCACGACGTCGCGCCTAGTAGAACCGTCGTAACGCTCGATCCGTTCGGCTGCCTTTGCTCGACGATGTTCCGCGTGTCGCCGAACCACCTCTTGTGGATCCTCGAGGGGCTCATCGAGGGAGAGATCCACAACCAGATCATTGTGCCCGACGATCAAAAGCGCGCCGCGAAGCTCGCGCTGGATCGGATGCTGCAGGTGTAGCGCAGCCCTTTAGGCTTGCCTTGTGACACGAATCACCCTGCCTTCTGACTCCTGATGAGTGTCCTTTCGTGACACGAATCACTCTGTCTCCTACCTCCTGCCTCCTGATAAGATTCACAGAGAAGGAGACAGCAGAAATGGCGCATGAAGTCCCACCGCTCCCCTACGACTACAAGGCCCTGGAACCGCACATCGACGAGCAGACGATGCGGATCCATCACGACAAGCATCACGCTGCGTATGTGACCAACCTGAACGCCGCGCTCGAGAAGCATCCCGAGCTCCAGCAGAAAAGTGTTGACGACTTGATCCGCGGCATCAACAGCGTGCCGGAGGACATCCGCACGGCCGTCCGCAACAACGGCGGCGGCCACGTGAACCACACGATGTTCTGGCAGGTCATGGGTCCCGGCAAAGGTGGGACCGCAACGGGCGCCGTCGGCGACGCGATCAGGGCGTCGTTCGGCAGCTTCGACAGTTTCAAGGAACAGCTGGCCAAAGCCGGAGTGACGCGGTTCGGCAGCGGCTGGGCGTGGTTAATCGACGCGGGCGGCAAGCTGGTGATCGAGAGCACCGCCAACCAGGACAGCCCGTTGATGGAAGGGAAGAAACCGATTCTCGGCGTCGACGTCTGGGAACACGCCTACTACCTGAAGTACCAGAATCGCCGGCCCGACTACATCGCGGCGTGGTGGAACGTCGTTAACTGGGACGAAGTGAATAAGCGCTTCCGCTGAGTTGTCGATTGTTGATTGCTGATTGCTGATCGACGTCAGCGGTCAGCAGTCAGCATCGTGTCGATGGCCTTCACGATCTCCGCGTGGGACGGAAACTCCCGCTGGCTGTTCGCAACGAACGAATAGCGAATAGCGCCTGAACGATCGATCAGAAACAGGGCCGGCTTTGCAGTGTTCCAGGCAGACAGGCCGAAGGCGTGCCAGACGCCGTACGCCTTGAGTACGGCGCGCGACTTGTCAATCAGAATGTCGAACGGTAGTCCCGTCTCCTCGATGTAGGTCCGGACGGGCTCGGACGACTGCCCGACAACCGCGACGACTTGCACGCCGCGGTCGGCATAAGCCAGGGAGTTGCATGCCAGTTCACCGAACCGGCGCCGGCAGTTTGGTCACCAGGTGCCGCGATGGAACGCGAGCAGCACCGGCCCCTTCTCGAGCAACTGCGCCAGAGATCGGACGTCCCCCTTCTGGGTCGGCAGTTCGAAGGGGGGGGCGGTCCGTAGCGGAGATGTTTCGGCCATCAGAACAACTTCACTTCCACCATCTCGCCCGCTTCGACAATGTCGGTCTGCGCGGGAATTTCGATGTAGCCGTCGGCGTGCGCCATGCTGGTGATGTCTCCCGATCCTTTGAACGCCGGCTCCGCTGAGCCGGCGGCGATGCGGACGGTGTAGAACTGGTGCCGGCCTGTCGTTGACACGACGCGCCGCGCGAGCGGCACGCGTACGGTGTGCGGGACATACTCGGGCAGCTGCGCCATGCGTCGCAGGAGCGGCACGACGAGCAGGTACGCGTTCGACAGGCACGACGTGGGGTTGCCGGGCATGCCGAGCACGGGCTTGCCCGCGACCTTTCCAAGAATCGTCGGCTTGCCGGGTTTCACCGCGATGCCGTGAAAGATCACGTCTCCTGCCTGTTGCAGCGCATCAATGATCAGGTCGCGCTCTCCAACGGAACTGCCGCCGGAAAAGATGATGATGTCGGCTGGCGCGGCCGATTCGATCGCCTTCAGGAGGTCTGGAAGATTGTCCGGCACCGTCGCGCCGTTCATCGCGACGCCACCGTGCGCATGAATGATCGACGCGAGCGTGAACCGGTTGATGTCGTAGATCTGTCCAGGCTGGAGTGGCTGCCCGGGCTCGACGATCTCGTTTCCCGTGGACAGGATGGCCACGCGGGGCTTAGCGTAGACGTCGATGTCGACCAGGCCGATGGCGGCGAGGACGCCCACGCGGCTCGGGTTGAGCGCGATGCCTGCGGGGAGGACAGTTTGGCCGGCGGCGATGTCAGTCCCGCGCCGCCCGACGTGCTGCCCTGGATACACGGGCGTGAACACGCGAACGTCAGCGGGGCCGCTCTTCTCTGTTTCCTCCACCATCACGATCGCGTCCGCTCCTTCCGGGACGGGCGCGCCGGTCGCGATCTCGATGCACTCGCCGCGCGTCAGCGCACGCGACGCGACGGCGGCCGTGTGCACCTGCTCGATGCAGTGCAGCACCTTGGCGTCATACCGGCCGGCGCCGAACGTGTCTTCCGCGATGAGCGCGTAGCCGTCCATCGCCGCGCGGTCGAACGGCGGGACGTCGATCGTGGAGATCGCGGGGGAGGCAAGTACGCGATCGGCGGCGTCGCGGACGGAGATCCGCTCGACTCTTTCGAGCGGACTCGCGGATTCCATCAGGAGCGCCTTCGCTTCGTCCATGGGGATCGTCTCGCGAATCGGACGCATCGTCGTCATCGCTGCAGCTCCCGCACGACGTGGCCGATTTCGGGGAGGATCAACTTGTCCATCGCGAGCCTGACCGCCTGCTCGGAGCCCGGGAGCGCGAAGATCGCGGTCGTTCCGATGCTGCCCGCGCATGCCCGGCTCAACATCGCCGCGGATCCGACTTGTTCGTAGCTGAGCATTCGGAAGAGCTCCCCGAATCCATCGAGCCGCTTGTCGAGCAGCGCCGAGAGGGCCTCGTAGGTGCTGTCGCGCGCTGTGATGCCGGTGCCGCCGGTCGTGACGATCACCGGGACGTTCCGCGACTCCGCGCGCACGATCTCGCGGACCGTGGCCGGATCATCGCGCACGATCCGGCGTCCCGCGACGTCGTGCCCCGCGCCCGTCAGCGCCTGCGCGATCGCGTCGCCGCTCGTGTCGGTCTCGGCCGTGCGCGTATCGCTGATCGTCAGCACGAAACACCGGACGCTTGCCGGCGCGTCCTTCCGGTGGGTCGCAACGGACACCTGGCGATTATAGCGATTGGCGATTGCCGGATGATATAATCGCGGTTTGCGCGCCCTTAGCTCAGTTGGATAGAGCGTCTGGCTACGAACCAGGAGGTCGCAAGTTCGAGTCTTGCAGGGCGCACTTCTTTTACTCCTAGTTCACCAACAACTTAGCGTCGGATTCGCGTGCGTCGTTGCCAGCGGCCAGAGGGGCACAGGGGGGTTCGCTTGCAAGCGGATTGCAAGACTCCCGGGATTCCGCACCGGCGACAGCAGTGCACCGCGTCACATCCAGCGTCTTCATGGAGCGGTGGAGTCCCTGCAGCGGGGCATTCAGGTATGTGCTCGTCTGCTGGATGTTCGCGTGGCCGAGCCCGCAACCTGAGCAACGGCGTCGTGGACATCGGCACAACTTCCGCACGTTTCTGTTGCGGTGGACCGTAATCTCACGGCCGTCGCGCAATTTTCGTTTTTCCTTTCTGCTGCATGATTCCTCCTGTGGGCATTCGGCGCCCTGATCTGAGGCGCCGACGGGTTCAAGCCGGCGCCGCGCGCCGCGCCGGAGTAATCAGTCAGGATCGCCTGGCTCGCGCGCGCCCGTGCGGGGTTCGTTTCCCACGTCGTCTGCACGTTCGCCAGATCCGCGTACTACAGGTGGCAGATCCCGACCTCGAGATCCTGCGCATGCTCGACTGACCCGTCACGCTACGGTCGGCGGTCGTCGGGCTCCGGCCGTGTCGTTATCGAAGCCACAAACGCTTGCCGGCGATAAGCACTGAATCTTCGTTCTTCACCGTATCCTCACTTCTGCAGAACGGCCCACTGTTTACGCAGAATGCGTGTCATGCGCTGGGTTTTCTTCATTCCCTCTCATTAGCGCAAGGGCGGTGCCGATCGCAGATGTACGAAAACCCCAATAATCAGGGCACGAGCGTCGGCAGGACGGGTTGTAATGCAGCGAGGTTCTGGCGACCCGCAGACTTATTGGTCCTTACGGGCAGACGGCGGCCGATTGTTCACGCAAATCGCGCCGTGATCACGGTTTCCACGAGGTCACCCCGAAGCTTGGCGTCTGACGAGCACGTTGATCTTTCTTTGCTTGTCGCCAAGGGCTCGCCAAATCAGCCGCGGGCAGATCGCTGATCCCTTCGGCGTTCATCGGCAGCAGCCGCATCAGCAAGGCGTGGCTCTCTGCGGCGCTCGTTCAGATGGAGTAATGCGACGCGGGTCGATGCCCAGCACAGGAACAGCTCGCTCAGGTCATAGCGATCACGCGGGTGGTCTGGCGCGGATCGCTGCGTCGGCCCGATGAAAATGACTTCAACGCCGTCGTCATGGTCATCAGCGGGTTCGACCGAATCAGAATCGGTTGGATCGGGAATCGGGTCGTCTGGATTGTGCGGGTGATCGGTCACGGTACCCTCCAACAGGAAGGCACCCAGAGGCCGAGGGCTACTCGGCTGGACCTACGTTACTGCGGGAACCGCAGTCACATCCGCGCTGGGTGGCGCGATGGCACCTTGCCGGTCCCGGCAGGTTGCCGGGCACGCCGCGATGGGCGCGCCACTCTGGATGTCACGTTCAGTATACCGCGCTTCGTGTGCTAACGTGCGGCCGGCCATCATCTGGTGATCCAGTCGGCAACACCGCAAACCGAAACGTTGCTTACTCCGACCAGAAGGGGCCGAGTGTCGGTATCTACTCTTTCCCTTGCGCGGGAGGCCCCATGTCACAGATCGTCAGAGCCGTTGGAGTCACTCTGGTCACCTTAGCTTGTCTGCGTGTCATAACCCCGTTGAACACATGTCGGTTCTCAAAACCTAGGGACCCCTTTCGACTGAGTTTCTCAAAACCTTTCCCCCCTGCCTGACCGCGCGTACACGCTTCCCGTTTCGGCCCCTTGAGAGGCCGGAGCAGGAGGTCAGTGCCTTCAGC
>JBBQEJ010000046.1:0-33428 GCA_038320555.1 Vicinamibacterales bacterium | reverse complement strand
CTGCTCCAGGAGTCCGGCCATCCGCTCGGAATCGTGGATGTTCATCTGGCAGCCGAATGTCTCGATGAGATATTTGCGGGGCATCGTTGATCCGTGCGACCTTCGCTTTCGTGTTTACTTCGCTTTCGCTTTCGCTCGGGGAGAATTAACGGAGTCTGCAGAGCGAGCAGAAACCACAGAGTCAACGGAGAAAACAGAGAGGAGACCGGTTTTCTTGCTCCGCTCACACTGCTGCTTCCGTGGTGAGCTTCCTCCTCTGTTGACCCCGTAAAGAGTCTCGTCCTGCAGCGGGGGTAGCAGAAAAACTAGTTCTTGCTCCGCTTACTCCGCTGCCTCTGTGGTGAATTCCCTCCGCTGACTCCCGTGATACTCCGTTCCCTCCCGGAGCGGAATGCGAGCATGTCGTGCGCGCTTGCCCGCACCGCCTCGGAAACGTCCGCCCCGCCGATCATCCGCGCGAGCACCTCTTCCCGGTCCGCGCCGTCCACCCGCGCGACGTCGGTAACGGTCCGTCCGCCCCGCACGTGTTTGACGATCCGATAGTGCGTGCCGCCGTAAGCGGCAATCTGGGGCAGGTGCGTGATGCAGAGAACTTGAAATGTCTCCCCCAGCCGCTGCAACCGCGCGCCGACGACGTCGGCAACGGCGCCTCCTATGCCGGCGTCGACCTCGTCGAAGATGAGAGTCTTCCCCGGCGCATCGGTAGATGCCAGGGTCTTCAGGGCCAGCATCACCCGCGACAGCTCGCCGCCGGAGGCAATCCGCGCGAGCGGCTTCAAATCCTCTCCGGGGTTCGGCGAGATGTAGAACTCTCCCTGTTCGACGCCCCGCTCCGACCAGCGCGACTCGCTGTCAGCCTCGACGAACCTGACCTCGCAGCGCGTGCGGTTCATGGCGAGGTCGGCGAGCGACGCCTCCAGCGCGCGTGAGAACTCGGTCGCCGCCGCCCGCCGTTTCGCTGACAACGCGCCTGCGACCCGGAGGTATTCCTGGCGTGTGCGTTCGAGCGTGCGATCGAGGGTCTCGGCGCGCTCGGTCGCGTGCGCGATGTCGTGGAGCTCCCGCCGAAGCTGCTCGCCCTTACGCAGCACATCGTCGAGCGAGGGGCCGTGCTTCTTTTTCAAGCGCTCGAGGACAGCGAGGCGATCTTCGACCTCCTGCAGTCGCGCCGGGGACGTATCGATGGCCGCCGCGTACGACCGCAGAAAGAACGCGAGGTCCTCGAGCTGAGATTTCACGGAGGCCCGCGCCTCGAGATACGGATCGAATCGTCGGTCGAGCGCGGCAAGATCCCCGACCTTCTTCCACACGCTGCCGAGCGCCGGAAGCGCCGCCTGGTCTCCTTCGTACAGGGCGTCGTAGGCATCCGCGCACAGACGCTGCAGCCTGTCGGCGTTGGCGAGCACCTGGCGCGTGGCGGCGAGATCCTCGTCTTCGCCAGGCTTTGGCGCCACCAGCTCGATCTCAGTCAGCTGAAACGAGAGGAACTCCGCGCGCGCCGCCTTTTCGCGATCCCCGGACAGCAGCCGATCACGTTCGTTGCGAACATTCTGTAGCGCAGCGAATGCCGAGGCCACTGCGGCACGATCGAAGGCCGCGCCGGCAAACTCATCAAGGACGTCGAGATGCGCCGCGGGATCGAGCAACATCTGGTGATCGTGTTGTCCGTGAAGGTCGACCAGGTCCCCGCACAGTTCCCGTAACGACGTGGTGGTGACGAGGCCGCCGTCAACCGACGCCCGACTGCGCCCCTGAGCCGACACTTCGCGCCGGATGATCACTTCAGCGCCGGCAGCTGTTTCAAAGATGGCCTCGACCGCTGCGGTCTCCTCCCCGGTCCGGACGAGGTCCGCCGACGCCCGGCCGCCAACGAGCAGACCAACGGCGCCGACGAGGATCGACTTGCCGGCGCCAGTTTCGCCGGTGAGGACATTCAACCCGGGCTCGAACTCGAGCTCGAGCTGGTCGATGACGGCTAAATGGCGGATGGAAAGAAAGCGCAGCATGGACGCGAAGTACAATCTTATCAGATGTTTGACAGCGCATAGGTCGCGTGTTACTCTTCCCGGAACCTGCGCTGTCCCAGCGGCGCGCCATACCACGTAGCGGAGGCATGTTTGCGCACGCCTGGATACTACGCCCTTGCGCTGTACGCGCAGGGCGCCGGGCCGGCAGCTGGGGCCGGCGAAGTCAATACCGACATTATCTACCTCGTCACGCACGCGCAGCTCGCGTCCCAGATTGTTCTGGTGATCCTGCTGCTCTTTTCAGGGGTCTCCTGGGGAATCATTCTCTACAAGTTCTGGCAATTCGGCCGATCGTCGCGGCAAACCTCCACATTTCTCGAGATCTTCCGCAAGAGCAGCAAGTTCTCCGAAGTGCAGGCCGTCTGCCCCACACTGTCGGACAGTCCGCTCGTGGGGCTCTTCCAGTCGGGATACACCGAGCTCAATTCGCAGCTTCGCGCGGCCGGAAATCCCGAGCCGGCCAAGCCATTGCCGGCCGCCGGACGTCCAACACTGAAGAGCCTGGACGCGGTTGACCGCGCGTTGCTGCGCGCGACGACGGTGGAAATGACAAAGCTCGAGCGGCGCGTGACCTTCCTCGCCACGACCGCGAGCATCACGCCGTTCATCGGGTTGTTCGGCACGGTGTGGGGCATCATGACCGCGTTCCAGGGCATCGGCGCGCAAGGCTCGACCAGCCTCGCCGTCGTCGGTCCCGGCATCGCGGAAGCACTGATCGCCACGGCGGCCGGGCTTTTTGCCGCCATTCCCGCCGTGTTTTTTTACAATCACTTCACCAACCGCGTGAAGCACTTTTCCGCGGAGATGGATGATTTTTCGCTGGAGTTCCTGAACATTTCGGAGCGGAATTTCACGTAATTTCGCGGTTCGCGATTCGCTATTTGAGGATTCGCGATAGGTAGGGATTAGTGATTCGCGATTAGTGATGAGCGAATAGGGATTCACAACTTGCCAAAGGTCCATCAGACACTCGGTTCGAACGGCGGGCGCCGCGGGCGCAGTGCGCACGTCTCGACGACCCTCGCCGAGATCAACGTCGTCCCGCTCGTCGACGTGATGCTCGTGCTGCTCATCATCTTCATGGTGACCGCGCCCATGATGCAGCAGGGCCTTCAGGTGAATCTGCCGCAGTCGCGCAAGTCCACGCCCGTAGCCGCGCAGCCCGTGTACGTGACGGTGCCGGCCGACTTCAGCCGGACGCGAACGGTTCAGCTCGACAAGGACAGCGTGAAGATCGATTTTCTGCCGGAACGCGTCCGCCAGGCGATTCTGCCGCGCGACGACAAGTCGGTGTTCATTCGCGCCGACGCGGCGGCGACCGTGCAGGATATCGCGACGGTCATGGACAGGCTGAAAGAAGCCGGGGTCGAAAAGGTCGGCTGGATGACGAAGCCGGTCGGACGATAGCATGCACGAAGCGGTCAGCGACGTTCTTCTCGATCGCGCGCGCGAAGCGGACGGCGTCAACCGCATGGTGCTGGTATCGTTGCTCGCCCACACGATCCTGATCGCCGCGCTGGTTGTAATGCCCGCGAGCTGGCGGTCCTCGTCGAGGTCGGCGGACGTCACGCCGATGATGATTACGCTCAGCAGCGCCGGAACAGGCCCAGATGCCGGTGGCCTGACCCCGATATCAGGTAAGCCAGTGCAGGAAGAAGTGCCCGCGGTGTCGAAGCCTGCGCCAATTGCGCCGCCGGCGCCGAAGGCCCCCGAAATGGTGGCGCCGGAACCGGCCGCGAAGCTTACGCCAAAAGTGCCGCCGAAGCGGGTAGAAAAGCCGGTTGACAAGTCGTCAGCGCGAAAGCCGACAACGGGGCCGGAAGTAAAGGCGGGCGATGCGCGGGCCGATACCGGGGGCGCCCCAATTGCGTTCGGCGGATTGACGCGGCCATCCGGAGGAGGCGCGGCGACCAACAACGTCACGACCGACTACGCGAACTTCTGCTGTCCGGCCTACCTGAATCAGATGGTGGATTTGATCAAGCGCAACTGGAATCAGAACCAGGGTGCTGCGGGGCAGGTGCAGGTCAAATTCACGATCCGTCGCGATGGGATTGTTTCAGACGTCCAAGTCGAAAAGCCGAGCGCCATATCGATGCTGGACCTCGAATCGCAGCGCGCCGTTCTGAAGACGCGTGCGTTGCCCCCGCTTCCGCGGGAGTTCACAGAGAATACGCTGACGGTTCATTTGATCTTTGACTACCATCGTTAATGGCACACATGCGAACACTCATCAGCGCCATCATCACGGCATCCGCTGCGTTTACGATCGCGGCTCAGGGGCAGCCTCCGGCTGCGCCGCAGGATCAGCCGCGGCAGTCGGATCAAATCATTGTCACCATCACCGGTGCCCCGGGCCTTCCGCCGAAGTACGCGGTGCCGGATTTCATTGCGCTCACGAACGACGCCGAGACGGTCGCCGCGTCGAAAACGATGGGCCAGGTGCTGTGGGACGATCTCAATTTCGAGCGCGAGTTCTATCTGATTCCGAGAGACACTTACCGTACCATTCCACCGGCATCGTCGATCGATCAGGTTCCGCTCGATCAGTGGAAACAGCTGGGGACCGACGGCTTGATTATCGGTACGGTGAAGAAGACAGCAAGCGGTGTGGCCGTGCAGATACGCTTGATCGAGGTGGCCAGCGGGCGGACCGCGATGGCCAAGGAATACAGTGGCACCCTGAAGAATCCGCGGCTGTACGCGCATACGGCGTCGGATGAAATCCATCTGCAACAGCGCGGGTTGCGCGGGGTGGCGCGTACGAAGCTCGCGTTCACATCGGATCGTGACGGCGAGCGGATGAAGGGCCCCGTTGCGGATCGCGGCATCTCGAACATCTATATTTCAGACTACGACGGTGCGAACCAGGTTCGTGTCACGGTCACGCGTTCGCTGGACATCACGCCTGCGTGGTCTCCCGACGGCAAGACGATCGCGTATACGTCGTTCCGATCGGATTTTCCCGATATCCTGATTCAGTCCATCTACGAGGGCCGGGTGCCCTTCAAGCCTGCAAACGGGTCCGCCGAGCGTCAGAACTACCTGCCGGCGTGGTCTCCCGACGGCACCAAGCTCGCGTTCATGTCGAATCGTGACGGGAACCCCGAGATCTACGTCGTGAACAAGGACGGCACGGGGCTTCGGCGCCTGACGAATCATCCCGAGAACGACGTGACGCCGACCTGGTCTCCGACGGGCACCCAGATAGCATTCACATCGAATCGAAGCGGATCGCCGCAGATCTGGATCATGAACGCGGACGGTTCGGAACAGCAGCGGATTACCAGCGAGTCGTGGTGCGACAGGCCGACCTGGTCGCCTGCGCCGTTCAACGAGATCGCATACGCCTCGCGGACCGGGGCCGGATTCGACATCAAGATTTTTGATTTCGCAAACCGCGGCGCGAAAATGGTCACCGATGGCATCGGGAGCAACGAGAGCCCGGCGTTCTCGCCCAACGGGCGTCATGTGGCGTTCACGTCATCGCGCGCCGGGAAGGAACAGATCTTCGTCATCGACCGCGACGGCAAGAACCTCAGGCAGATCACCAGGAACGGCATGAATCGATACCCGAACTGGTCGCAGTGAATCGCGGCAGCGCCGCGTGCCGGACAGGGCCAAAGGGACAAGGGACAAGGGAAAAGGCAGAAGAGAGTTGAGACGATGAGACAGAGACGTTATGTGTTGATCGTGGCGCTGATGATGGTTCTCGCGGTGAGCGGGTGCGCGAAGAAGAAGCCGGCGGTCGCGCGGCCTACCTCTCCTCCGCCGGCAGGGACGGCGCCGGGATCGCGTCCGCCTGCGCCACCCGAGCCCGTCCGCGAGCCGGTGCCCGTCCCCGCCGAGCCGATTACCTCCGACACGCTCTCGGCGACCGATATCGACACGCTCAACCGCAACTCGCCGTTCCAGCCGGTCTTCTACGGCTACGATGAGGACACGATCGACGCCGCCGGCCAGCAGGCGCTCAACGCGAACGCGGCGCTGATGAAAAAGTACTCGTCCTGGATCGTCACCATCGAGGGGCACTCGGACGAGCGCGGCACGGCGGAATACAACCTCGCCCTCGGTGAGCGGCGGGCGCTGGCGGCGCGCAATTACCTCGTGTCGCTGGGCATTCCGGCGGATCGACTGCGTACCGTCAGTTACGGAAAAGAGTTTCCGTTCGAGCCTGGCCACGACGAGGGATCGTGGTCGAAAAACCGGCGCGCGCATTTCGTGGTCACGAGTAAGTAGATAGATCGGCCTGGCGCGTCCACGTTCCCACAGGAGAGAAGGGACATATGTTTTGGCTCCCTTTCTCCCCTTCTCCTGTGAGATCTTCAATGGAGTGGATTTCGGCCTGAGGAATCTGACGATGAAGCAAACGGCATGGGTGGTCGGGGCGGCGCTGTCGCTGGTTGTCGCCGGCGGCGCATCTCCCGCGGCGGCGGCCGACAAGGTGCACCAGCAGCTGATGGCGGAAATCCGCATGCTCCAGGAGCAGCAGCAGCAACTCCAGCAGATGATGGGGGGCCTCGCGGACACGCTCAAGACCGTGACCGCGAAGCTGGATGATCAGACCGGTGCGAACCGGAAGGCGTTCGCCGATCAGAAACTGCAGATCGACAACGTCGCCGAGGGCGTGCGCGTGCTCCGCGAAAAGGCGGACGACACCAACGTGCGCCTGTCGAGCGTCTCGCAGGAGCTCGAGGCGGTACGCCAGGCGATCTCCTCGATGCCGGCGACCACAGTCGCTGTGCCGCCTGGACAGGTGCCGTCCCCCGGGGCCACCGAGCCCGGGGCCGCTCCGACGCCAGGCACGACAGGCGTTGCCAATGTTCCGTCCGCATCAGGCCAGCCGCTGATCTCGCCGCAGAAACTGTTCGACAACTCTTACAGCGACTATACCGGGGGCCAGTACGATCTGGCGATTAACGGCTTCAACGCGTTCATCGCCAGCTTCCCGCGGTCCGACAAGGCAGACGACGCGCAGTTGAACATCGGCAATGCCTACTACTCGGCGGGCAAGTACCGCGAGGCCCTCGACGCCTATCAAAAAGTGATTGCGAACTACCCGCAGTCCGACAGCGTTCCGATCGCGTACTACAAGATGGGACTTACCTACCAGGAGCTGCGGCAGCCCGACCCCGCGCGGAAAGCCTTCGAGACCGTCATTCAAAAGTACCCGACGGCCTACGAAGCGATCCTCGCGAAGCAGCGGCTGGATTCGCTGAGGGGGAAATAAAGTTCTAAGGTTCTAAGGTTCCAGAAACCTGGTACTTTAGAACTTGGCACTTTGGAACCTTAGAACTTTAGAACGGAATATCGTCGTCGGTGAGCTCTGAGACGGGCTCGCCCATCGGATCTTCCGCGGGCGCCCCGGCCGCGCGCGACTGCGGGCGACTCCCGCCTCCGCCCCCGCCGCCTCCGAGCAGCACGATACGGTCGCCGCGGATTTCGGTTGTGTAGCGCTTGTTCCCGTCCTTATCGTCCCACTGCCGGGTCTGCAGCCGTCCCTCGACGTAGATCTGTTTTCCCTTCGTGAGGTACTCGTTCAGGCTTTCCGCCGTCTTCCCCCAGAGGACGATGCGGTGCCATTCGGTCTTTTCCTGGCGCTGCCCGGCCTTGTCGTTCCAGATTTCGGTTGTCGCGAGGTTCAACGTTGCCACCGGAGATCCTCCGGGCGTATAGCGCAACTCGGCATCGCGCCCGAGATTCCCCACGAGGATGACCTTGTTCACACTGCCCATTCCCACAGTCCTTTCTCGACCACCCTATCGCACCAGCAAGAGCCCCGCCATTCTGTGGCGCGCGGCCTTTACAGGTCAATTCCGATCTTTCCCGCCAGCCGTACGCGAATACTGCGATGCTGGCGGCCTTCGGGTGTAGTTTGTTTTGCCAGCCGCCAGCCGCCAGCCGCCAGCCGCCAGCCGCCAGAGCCGCCACCCTTCGACTTCGCTCAGGGGCGTCCCGAGAACTTGAGGGACGACCGCGACCCAACGCTACGTCGTTCGTCCATACCGGTCTTCGAGCCGCACGACGTCGTGAAGCTCGGGCGTGGAGACTTCGAAGACATCGCAGTCGGTGATGGCCGTCATGCGATGGACGGTCTTCGGGGTCACGTGAATGGCTTCGCCGGGTTTCATCTCGCGCTTGACCAGCTCGTCACCCTCCTTGATCTCGAAGAGCATCCGGCCCGATGCGAGGTAGATCGTCTCGTCCTTCTGGTTGTGGTACTGCAGGCTGAGCGCATGTCCGGCCTCGATGTGAATGACCTTCCCGACGTAGCGCTCGGTTTTCGCCCAATGCAGCTCGTAGCCCCACGGCTTGTCGACTCGCGTGACCTGATCCGGCACATGGCCCCCTTCGATGAAAAAATCTTACCCTTCTACATTCTGTTTTGCCGCTGCGGGCTCGCCCGACGACACGAAATCGACGAGCAGCTTCTCGACCTCCGCCGCCGTGCGGGCGCGGATCGTGCGGGCCGCCACCGTGACGGCGTCCTGCGCGCGCAAACGGCGCAGCGCCTGCTTCGCCAGGGGAATCGCGGTCGGCGCCATGCTGAACTCTGTCAGGCCCAGGCCGACGAGGAGGGTGAGCACGACGGGATCGGCCGCCATCTCGCCGCACACCGACACGGGAATGCCGCGCCGCTTTGCGGCCCTCGCCACGAGGCGGAGCGTTCGTACGATCGCGGGGTGGAGCGGTTCGTAGAGATCCGAGACGCGGTCGTCGGTCCGATCGACGGCGAGGCAGTATTGGATCAGATCGTTCGTGCCGATGCTGAAAAAGTCCGCGTACTCGGCGAGCAGATCGGCGGTCAGCGCCGCCGAGGGCACTTCGATCATCACTCCGATGGGCACGGGCGGCACCGTTTCCCCGCGGGCCCGCAACGTTTCGGCGGCGCGTGTCACTGCTCCTCGAGCGGCGCGCAGTTCCTCGACGCCCGACACGAACGGAAACATGATGCGCAGCGGTCCGTGCGCCGCCGCCCGAAGGAGCGCCCGCAGCTGAGCCTGGAACATGTCTTCCATCGCAAGGCTGAGGCGGATGCCGCGCAACCCGAGCGGAGCCCGCGGGCCCTCGTTGCCGGGATGCTGGAGCGGAAGCTGCGCTTCGCTGATGTCGAACGTCCGAATCGTCACGCGGCCAGGAGCCATGCTGTCGACGAGGCGGGTGTACGCGTCGAACTGCGCGGTCTCGGTCAGCGCCGCGTATCCGCCCCCCGCGAGCAGGAACTCCGACCGGAACAGCCCGATGCCGTCAGCGCCCGCTTCCCTGGCTCTCAGGGCGTCGTCGGGCGACTCGACGTTGGCCTCGAGCCGGATCTGGACGCCGTCGGCGGTGACAGGTGGCAGGCGGCGATACTCGTCGAGCGACTGCTCGTAGGCCTCGCGGCGCTGTTGACGCGCTCGCACGTGGTCGAGCTCGGCGGTGTCGGGATCGACGAACACGTCGCCGGTTGCGCCGTCGACCGCGAGCAGCGCGCCTGGCGCAATCAGAATGCTCGCATCGCGCAGGCCCGCGACGGCGGGCACGTGAATGGATCGCGCGAGGATGGCCGTGTGGTACGTCCAGCTGCCGGCGTCGGTCACGAATGCGGCAAAGCGTTGCCAATCGAGCTGGGCGATCACGGACGGGGTGAGCTCGTCGGCGACGAGAACCAGTGGCCCTTCAACATCCCGAAACAGTTCCAGCGGGTCACCGCCGGCGCGGAGGTTCATGCACAAGCGGCCGACGACGTCGCCGACGTCTCCCTGACGCTCGCGGAGGTAGGCATCCTCCCCCTGGTCGAAGAGGGCGGAGATTTCGGCGAGGGCCCGCTCGAGCGCCGATCCCGCATTCAGGTGCTCCGTGCGGATGATGTCCGCCGCGCGCTCGATGAGCATCGCATCGTCCAGCATCAGGAGCTGCGCGTCGAACAGGTAGGCGTGGTCGGCGCCCGCCGAGGTCGCGATCCGCTGTCGGATCTGCTGCAACTGTTCCCGCGAGCGCCGTCGCGCTTCGGCGAGCCGTTCGAGCTCGCGGGGGACGCGCCCGGGCGGTATGCGGAAGCGAAGATCGCGAGCGCCCCGTTTGAGGACGAGAGCCTTGCCGATTCCGATACCGGGCGAGACGCCGAGTCCGCTCAGGCGCATGGCGCCTCGTCCAGGCCGCGTTCGATCAGCGCGCAGAGCGCGGCGACCGCGGCAGCCTCGTCCGGGCCATCCGCCGTGATCGTAATGCCGCTCCCCTGCGATGCCGCCAGGAGCAGGAGTCCCATGATGCTCTTGCCGTCCACCTCGCGGCCGCCGCGCGCCACTCGAATCCGGCAGGCGAATCCGCTCGCGGCATGGACGAATCGCGCCGCCGCCCGCGCATGGAGCCCGAGCGGATTCAGGATCGTGACCGTGCAGCGCGTCACGCCTTTTCCCCCTTCAGCAGATCGGACGCCACCCAGATGGCGTTCCGCCCGTGCTCGCGCATCTCGCGCGCCAGCGACGGCAGATCCGCCACCTTCTGAGGCCGCGCGAGCTTGATGAGCATGGGCAGATTGACGCCGGTAATCACCTCGACGTGCTCGCTGACGAAGGTCACGCCAAGATTTCCCGGCGTGCCGCCGAACATGTCGGTCAGCACGAGCACGTCTGCGGGCTCGCCCTCGGTGCCGCCGGCCGTCACACTGACACGGACGATCGCCGCCGCGATTCCCTCGCGCGCGTGGTCGACATCGTCGTGCCACCCGATCGACACCGCCGCAAAATGCGGCAGATCGCCGACGATCATCTCGGCGGAGTTCACGAGCTCGGTGGCCAACTGACCGTGCGTTACGACAACGATGCCGAGTTTCATGCCAACCTGAGACCCCAAAACCTACAACCCAAACCACAACCTAACCTACAACCAAACCTAAAAGGTAAAACCCAACCTAAAACCGAAAACCTAAAACGTAAGATTTGAAGACCGCCCGTCATTCATTCGCAATATCGCGATGTTTTACCCTCAGCCGCACACCGGCAATCCCCGACAGCCCTTTCCGAAGCGCATGGGCGATCGCGACGGATCGGTGCCGCCCGCCGGTACAGCCGATGCCGATCGTCAGGTATCGCTTGCCTTCGTGCACGTACTGCGGAATCAGGAACTTGAGCAGGTTCAGCGTGTGAGCGAGGAATTCGTGCGTCGCGCTGGATCGATCCAGGTACCGGACAACCTCGGCATCGCGTCCCGTGTGCGGCCGGAGCGCCGGCACGAAATGGGGGTTCGGGAGAAACCGGACGTCGAACAGCAAGTCCGAATCGACCGGGATGCCGTGCTTGAACCCGAAGCTCAGGATCGTCACGACGAGCTGAGAGCCGGGCGAGCTCCCGGCCGCCACACCGGTGAAGACGTGCCGCAGCTCGTGCACGTTCATCTCCGACGTATCCAGCACGTGGTCGGCCAGCTTGCGAATGGCGCGCATGGCGGAGCGTTCCTCGCGGATACCCTCAATCGCCGATCGGTCCGGCGAGAGTGGGTGCGGCCGCCGGGTTTCGCTGAACCGCCGGACGAGCGCCGGTTCCGCAGCCTCGAGGAATATCAGCACCGGGTTGAGGTTCCTGCGCGTCTTCAGGCGGCGGTAGACGCGGGGAAACTCCTTGAGCATCTTCCCTTCGCGCACGTCGACGACGACGGCGGCGCGTGAGATCTCCGTGCCCGCCCTCAGCGTCAGCTCGGCGAGCATCGGCAGGAGCGTGACGGGCAGGTTGTCGACGCAGAAGTACCCCAGGTCCTCCAGCGCGCGAATCGCCTGGGATTTTCCCGACCCCGACAGTCCCGTGAGCACGACGAAGCGGGAGGTGACGGCGGTCCGCGCGGCGCGCCTCGCGGCGTGACGCTTCTCGCGCATCAGAGGTCCTCGCCTCCGTCAACGTCCGCGGGCTGGCCGGCGATCCGCTCGTTCAGGCGGGTCACGAGCCGCTGCGAGGCGTGATGGCCGCGGGCGCGCAGCAACTGGTTGCGCGCGGCCACTTCCACCAGGATGGCAACGTTGCGGCCGGGGGCCACCGGCATGCGGATCATCGGGATCCGTGCGCCAAGCGCGTCGTAGAATTCCTCATCGAGGCCCAGGCGATCATACTCCCGGCCGCGCTCCCAGCGTTCGAGCTGCACCACGAGCTCGACGCGCTTGGACGACCGCGTCGATGCGACGCCGAAGAGATCCTGGATATTGATCAATCCCAGGCCGCGGATTTCCATGTGATGGCGCGTCAATTCCGGGCACGTACCGATAAGGAACGACTGCGCGCGGCAACGGAGCTCGACGGTGTCGTCCGCCACGAGCCGGTGGCCGCGGCCGACCAGGTCGAGCGCGCATTCGCTCTTGCCGATCCCGCTTTCGCCGATGACGAGTACGCCCAGCCCGAGAATGTCCATCAACACCCCGTGCACGATGCCGCGCGCGGCCAGATAGGTGTCGAGCACGGCCGACAAACGCGACATCGCCTCCGGCGTGGCGGCCCGCGACCTGAGCAACGGCACACCGGCGCGATCGGCCTCCGCAATCGTTTCGGGCGCCGGACTCGCGCCGCCCGTGACGAGGAGGCAAGGCAGATCGTGGCTGAACACGCGCCGCAGCGCGGCACCGCGTTCCTCCGCCGTGAGCGTTTCGAGATACCGGACTTCGCTTCTGCCGAAAACGAGCACCCGACCCGGGCGCAGGTACGCGTCGAAGCCTGACAACGCAAGGCCGGTCTTCTGGGTGTGGGGAATGGTGATGCGCCGGTCGAGTCCGGCCGCACCGGCGAGGAGCTCCAGATCGAGCGCGCGAGAATCCGCGAGATCGCGGAGGACGGTCGCGACGGTGACACCCCGCGGCTCGGCGGTCTCGGTCATCGTGGCAATGGCGGCAGATCTCGATGTTCCAATGTGACGAGTATGGAATTCACGTCCGTGCGATTTGGAAAATCGAGAGGTCTGACCCCGTCCCTAGTGTTGCGTCCCCGACACTAATCCGTCTCGATCAATCCGAGGTTGCCGTCCTTGCGACGATACAGGACGTTGACGGCGTCAGTCTCCGCGCTGCGGAAGACGACGAACGTTTCCCCGGCCCTGTCGATCCGGAGCGTCGCATCCTCGATCGACATCGGCTTGACGGCGTAGCGCGTCGCCCGGATGACTCGCGCGGCGGGAACGGCTTCAGTTGCGCCGCTGTCAGCCAATCGCGTTCCCGCGCCTTTGCGCTTCCGTCCGTTCCACTTCCCTTTCAGCGTCTGGGCCTGCTGTTCGAGCTTTTCGGTCGCCTGGCGCACCGAGATGGCCCACGCGTTCCCCTCCCCGTTGCCGCGCAGCACGTGAGCGCCCTTGGTGTGGACGGCGATCTCGGTGCGCAGCCGGTATTTCTCTTTGGTCAGCGTGACGTTCGCGGAGACCGCGGCATCGTTGAGCAGACGCTCCAGCCGGGCGAGCCGCTTTTCGATGAGCTGCTGCACGGGAGGCGTAATCTCCACGTGGCGGCCGGTGATGTCGAGTCTCATAAAGAAAGCTTCCAGCTCCCAGTTGCCAGCCGGCCCGCCATTCAGAAGCTGGAAGCGGGAAGCTGGAGGTGACAGGCGAAGCTCAGAAAAGCACTTTCCTCTGATTTGACGTCGGAATCTTCAGCTCCTCGCGGTATTTCGCGATCGTGCGCCTGGCGAGCATCAGCCCTTCTTTCTGGAGAATGCTGACGATCTTGGAATCGCTCAACGGTTTGCGCGGATCCTCGTTTTCGATGATTTTCCGAATCCGTTGCTTGATCGTGACCGACGACACGCTTTCGCCGTACGAACTGCTTATTCCACTGTGGAAGAAGTACTTCAGCTCGAACACGCCCTGCGGCGTATGCATGTACTTGTTGTTGACGACGCGGCTGACCGTGGACTCGTGCATCCCGATGTCGTTCGCGACGTCGCGCAGCACGAGCGGCCGCAGGTACTCGATCCCCTGATCGAGAAACTCGCGCTGAAAGTTGATGATGCTCGTGGCCACCTTGTGGATCGTCTTCTGGCGCTGATCCACGGACTTGATCAGCCAGAGCGCGGACCGGAACTTGTCTTTCACGTACGCCCGCGTCTCGTCGTTCTGCTCGCCGCCGCCGGCGCCGGTCTTGTCGAGCAAGCGCCGATACACGGGGCTGATACGCAGCTGCGGAAGCCCTTCCTCGTTGAGCGCCGCCACATACTGATCCTCGACCTTCACTACGTACACGTCCGGAATGACGTATTGCGACTGGGAGGGGTTGTAGCGGCTGCCGGGCTTCGGATCCAGGTTGCGGATGATCTCGACGTGTTCCTTCAAGTCCTCGAGGCTGATCCCCAGCTTGCGCGCGATCTCGGGCACCTGATGATTCTGCAGGAGGCGCAGGTGCTCGGTCACGATCTTCTCGGTCGGCGTGCCCTCGAGGCCGAGGAGGCGAATCTGCAGCCACAGGCACTCCTGCAGGTCGCGCGCCGCGACTCCGATCGGATCGAACGTCTGCACGTGCTGGAGTGCCCGTTCCACGTCGGCCACCGGCCACTCCCCCATGGCCGCAATCTCCTCGACCGACGCCACGAGATAGCCGTCGTCGTCGAGGTTGCCGATGATGGCGCGCCCGATTTCCTTGAGCCGGTCGTCGTCTGTTTGCAGGGACAGCTGCCAGAGGAGGTGGTCGGACAGTGAGGCGGCCGTCGAGAGCGTGTTCTCGATCGGCGGCAGCTCCTTGACCTCCGACGGGGTCCGCGAGCGATACCCGTCGTCGAGATAGTCCCCGAAGAAATATTCGTAATCCGCGTCGTCCCAGGCATCGCCCTTATCGGCCGGCTGCTGGTCGGCGAGCTTCTCCTGCTGCTGCTGCTGTTCGGCTGGCTGCAGTTCCTCGGTCGGGACTTCCTCGAGCAGGGGGTTCTCCACCATCTCCTGGTTCAGCAGGTCCGCGAGCTCGAGCGTTGACATCGGCAGCAGCTTGATCGCCTGCTGCAGCGACGGGGTCAGGATGAGCTTTTGAACGAGCTTTGTGTGGAGTTTTTGCTGAATCGCCATGGGTCGAGTAGACCGTATCCGTCCCTTCCAATCTTAGTCCAATCGGAACTCCGCGCCGAGGTAAATCCGTTTGACCTCCTCGTCGGCCGCAAGGCTGTCTGGCGTCCCGCTGCGGAAGATGACCCCGTCGTGGACGATGTAGGCACGGTCCACTATGCGCAGCGTTTCCCGCACGTTATGGTCGGTAATGAGCACGCCGATCCCGCGCTCCTTGAGGTGGAAAATGATCTTCTGGATGTCGGTGACGGCAATCGGATCGATACCCGCGAACGGCTCATCGAGTAGGATGAACTTCGGCGAGATGACGAGGGCGCGTGTAATCTCGACCCGGCGCCGCTCGCCACCCGACAAGGTATACGCCGGCGCCTTGGCCAGGGGCGTCAGGCCGAGCTCAGCCAGCAGCTCGGTACGCCGCGCGCGCCGCTCCGAGGCGTCGAGCGGGAGCGTTTCGAGAATCGCAGTGATGTTGTCCTCGACGCTCAGTCCGCGGAAGATCGACGCCTCCTGCGGCAGATAGCCGATGCCTTTACGGGCCCGAAGGTACATCGGATCGTCAGTGACGTCGGTGCCGTCGAGCAGAACCCGGCCTGTGTCGGGCGCCGTCAAGCCCACGACCATCGAGAACGTCGTCGTCTTGCCCGCGCCGTTCGGGCCGAGGAGGCCGACGACCTCGCCGGACGCGATGTCCAGGTTGACGCCCTTGACGACGGTGCGGCCGCTATAGGATTTGGTGAGGTCGCTCGTGTGCAGCGTGGACACTAGCGCGTTCCCGCCGGACACGTAATCTGCGTCTGCACCGCCCGGATGAGCTCGTTCCCGGCCATTTGTACCGTATCGACCGCTCGCTGGAACGTCAACACCGCGCCGACTGATTTCTTGCAGTCTTGTGGCGCCGTTTCGAGGGCTTCGACCGGGGTTCCGGTCATCAGGTATCTCTCGTCCTTTGCCGTGTAAGTGAGGCGTGCGCCAGTGGCGACACGGCCACTCTCCTTCACGATGACGGCGCCGTTGGTGCCGTAACCTTCCGCCCGCTCCAGTTCGTTGGCGCCCTGCACGAGAAACAACTCGAGTTTCTCCGCCGTGACATCCCCTTCCGCCCCAATCAGGTGCGCCTTTCCCGTATATGTCGCCAGGCGCTTCGAGTCGTCGTAGAAGAACGCGTCAGACTCGCCAATCGAACGGGTCGCCTTCCGGGCGTTCGTTTTTGGATCCACGTCGTCGAGCGTCATCTCGGTGCGAACCTTGACGCGTGCCTCGAGATTCCCGGTGTCGTCGTCAACGATGATGGTGTCGCCATTGATCTTGGTGTCGGTCTGCCAGAGCCGCGCGTTTCCGCTGTAGACCGCGTGCCCGGCGGCTCCATCGTACTCGAGGCGGTTGGAAGTGACGGTCACAGGCTGATCCTCTTTCAGAAGCGAAGGGACCCGCGCCTGGGAATCGGTGCTGGAGGCCGCCGGAGCCGGCGCCGCGCCTCGTCGTGCCCCGGCCGGAGCGGCGTTGGCCGCGGCGGGCTTGTCGCCGGACTTATGCTGGGGCTGCATCGAGCTCCGGACCTTTGTGTCCGCTTTGAGTTTGCGCGTGCTGAGCGAGAACTCGATCGCGCGGGCCTCGACGGTGACCCGGCCGTCGCTGACGCGCGGCGAGGCCGGGCCGGGGTCGTCGGACGGCGACAGATCGATTTGATCGCGATCGACGTGATACAGGGCGCGCGTGGAGTCCGCGACGACCTGCGGACCATCTGTGAAGTGCACGTTCCCGTGGAAATCCGCCTGCTCGACGGCGCCGAAGCCGGGCTTTGTCGCGATGATGAGCGTGGCCGATCGCGCAGACCGATCGACGGCCGCGACAGTTCCGCGCGCCGGCCGCGTTTCGCGATAATCGACACCGCCTCCGAACGTGGCATTCTGAAGTCCTGATCCGGGCGCCCCACTGGCCGCGAGGGTGGCCGACCGGATGCGCTTTGCCGGCGCGTCCCCCTCGGGCGGGAGGTCGACCTGGACGTTTTCCGTGGCATTGAGGCTGGTGACGGTCTTGCCGTCGGGCGACATCGCAATGTCGATGGTTTTACCGGCGATGCGGCGGCCGCCGGTGTTGCCCTCACCCGGAAGCTCCACGACGGCATTCTCGACGAGTTGTGAGTGCTGCAACGTCCGGCCGTCGTCGCCGTACGTCAGATCGATATCCCGCGCCGACATGGCCTGCGGGCCGCTGCTGTCACCGCTGCCCGTGATCCGGCTGTTGCCGCGAAGCTGAAGCGTCTGCACGCGCTGATCGTCCTTCGTGAGGAGGATCGTGATCTCGTCGGCGTCGATGATTCGTCCTTCGGCGTTGATGTGTCCGTTGCGGGTCAGCTTCACGTAGTGGTCCGCACGTGCCATGCCCGCGGCGCCGGCCGTCGCGTCGAGCTGTCCCTGCCGTTTGTCGTCGGCGGCAACGGTGATGTGCGCGCGATCGAGCAGCCAGAGCACCTCCCGATTGAGATCGTAGGTCGCTCCGACGCCGGTGCCCTGCATCCGTCCGCGCCTGAACGCGACGGCGCCCGGTGCCCTGAGAATGCCCTCGGACTGGTCGTAGGTGGCATCGTCGCTCGTGACCTCGGTGCCGTCGCTCGTGAGTTTCACCGCGGTCCTGAAATGAGCCGTCTTGAGCTCGTCGCCTGTCTGCAGGACATCCGCCTCGCGGCTCGTGACCGTAAACGGCTTGCCGTTCCGGTTCGACGTGATCTCGACGCCATTTCCCAGCTTCGAGCGCCCATCCGGATATGTGCATTGCGCGCCGAACTTGATGCCGAACACGACGCGTCCTTCCTTGACCGATTCGACGTGGCCTCCAGTGGTGTTTTCGAGAATGCAGTCCTTGTCCTTGCGCACAGGGTCAGCGACAGCGGCCGGCGCGGTCTTCCGCTGACGCAGCGCGACGAACACAATCGCCACGAAGACGATCACGAACACCGCTATGGCGAGCCGGGCATTCTTCTGCCAACTCATAAAGGAGAGCTTCCAGCTTCCAGTTCCCAGCTTCCAGCCTGGGAACGCGGAAAACAAGCTCGACGATGGCAAGGCGCATGGCTCGGCCACGACCGGTCCGGGAGTCGAAAAGTCGAGGCCGGTAGGCGGTGGCCGAAAGCCGGGAGCTGGAGGCGGGAAGCTGGAAACATCAGTCCGCGTCGCTCGCGCTTTTGAAATCCGCGACGTTGAGCTCGAGGTAGGTTTCCCCCTGGAACTCGTTCTTCTCGAGTGAGAAGGCGAGGTTGACGCCGCTCCGGTTGCGGGCGAGGAAGTCGGCGCGTTCGGCGGCGCGCCAGGCGATGGCCCGGAATCGCCGGCCTTCCTGGCTGAAGGTCATCTTCAGGTGGCGCTCTTTGAGCGTCCGCGGGCCGTCGACGATTTCGACACCGGACGTGTGAAACACCGGGCGCGGATTCGCCATGCCGAAGGGGCCCATGGCGTCCAGATCGCGCATGAGATCGTGCGTGATCGACCGGAGACTGAGCGGCCCGTCGATGCGCAGCCGCGGCCGCAACTGATCCGGCTCGAGCACTTCGTCGGCGTACGCGTTGATCCGGGCGCGGAATTCCGGGACGCGAGCCGCCTCCATCGTCAGGCCGGCCGCCTGCTTGTGACCGCCGAACTTGAGAAACACGTCCGAGCAGTGCTCGAGCGCCGCGAGCATGTCGAAGTCGGGAATGCTACGGCAGGAGCCATGTGCCAGCTCGCCATCGACCGACAGCACGATGGCGGGCTTGTGGAACGCGTCCACCAGCTTGGACGCGGCGATGCCGATGACGCCGCGGTGCCAGCCGTCGCCGCCGACGACCAGCACGTTGTGCGCGCCAACGGCCGGATCCGTTTCGATCGCCTTACGGGCCTGGAGGACCAGGTCTGCCTCTTCGTGCTGGCGGCGCAGGTTTTCGTCGTTGAGTTGCTGCGCGAGCCCGCGCGCCTCCTCGCCCATGGCTTCGCCGGTCGCGAGCAGGAGGCGCGTCGCGATGTCGGGCGTGCTCATACGGCCTGCGGCATTGACCCGCGGTGCGAGCATGAACGCCACCTGATAGCTGTCAATCGTCTTCCCGCTGAGACCTGACGCGTCGAGGAGGGCGCGCAGACCGATAGTGTGCGGGCCCGTGCTGAGCGACGCCAGGCCGAGCCGTGCGATCACGCGGTTCTCCCCTACGAGGGGCACGACATCCGCGAGTGTCCCGATCGCGGCAATCTTCACGAAGGCCGGGAGCCATTTGCCCTTCCCCGCGCGCTGGCAAAGCGCCTGCACGAGCTTCAGCGCCACGCCGACCCCCGCGAGGTTCTTGTCCGGATACGCGCAATCGTGACGCTTCGGATTGATCACGGCGAGCGCAGGCGGCAGGGTGCCTTCGGGTTCGTGGTGATCGGTGATGATCAGATCGACGCCGAGCTCGCGTGCGCGCAGGGCCGCTTCAGTGCTCCGGATGCCGCAGTCGACTGAGACAATGAGCGACACGCGTTCGGCGTGAAGGCGATCGATTGCGGCACACTGCAGGCCGTAGCCGTCGCGCAACCGCTCAGGGATGAAGTGCACCACGTCGCCGCCGAGGAGCTCGAGCGCGCGACGCAGGATCACGGTCGAGGTGATGCCGTCGACGTCATAGTCCCCGTGAATCGCGATTCGCTCGTGCTGTGCGAGAGCCTGCTCGATGCGGAGGACCGCGCGCTCCATGTCCGCAAGCTGGAATGGATCGTGGAGATGTTCGAGCGACGGGTTGAGGAACCGTGAGGCGCGATCCGCGTCGGCAAGCCCGCGGAGACACAGCAGCCGCGCGATGATCGGATGGACGCCGAGCGCGGCCGCCAGCGCCGCGGCCTGGTCATCGTCGCATGGTAAATGGTGCCAAAGCAGGCTCGTCATTCTCTTCGTACGTTGTTACGTTCTTCCGTTCTTCTTTTCTTACGCTCTTGCCCGAACGGTCTCCGGGCTTTCATGCGACCGTGTTGACGAAGGCCGTGCCCTCTTCGCCCATCTTCCGAAACTTGTCGTAGCGCGCGTTCAGGCGCGCCTCGACCGGGAGCGCGGCCACATCGGCCAGCGAGACCGACAGCGCCTGATCGACGAGAGCGGTCGCGGCATCCGGGTTGTTGTGGGCGCCGCCGGTCGGCTCTGGCACGATGCCGTCGATCAGGCCAAGCGCCAGCATGTCGGACGCGGTAATCTTCAACGCCGCCGCTGCCTCGACCTTTCGATTCGCGTCGCGCCAGAGGATTGCCGCGCACCCTTCGGGCGGGATGACGCTGTAGACCGAGAACTCCTGCATCAGCACGCGATCGCCGATGGCAATACCGAGCGCCCCGCCGCTGCCCCCTTCCCCGCACACGAGCACGATAATGGGCACCTCGAGCATCATCATTTCGCGCAGGTTGAAGGCGATCGCCTCGGCGACGCCGCGCTCCTCGGATTCGACGCCCGGATAGGCGGCCGGCGTGTCGATGAAGACCACGATCGGCCGGCTGAACTTCTCCGCCAGCTGCATCACGCGGAGCGCTTTGCGGTAGCCCTCCGGCCGCGCGTAGCCGAAGTTTCGATAGATTTTCTGCTTCGTGTCGCCGCCTTTCTGGTGGCCGATAACCGCCACGTGTTGACCGCGGTAATCGGCAAAGCCGCAGACGATGGCGTGATCGTCAGCGAAGCGGCGGTCCCCGCGCAGCTCGTCCCATCCGGTAAACAGCCGTTCCACGTAATCGAGCGTGTTCGGCCGGCTGGGATGGCGCGCGACGAGCACTCGCTGCCAGGGCGTAAGGGTGGCGTAGAGCTCCGCGCGAAGGTCGTCGGCGCGCTTTCGAAGCGTCTCGATCGATCGCTCACGCTCCGGCGTGCGGGGCATGAGGCCGAGCGCTTCGATCTCCTTCAGGAGCACGCCGACCGGTTCTTCGAACTCGAGCAGATCAGGCATAGTCGCTCAATATTGCACGTCTCATACGGAGCCGCGCGCGCCAGCCAAGATCAAAACAGGAGATCAGGAGATCAGAAGAAAACAAAATATTCTCCTGATCTTCTGGACTCCTGTGAGACGGGTGACTGTCGCTCATCGGCACTCACCTCAGTTCCACCGTTCCCGTGCCGCAGATCTGTTCGATCTCCGCCACGAGCTTTTCGGAGGGGCGCACGCGCTGCGCGACGTCGGCCCGCACGCGGAGAGGCCGGGGCCCGTTCACGTCGAGCTCGAGCGAGACGCGCCGGTCGCCGCGATGCCGCGACAAGAGCTCCGCCAGCGCCTCGAACGTCGTTCTCGAGCCCGACGCCTGCCGCAGATGGATCACGACTTCCTTCGTGGTCCTCTCCCGCAACGAGGCAATCGACATCAACTCGGTCGCGACGATGCGGGCCGATTCTTCGTCCTTTTCGAGCTTGCCCCGCACGAGCAGCATCGCGTCGTTCTCGACGAGCAGGCCGTGCTTCAGAAACGTCTCTGGGAACAGGACGACTTCCACGTTGCCCGCCACGTCGTCCAACATGAAGACCGCCATGCGGTCTCCCTTCTTTGTCTTGAGCGGGCGCAGGCCGGAGACGATGCCGCCGACCCAGACGTCGGCTTCCGATGTGGTGAGATCGGCGACGCGGCGCGCGCCGAAGGTCTTCAGCTCCTCGCCGAACCTGTCCAGCGGATGGCCGCTCATGTAGAGGCCGAGCGCCTCCTTTTCTCCCGCGAGCTGCTGCGCCTCCGTCCACGCCTGGGCATCCGGAAGCGTCGCGGCCGCCGAGGATCCGTCGTCTCCGGCAAACAGCTGCGACTGCCCCTTGTCGCGATCGCGCTGGTGACGGCCGCCGTGCTCGATCGCCTTGTCCACTGCGCCAAAAAGTCGCGCCCGGCGCGCTGCGACCGTTCCAGTGGACTCGGGCAACAGCGAGTCCATCGCGCCCGCTTTGACCAGACTCTCGAGCACGCGCTTGTTGACGAGCCGCTGGTCCGCATGCTCGCAGAGGGTATAGAGCGAGTCGATGCGTCCGAGCGCCTTTCGGACGGCCAGCATTGACAGGATGGCCCCTTCGCCGACGTTTTTGACGGCGCACAGTCCAAACCGCACGGCATTGTCGACAACCGTGAACGCCAACTCGCTCGAATTGATGTCGGGGGCAAGAATCGTGACGCCGAGGTCGCGGCACTCCCCGAGGTACATCGCCAGTTTGTCGGTATTCGCGGCTTCAATCGTCAACAGCGCCGCCATGAAGTGCGCCGGGTAGTTCGCTTTGAGGAACGCCGTCTGATACGCAATCCACGCGTACGTCGTCGAATGCGACTTGTTGAAGCCGTAGCCGGCGAAGAATTCCATCAGGTCGAAGATTTTCGCCGCCTTTTTTTCGCTGACCCCGTTTGCCTTCGCACCGTTCACGAAGGCTTCGCGTTGTTTCGCCATGACCCTGGGGTCCTTTTTCCCCATGGCCTTGCGGAGCACGTCGGACTGGCCCATCGAGAACCCGGCCAGGACTGCGGCGATGCGCATGACCTGTTCCTGGTACGCGATGACCCCGTACGTATCGCTGAGGATCGGGACGAGCTGCGGCAGCTCGTAATTCACCTCGGTGCGCCCCTGCTTGCGCGCGATGTAGTCGTCCACCATGCCGCTCTTGAGCGGTCCGGGGCGATACAGCGCGTTCAACGCGATCAGGTCGTCGAGCCGTTCGGGCTTGGCCTTGCGCAACAGCTCGCGCATGCCCGAGCTTTCGAACTGGAACACCCCGTAAGTCTGTCCGTCGCAGAACAGCTGGAATGTCTTCGCGTCGGTGAGTGGAATCGTGTCGATATCGAGGTCGATGGCCTCCGTCCGCTTGATTTCGTCGAGGGCGTCGCGGATGAGTGTCAGCGTACTCAGGCCGAGGAAGTCCATCTTGAGGAGGCCCATGCGTTCGACCTCCTTCATCGCCCACTGCGTGACGATTTCGTCCTTCTGGCTCTTGTAGAGCGGCACGAACTCGGTGAGCGGCCGCGGCGCGATGACGACGCCGGCTGCGTGCACCGATGCATGGCGCGTCATGCCTTCGAGGCGGCGCGCAACGGCGAGCAGCTCTTTCACGCGCTCGTCCTTCTGCTCCATCTCCTTCAGGACGGGGTTCTCGTCGAGCGCCTTGGCAAGCGTCATGTCGAGCGTGGGCGGGATGGCCTTGGCCACGCGATCGGCGTCCGCATACGGGATGTCCATGACGCGGGCGACGTCGCGCACGACCGCGCGCGCCTTCATGGTGCCAAACGTAATGATCTGGGCGACGTTCTGGCGGCCGTACTTGTTCGTCACGTACTCGATGACTTCGCCGCGCCGGCGCTCGCAGAAATCGATGTCGATATCCGGCAGCGACACCCGCTCCGGATTCAGGAAGCGCTCGAAAATCAGGTCGTACTCGATGGGGTCGACATCGGTGATCCGCAAACAGTAGGCGACGAAGCTGCCGGCGGCCGAGCCGCGCCCCGGGCCGACCGGAATGCCCTTCTCGCGCGCGTGCCGGATGAAATCCCAGGTGATCAGGAAATACCCGGGGTACTTCATCTGCTTGATCATGTCGATTTCGTACGCCAGCCGGCGGTCGTACTCGTCAATCGTGTGCTTCAGGATGCCGCGCGCCGCCAGATCCTTGAGCCGGGGCAACCGCTGGGTGAAGCCCTCGCGCACAACGTGCTCGAAATACTCGTCGAGCGTGAAGCCCGCCGGAACGTCGAAGTTGGGCAGGTGATTCACCGTGCCGGACAGATCGACGTGGCAGCGCTCGGCGATGCGGAGCGTATTGGCCAGCGCGTCCGGATAATCCTTGAAGACCTCTGCCATTTCCTCGGCGGTCTTCAGATAGAACTGATCGCCGTGATAGCGGAGCCTCTCCGTGTCGTTCACCGACTTGCCGGTCCCGATGCACAGCAGCACATCGTGCGGCTTGAAATCGGAGTTCTGCAGGTAATGCACGTCGTTGGTGGCGACGAGCGGCAGGCCCAGGTCTTTCGCGATCGGCTGGAGTCCAGCGTTGACAACGAGCTGATCGTCGATGCCCTGGTATTGCATCTCGAGAAAGAAATTGCCCGGACCGAGAATGTCGCGATACGCCGCCGCGGCCGCGATCGCCTTCTGCTGCTGCTCAGTGCGGATCCCGGTGGCGACTTCCCCTTTCAGGCAGCTGCTGAGGCCAATCAAGCCCGCCGCATGCCGGGCCAGCAGGTCCTTGTCGATGCGTGGCTTGTAGTAGAAGCCTTCGGTGTATCCCGCCGACACGAGCTTGATGAGGTTGTGGTACCCCTCCTTCGTCTGCGCGAGCAGCACCAGATGGTTCGCCGTTTCTCCCGGCGTGCCGCTCTTCGTCCGGCGGTCCCCCGGTGCGACATAGACCTCGCATCCGAGAATCGGGTTGATCCCGCGTTTGCGCGCCTGGTCGTGGAAGATCACCGACGAAAACATGTTTCCGTGCTCGGTGATGGCCACGGCCGGCATCTTCAACTCCGCCGCGCGATCCAGCATCTCCTCGATCCGGCACGCGCCGTCCAGGAGCGAATACTCAGAATGGAGATGAAGGTGAACGAAGTCAGACATAAGAAATTGCTGATTTCCGATTGCTGATTGACGATTGTTGTTAATTGTCGACCGCCCTGATTGTTGATTCGCTCAATCAACAATCAGCAATTCCGATCACTCCCACTCTATCGTCGATGGCGGCTTCGAGCTGATGTCGTACACCACCCGGTTGATCCCTTTGACCTCGTTCACGATGCGCGAGGAGATCGACGCCAGCAGTTCGTGGGGCAGGCGTGCCCAGTCGGCAGTCATGCCGTCCCGGCTGTCGACGGCCCGGATGGCAATCGTGTGTTCATAGGTCCGCGCGTCGCCCATCACTCCGACACTCTGCACCGGCAGCAGCACTGCGAACGATTGCCAGAGACGGCGATACCAGCCGGCGCGCTTCACTTCTTCGGCGACGATGCTATCGGCCCGCCGAACGAGGTTCAGACGCGATCCCGTGACTTCACCGAGGATCCGTACCGCCAGACCGGGTCCGGGGAACGGCTGGCGCCACACGAACTCGTCTTCGAGGCCGAGCTCCTTGCCGACCAGCCGCACTTCGTCCTTGAAAAGGAGCCGCAGCGGTTCCACGAGTTTGAACCGCATCCGCTCGGGCAGGCCACCGACGTTATGGTGGCTCTTGATCACGTGCGACGGCCCGATGACCGATACGCTCTCGATCACGTCTGGATAGAGGGTGCCCTGACCGAGAAAGTCAAAGCTGCCGAGCTTCAGCGCCTCGGTCTCGAAGACCTCAATGAACGCGCCGCCGATGATCTTCCGCTTCTGCTCGGGGTCGGTGATGCCCGCCAGCCGATCGAGAAACAATGTCGAAGCGTCGACGAAGACGAGCGGCAGCTTCAACCGCTCGAAGCGCCGTTGGATCTGCCCTGCCTCGTCCTCCCGCATCACGCCGTTGTCGACGAAGATACACGCCAGGCGCTCGCCGATGGCCCGATGGATCAGCACCGCGGCGACGGTGGAATCCACCCCCCCACTCAATCCGCAGACCACCCGCCCCTCGCCGACCTGACGCCGAATCCGGTCGGTCGCCTCCTGCACGAACGACGACATCGTCCAGTCGCCGGTACACCCGCAGACGTCGTAGGCGAAGTTGCGCAGGATGTCGAGGCCATGGTCCGTGTGTGCGACCTCGGGATGAAACAGGAGCGCGTAAAGCCGGCGCTCCTCGGCGACCATGGCCGCCACCGGGGCGTTTGCGCTGGTCGCGGTCACTTGGAAGCCAGGCGGGGCGGTCTTCACGAAATCGCCGTGGCTTGCCCACACGCGCAGACTCGTAGGCACCGAGGCAAACAGCGGCGCGCCGGGTTGCACCTCGATGGTCGCGAGGCCGAACTCGCGATGGGGCGCGGCCGCGACCTCGCCGCCGAGCGCATGGGTCATCAGCTGCATGCCGTAGCAGATGCCAAGCACCGGCACGCCCGCGTCGTACACGCCAGGCTCGCAGTGCGGCGCGCCCGCCTCAGCCACACTCTTCGGTCCGCCCGAGAGCACGATGCCGACGGGACGACGCCGCTCGATCTCCGCCATGGGCGTGTCGAACGGAAGAATCTCCGAATAGACGGAAAGCTCTCGCAACCGGCGCGCAATCAGCTGCGTGAATTGCGAGCCGAAATCAAGAACGACGATGGTCTGATGATTCACTGGGGATGCAGCAATCTGTAGGGCACCTTATTATAAGACGTGGCACTGCTCCGCACCACTCTTCTTCTGGCGTCCGCGATGTCGATGGTTCAGTTGCATACGTTGCCATCGGTCGTCCGCTGGAGTGTTCCCATTTCTGCGCGTCCGGCCGCGCCTCCGGTGATCGCCGGCGAGCAGGTGTTTGTCGTGCTGCAGTCCGGTATCGTCGCAGCACATCGCATGACGGATGGCGTCGAAGCGTGGCACGTCGAGCTGCGCACCGATCAGCCTGTCGCGGTCGAAGGGTCACGAGTCTTTATCGCGGCCGGCGAGATGATTCACGCGCTGGACGCCGCCAGCGGATCCGTGGTGTGGCGCACCCCCTCCGGCGCGGTGACCGCGCCGCTCGTCGCACAGGATGGATGGCTGCTCGTCGCCTCGGCGAACGGCCTGACCGCGCTTCGTTCGGAAGACGGCACGAAGGTCTGGAGCCGCGACACCGGCCCCGAGCGCGTGCGTGCGACGATCGAAGGCGACAATCTCTACGTCCCCCTGGACGACGGCCGATTGCTCGCACTCGATCTGAGAACCGGCGCTGACCGGTGGAAGAGACAATTTGCCGGCGCCGTAAGCGAGGTGCTCGCCTTTTCGGATCGCATCTACTTCGGGTCCGCCGACAAATTTTTTTATTGTTTCCACGCAGACGATGGAGAGTGGGACTGGCATAAACGCGTGGGTGCCGTGCCGCGGGGCCGCCCGGCAGCCGAGGGCACGCACCTTTTCGTGACGTCGATTGACAACACGCTCCGCGCCTACGATCGAAACAGCGGGGCGCTGCTCTGGCATCCGAGTGTGCCGTTTCGGCCGGCGGCGCCGATCGTCGTCGGATCTGCCGTTGTCGTACCAGGCAACGCCGCGGAGATCCTCGCATTCGACGCGGCGACAGGACGCCCCGCCGGGCAGATCAAGCTCGAAGAATCACTGGTCATGCCGCCCGCGTTCGGCACGTCGGGAGGCGCCGTGGTGATGACGGCATTCACGGGCAGCCTCAACAGCCAGTGGAAGCTCGTGCTGACGGCGCTACCGGCGCCGCCGCCGTCAATTCCTCTCGAATAGCACCGGCCAACCGCTTGACGCCCTCGCGGATGAGTTCGTGCGCGGGCGCCGAGAAGGAGATCCGGATGAAGTGTCCCCCTTGATCATTGACGAAGAACGCGCTGCCGGCTACGTAGACGACGCCGTGCTCGATGGCACGAGTGAGCAGCCGATCGGCGTCAATCCCTTCCGGAAGCCGCGCCCATAGGAAAAACCCGCCGCGCGGATCGGGCCAACTGATGGCATCTCCGAGCTCGAGGCGCAGCGCCGCGACCATCACATCGCGTTTGTCCGCGTAGTACTTCCGCAGCAGCGGGAGCTGCCGGTCGAGGATGCCGCGGCGCCCGGCTTCGTACACCATGCGTTGATCGAAGACGCCGCTGCACAGATCCGCCGCCTGCTTCGCCATCTCGAGCTTCGCCGCGAGCGGCGCCGGGGCGTCGATCCAGGCAACGCGGTAGCCGGGCGCGAGCGTCTTCGAGAAACTGCTCAAGTAAAGGACGCGCCCGTCGGCGTCGTCAGCCTTCATCGGCCGGACATCCGCTTCTGTCGCGGAGTCTTCGAAGTACAGCTCGCGATACGGATCGTCCTCGACGATGAGGACGTCTCGTGAGGCCGCCCACTCGAGCAGTCGGCGTCGTTTCTCGAGGCCGATAAGCAGACCTGTCGGATTCTGAAAGTTCGGCACGACGTAGACGAATCGCACGCGGCGGCCATTCTTGACCAGACGCGCATGGATCTCATCGAGCGCCACGAGATCGATGCCGTCGTGCGCCTGCGGCACGCCCTCCATCTGCGCCCGCACGTTGCGGAACGCGGTGATGGCGCCCGTGTAGGTGGGCAGTTCCACGAGCACGATGTCGCCAGGATCGAGCAGCACGCGTGCCACGAGATCCAGCCCCTGCTGCGACCCCGTCGTCACGAGCAGGCGATCCAGGGCCGGCGTCACACCGCGGTGATGCATGATCCCCGCGATCAGATCGAGCAGCGGGCGAAACCCGCGCGTGGGCCCGTATTGCAGCGCGCTGCCGTGCGAGCCCGAAAGGAGCTCGCGTGCGATGTCGGCGAAATCGCTCCACGGGAACGTATCTGGTGCAGGGTACCCGGGCGCGAACGAGATGATGTCGCGATTCTGCGCGAGGATCGAGCCCATCCGCCGGATCGCGGACTCTCGCATCGCGGCGCCCGCCTGGGAGAGATAGGTATCGTAATTCATCATGCCAAACGTGGACCGCTGACATCTGACGCGGTGTCGGGGACGCGCAGCGTCGCCAGGCTGTGCAGGTAGTACCGGTATTGCGTGAGATAGGCGCCGAGCGCTGTCAGCGCGAGGTATTCGAAGACGACGCCGCGCAGCAGCCATGCGCCGAGCTGCAACGGCACCATGGCCAGGCCGACGAACGGGACGACGGCGATGAGACCGAGCCCTGCCGTCGCCAGAATGGACGCGATTGTCGTAATCGCGACGAGCAGCAGGACGACGCCGAAGATTCCGGCCACTTCGCGCAGGCTGCCGCGGATGAACTGCGCCACGCGCCGCATCCCCTCGCGCACGCCGACGTCCTCCAGCGCGATCGCCATCTGCGTCAGGAGATAGAGGAAGTTGACGAGCGTGATCCACACGACGAGAACGCTCAACGCGAGGGGCGCCGCGAATATCCACCCGAGCAGCGCCCGCAGAACTCCGGAGTTCCCCGACAGCGCATATCCACCGACGAGAAAGCCGAGGAAGAGGAACACGATCGCGGTGAACGCGTAGACGACCAGCAGACACAGCCCGAGCTTGATGTACCGCTGCCAGAACGTCAGGCAGCCCGACAGAAAGGGCTCGATGTTCGTCATGTTGGCGCGCCGGAGCGCCGCCAGCCGGAGCGGCGGGCGCTCGATCGGGCCCGCGTGCGCCTCCGCGTCGGCCAGGATCGCCACCGTTCCGCCTTTGACGATGAACGTCAGCATCGACGCGCCCAGGAGGACCACCATGAACGAGGCGCCGAAGAACGCGAGCGCGGCCGGATTCGCACGCAACGCACCGACGACGCTGCTGATGATTTCCTTGACGTCGCCCGCCATGACGTCCTCGACGTCCGCGCCGAGCAGCAACACGACCAGAAAGATACCGCCCACGACGGGCACGGCGAGCAGCAGCTTCAACGTGCCTTCGGCAATGAACTGCACGGCAATCAGCGGCCAGTTCGCGGCGGCGATGAATGCGCCGCGTTTGAGGGACGCTTTGAGCGCGGGCGGATGCGGCATCGACTATCCGATTGTACCCTTTGCGGTATTCTGCTGCTTCAGTGTCCTCTTCTCTCTCTGTGAGGCTGCGCGACCGCCACGTCAGCCCACGCCGCCTTCTGGCGGGTGGTGCGCTGCTCGCCTCTCTGGCCGTGCTCGGCGCCGCGGCGATCGAGCTCTGGAGATTCGGCCCGAACCGGGCCGCCTCCGCGGCGCGCGTCGAACAGCCGGTCCGGCGCAACTTCGAACGGATGACCACGGTCCTGACTCGGGTCGCCGTCGGCGTTGCGATGGATCCTGACGCCTCACGAGGACTCATGGCCGGGCCGGACGCAGCTCGGAGTCTCTTCGAGCTCGTGGATCGGCGGTTATCCGAAGTCGGGGCCTCGCCCGACGCGGTGGCGCTGACGATCTACAACACCGGCGGCGACGCGCAGGCGTGGGTCGGTCGCCCCTCGGACATTCGGGCGCCCGATCGGCTCTCAGGACCGGCGGCGTTCTTCGTGACGCAAACCCCGCTGGGCCTGCGGCTGGTGCACATCCTGCCGATCCTTGCCCCCGATCAGCACCGCGTCGGCTCGGTCGCGGCGGAGCACGTGCTGTCTCCGGCGCCCGAAACCGCGACGATCCCGGCAAGCGACTACCTGCTCGAAACCCCCCTCGGCCCAGCGTCATTGCGGATGCGATGGGAGGTAGCGGGCGATGAGCCACGCCCGAACGCATTCCTCCTCCACGCGCCAAGTGGTGAGCCGCTCGTGGAAGTCTCGATGTCTCCGGCCGACCTCGATGCGGCACGCAATCGGTGGCGTCGCAGCATCGTTGCAGTCGTCCTCGCCATCGCCGGAATAACGGTGCTGCTCTTGATCGGTCCCGTGCTGGATCGACGCGCGGCCGCGACAGAAGCGTCCGCATTTCTCAGGTGGACCGCGATCGCGATCGGTCTCCTCGCTTCCGCCTCGGCGATGTTTGCCTTCGCCTTGGCCATGGAGCTCGGCCGGTGGCCGCCGCCGGGCGCATTACTGCTGCTGGGCGGGGTCACGACCGCGGCAGCTATTGCGCTTCTCGCCGGACCTGTCGTCAGGCTGCGCATCGGCTTGCGCACGCGCCGCGAGGATGCCGGGTCCACTCCCTTCAAGTTCGTGATTCGTCAGCTGCTTGCGGGCGTTGCAGTAGCAATTGCGCTGGTCATATTCGAGAGGCTCCTGCCTCGCGCTGTCGATCCAGCCACAGTTGATCTTCGGCATTTTTCGCTGCATCCATGGAACGCGACCCAGCTGGCGCTGCTGACGGGCATCCTCGCGGGTCATGCCGCCGCGCTCTGGACGTGCACGCTGGTTCTGGGTGCCGCTCTGGCGCGCTGGCGGCTCTCTGGTGCGACCGCCCTGCGCGTCCGCATCCTCGCGCTCTGGATCGTCCCCTCCATTGCCATTGGCGTGGTCGCGCAGCTGCGTGGGTGGACGCTGCCGGCGTTCGGGCTCGTGATCTCCGCGGTGGCGTGCGCGATTGCCGCGCTGTCGGGTCGGCACGTGGTCGTCTGGTACCGCCACTCCACCGTCGCCGCGCGCATCCTTGCGCTCTTTGTCGCCTTCCTTCTACCGGCGCTCCTCCTCTATCCGTCGGTGGACTACTTCGCGGAAGGCGCGATGCGGTCACTCATTGCGTCGCAGTATGCCGTGCAGGCGCAGCGGCATTCGCAAACGCTGCAGGAACGCCTGAGCGAGGCGCGCCACGAGATCGACGCGCTGTCCGTGTTGCCTGCGCTGGTCACCGGCGATCCAAGTCCCCCGGTGTCGCCGGAGCGGACGCAGAGCGCGTATTACGTCTGGAGCCGGACGGCGCTCGCCAGCGCGCGCCTCACGTCCGCGGTCGAGCTGTACAACGCGAAGGGGGAACTCGTCAGCCGCTTCGCGCTCAACCTTCCGGAGTATTCGGGGACCGCGCAGGCGCCCCAGGTGGAAGCCGCGTCCCCCTGTCAATGGGATGTCTTCGGCGAGGCGGCGCCGTTTGGCGCGCAGGAGCGGCGCATGCTCCACGCGGCTCGGCAGATTTGCACCAGCCCGGCGCCCGGCGAGCCCCCGCACCCGGTCGGGACGATCGTCGTCCATGTTCTGGTCTTCGACTATCGCACGTTGCCATTCATCACCTCGCAGAATCCGTACTTCGAGGTCTTCCGGCCGGTCGAGGGAACCGCGCCACGCGAGGGAACGACCGGCAGCGAAGTCGAAGTCGCGATCTATGGCTGGAGCCTCGGCGCCGTCTATAACTCGCCGCACGCGGCATGGCCGATCAGCGACGAGCTGTTTGCCCGCATCTACGATCCCGCCCGCAGGCCCTTCTGGACCACGGTGCGCACGAACGACGGCCGCTACCGTGTGTACTTCTCGAACGATCGCGTCTTCATCTACGCGATCGGATATCGCGGGCTGACGCTGTTCGACCACCTCGTCCATCTCGCCGAGCTCACGACGCTCTCGGGGGCGTTCTACGTGATCGTGCTCGTCGGCACGGCGATGTTCACCCGGGTGGCACGCGCACGCCCGCGGCTCGGGCGCGCCCTGCTTCGCGAGATCCGCGCCAGCTTCTACCGGAAACTGTTCCTGGCGTTCGTCATGGCGTCCATCATCCCGGTCTTGATCCTGGCTGTCGCCATCCGCTGGTATTTTGCGAACCTGCTGACCGCCGACGTCGCCCTCGAGGCCGCGCGCACCGCCGCCGTCGCGCAGCGCGTCATCGAGCAGTCGAACGCGCTCATCCAGCGCACCGAAGGGCTCGAACCGGCGAGCGACGACGTCATGATCTGGATCAGCCAGGTCATCGATCAGGACGTGAACATCTTCAAAGGGGCGCAACTCATGGCGACGAGCAAGCGCGATCTGTTCGCATCGGGATTGCTCGCGACGCGAACGCCCGATGCGGTGTATCGAGCCATCGTCCTGCAGCGTCTGCCGAGCTTCGTCGGCGAGGATCGTATCGGCACCGTGCCGTATACGATCGCCGCGGCTCCGGTCCACGCCCGCGACCGCAACCTGATCCTCACGGTGCCGCTCGCGACACGGCAACGCGACATCGATCGGGAGATCGACGACCTCGATCGGGGCGTGCACCTCGCGGCGCTTCTCTTCGTCCTGCTCGGCGCCGCCATCGGGCTCTCGATGGCCGAGCGCATCGCCGATCCCATCCGGCGGCTGACCAGGGCCACACGGCGGATCGCGCGCGGCGACTTCGACGCGCAGATCGCCGTCCGCTCGTCCGACGAGCTCCGTCGCCTCGTGGACGCATTCAACAGCATGGCGGCCGAGCTGAAGGCTCAGCGCACGCAGCTCGAACGAACCCATCGACTCGAGGCCTGGGCGGAGATGGCCCGGCAGGTCGCCCACGAGATCAAGAATCCGCTCACGCCCATTCAGCTCTCCGCGGAACACCTCCGCCGCGTGCACGCGGATCGCGGAGAACCTCTGGGGGACGTGCTCGAAAGCTGCGTCAGTGCCATCCTCGGCCAGGTGCGGCTCCTGCGCCAGATTTCCGCCGAGTTCTCCAGCTTCGCCTCGTCACCTACCGCAAAACCCGCGGCCGTCGACGTGCCGGATCTCGTGGCGGACGTCGTCGATCCCTACCGGACCGGCCTTGCCGGCCGCGTCGAGATCGTCAATCGGGTCGCCGGCCCGCTTCCGCGCGTGTTCGTGGATCGGACGCTCATCGCTCGAAGCCTGGCCAACATCGTCGAAAACGCGCTGCACGCGATGCCCGGTACCGGGAGCCTCACCATCGACGGAGCCGCCGACCCGTCGTTCGTGACGCTGCGGATACAGGACACGGGCGTGGGCATGGACGAGGAGGCGCTCGCCCGGGTGTTCGAACCCTACTTCTCGACCAAGACCACCGGCACCGGCCTCGGCCTCCCCATCGCTCGCCGCAACATCGAATTGAACGG
>JBBQEJ010000045.1:0-33562 GCA_038320555.1 Vicinamibacterales bacterium | reverse complement strand
CGCCCACCTTCTCGCCATCGAGCTTGCCCGAGTAGTCCACCCATTCCGACCGCTTGCCCCAGACGTTCGCCTCCCCCTCACCGCCCTGGGCATTCACCAGTTTTCCCGTTCTCGCAGCCGTGCCCGGTCTCTCCTTGGCAGGCGATTCCTCGAGCGCCGTGGCCATGCGCATGGCGAACGTACCCTCTTTGGTGTCGCGGAACACGACCTTGTCGATCGCCGCGAAGACGAAGTCGAAATCGATGATGCGCAGCGTGGGATCTGCGTAGAAGGTCATCTTCCGCGTTTCCGTCAACAGCGGCTTGCCCTCCGGCGTCAGCCAGTTGAACACGACGTCTAACGAGCCCGATTCTTTGCCGCTCTTCACCGACACAACGTGCTTCAGGACGATGCGCCCCATCGTCGCGTCGGCCTTCGAAGCAGGTGTCGCAACGTTCTGGATGGCCCAGTAGTTGTAGCCATTCACATCACCGTGCCCGTAGAAGAGGCCCGCGTGGTGCGGATGATCCGTCGTCTCCCCGGGAAGCTGGCCGGCGGGAAACGAACGGTTGACGATCTTGCCGGAGGCGGACCGCAGCGGATGAAGATAAGGCCTGTTGAGATCCTTGCCGCTGATGTAGAACACAGTGAACGGCTTGCCATCGATTTCGACGGCGATCTGTTCCGGTCCCTGTGTGAGCGTGACCTGTGCCCGGGTCAATTGCGCCGTGCACAACGAGAGAACGGCCAGGAGCGCGAGGTGCTTCACCCCGCGGGATCGTGCAACATTGATCGTAAACATCTCCACCTCTCAGCTGATCCAGCGGGCCTCAGCTACGCGTCGAGGACGACATCACGCAGAGTTCGCAGAGGCACGCAGAGATCGAGAACAAACGCAGCTGAGAAAGCCGCGACGAATTGGCCGGGCCGCGTTCCGCCGAAACCGGCCTACGGCCGGTCACTAAGAGGTCGCGGGATCCACAGAAACAAGCAGCGCCCGAACATCAGCTGTTTGTTTCTGTGGATCTCGTGACCTCTTGCCGCGCGAAGCGCGGGTCGGCGGAACGCCAGGAGGCCGACTGGTGACTTTCTCGGCATTCTCTGCGATCTCCGCGCGAGATCGTACGTGATCGGGGCCCGGACTCCAACTCAATAAGGATCTACCGCGCGAAGATATCGCGAATCGTATAGGCGAACTCCCGGACGAGCGGCGGGAGCCGCTGCACGAACTCTCGAATCTCCGGAAGATGATTCGAGCCGATCCAGATAACGAATGCGATCCCAATCAGCCAAATCACTGCGTTCCAGAACGCGTACCACCCTGGCTGGCCGCCGGCGCGCAAATGCCAGGACCATTGCTGCACGCCGCGAAGCGGCGAAACGACTATCTGGTAGGCGACGAGCAGAATCAATGCGCCGGCCCAGAGCGGCACATCCGGCGGCAGCCGCCAACTCAGGATCGCACCAGTGTTCACGAGCGAGATCATCATGGCCGCCATCGTCAGGAACAGGGCGACGTTCACCAGCGCGAACACCGGGAGCAGCACCGCAGCCCAGGGCGGCGACGGGGCAACAGGCGCGCCGGGCGCCCAGCCCTGCCGGCGCCACTGGCGCTGCTGCTGGCGCCAATGCCGCCGCCACTGCCGGGTGCCCTCGGCGTACTGCTTCTTGGCCCGGTCGATGACTTCCTTGGCGTTGAACGGCGCGCCGCCGGCCGACGCCCGCTCCTCGGGCGTGCGGGCCTCGGGGATGATGAACATCATGACCACATAGGCGATGATGCCGACACCTTTGGTGAGGAGCGCCGACAGGACGAACGCGATGCGTACGAACGCGACGTCAATCTCGAAATAGGCGGCCAGGCCGTTGCAGACGCCCGCGATCATCGCGCCATCCGGACTTCTGTACGGCCGTTTCGGCGGCGCCTCGGTGCGCGCTTTTTGCTTGCCGTCACCTGCCGCATCGGCGCTGCCCCCGGCGTCCTCCCCAGCCGCGGCGTCGATGGGACCCATTTCCTTGACGATCTGATCGACCTCGCTGGAATTGATAACCGACTTGTGCGGGTCCAGGAACTTCCGGCATTTGTCGGCAATCGCCTGCTCGAGGTCCGCCATGATCTCCGCGCGGTCGGGATTGGCCTCGAGCTCGTGTTCGGCGCGCGCGAGGTATTCGCGGAGCGCGTCGTGCCCGTTCTCGTCGAGCTGATAGGCGTTGCCATTCAGGTTGATGCTGATGACTTTCTGCATGGCTATCGTCCAAGCTGCGTGATCGTCGCGTTGAGATGTTTCCAGTAGTCGTTCAGCTCAGCGAGCTGTGACTTCCCTTTGACCGTGAGCTGGTAGTACTTGCGCGGGGGTCCCGCGTCGGACTCCTGCCACTCGTAGTCGACGAGGCCGTCCCGGCGCATCTTGCTGAGAAGCGGATAGAGCGTACCCTCCTGCGTGGCGAACTCGGTGTCGCTCAAACGCTTCAGGATATCGGCGACGTACACCTTGTCCGCTGCGACGATCTTCAGGATCAGGAACTCGAGCAGACCTTTTCGGATTGCCGTGAACCTGTCGTTGATGCCCATTCCGTAGCCAGCTACCTTGTTATAACAAGGTAGCTCGAGGTGAGGAGAGAGTCAAGGGGTGTCGTGGGGTCGATTTCGCGACGGATAAACACCGGCCGGCTTCACGCAGATCCGGATCGTGCGTTCGGGCGTTGTGAGTCCGTGTTCTTCAGTGTTTGTCCGTGGTTTGAGACTGAGCGGGGGTGGCGGTCACGAACCGCTCCCGCTGCGAAAACACTCGCAGCAAGCTGCCGGCGGTGACGAGGATGATCGGCCCGAGCACGAGGCCGATGAAGCCGAAGGCTGCGGCGCCGCCAAGGAGGCCGAGAAAGACGACCAGGCCGCTGGCCGTCGTGCGACCCGCAAGGAGCAGCGGCCGAAGGATGTTGTCCACCAGGCTGATGGCAAAAACGCCGATGATTACCAGCATGATCCCGCGCCCGATGTCGCCCGACAACAGGAGCCACAGTGCCGTCGGCACCCAGACCAGCGCGGCGCCTACGAGGGGTATCAATGAGCAGAGCGCCATGACCACGCCCCAGATCACCGGCGCATCGATTCCAAGGAGCCAGAACGCGAGGCCGCCGATCGCGCCCTGCGCGGCGGCGACCATCAGTCCCGCACCTACGCTGGCGACGACGAGATCTCGTGTGTCGGTCATCAGGCCATCGCGGGCCGCGTCGGGCAGCGGCAGCAGATCGCGGACCTGCCGCGCAAGCGTATGGCCGTCGCGAAGCAGGAAGAACATCGCGAAGAGCATCACGAACAGGCTGCCCAGGGTGGCGAACAGATCGGCGACCACCGCGCCGGCACGCGGAGCGAGAAACGCGAGCACGCGCTGCACCCCCTCACGCACCAGAAACGTGGGGTCGTCGGGGAGCGGCGTCGGGCTTCTGCGGCGAACGACCTCCCAGATCCGCTCAATCCGATCCGGCGCCGTCAGCGACATCTGCTGCAGGTAGTCGAGCACCTGCGGAACTTCACGCGCGATGATCGACACCAGCATTACTGCCGGCGCCACGATCAACACGGCCGTCAAGAGCGTGGCCGCCAGCGCCGATCGGCTCGGACCGATTTTCGGCGAAAGTTCCAGATGGACGCGGTAGAACATGATGGAAAAGACTGCCGCCCACGCCAGAGGCGCCAGAAAAGGACTGATGACGAGGTACGTCAAGTACCCGATCAGAATGATCAAAGCGTAGAAGACGAGCTCCGAAAACTTCTCGCGACTGGTGGCAGGCATAAGACCGCTGCGGAATGCTACCGCATCCTCCGACAGTCCAGAAACCGCCCTAACTGATCCACGAATCGAAGGATTGACACGCCGGTTCGGCGATGCGAAACTAGGCATAGTTCAACTATGCCTCGTGAAGACGGGCTCCCTCCCGGAACTCTGATCATGCTCGTCCTGCGCGTCCTTGCCGCCGAGCCGCTGCACGGCTATGCCATCGCTCAGCGGATTCACACGTTATCTCGGGAGGAGCTGAGCGTCGAGGAAGGGTCCCTCTATCCGGCCCTGCAGAAGCTGCTGCTCAAAGGCTGGGTCAAGGCAACCCCGGCGATTTCGGAAACCGGCCGGGCGGTGCGGGAGTACCGGCTGACACCGGGCGGCAGAAAACAGCTGGAGCTCGAACGCGCCAACTATCAGCGCGTGACGGCAGCAATCGGTGCCGTCCTCGACACCGCATAGGAGATCAGGAGATACGGGAGATCAGGAGATAGGGATAGGCACTAGAGGGATTAGTTATTAGGGATTGAAAGATGTCTGCAACTGGTGAGCGGCTGCGCCGCATCTGGTATCTGCTTAACCGCCGGCGTCTGGAGGCGGACTTGCGAAAAGAGATGGAGGCGCACCGCGCGATGATGGGCGAACCGGCGCGGTTCGGGAACACGCTGCAGCTTCGCGAACGGTCCCGTGACGTCTGGGGCTGGGCATGGCTCGACGGCCTGGTTCGTGACCTCCGGTTCGCGGCGCGCGGACTTCGCCGTAACCCGGTGTTCACGCTCGTCGCCACCGTGTCGCTCGCGGTCGGCCTTGCGCTCACCACGACGACGGTCTCGGTCGTCAACGCGTACCTGATCAGATCGCTGCCGTATCCGGAGGCGGATCGCCTGTACCACGTCATGTACGCGCCGCCCGGGCCGTGGGAGCCTCATGGAATGACCGGTCTGGATTGGACATCTGTCGAGGATGTCGTCGAGTTCCCGATCGCCGCGTCGGGCGAGTCGTTTTATGTGAACGAGGGCGGCCGAACGCTGTCGCTGCGCGGCCTGCGGGTGACGCGGGGATTCGTGGACGGTCTGGGCGTGTCCGTCGCCGCGGGGCGGCAATTCGCCCCGCAGGACTTCGTCGCCGGCTCCGAGCCGGTCGCGCTCATCGGGCACTCATTGTGGCGCGACCGCTTTGGATCGGATCCTGACGCGATCGGGCGCATGATTCACGGCGAGCCCGAATCGCGTCCAGGAACGCCCGAGACGTTCCGGATCGTCGGCGTGCTTCCGCCGGGTTTCTACTACGGCGGTGACAGCCGGGCGGGTGTCGAACTGCTGGTTCCCCACACGTCTCCTGTGCGCGTGTACATGGTGCGCCTGCGCAAGGGGATCCCTCCGGCAGCGGCCGAACGCCGGTTGACCGAAGCTGCCAGGCGTGCCGCGACGTCGCCCCTTCCGGATGACTGGACCGGCGTGAGGCTCGAGTCGGCGCACGACCGCTGGGTCGGAAACCTTCGCCCCGTCCTGCTGGGTGTCACTGTGGCCGTCAGTCTCGTCCTCGTGATCGTGTGCGCGAACGTGGCCGTGCTCATGCTGCTCCGCTCGATGCAGCGTCAGAAAGAGATCGCGGTCCGCCTGGCGCTTGGCTCGGGGTGGCGGCACATCACGCGGATGCTTCTGACCGAGACCTCCCTCATCTGCGCCGCGGCGCTCGGAGCGGGCGTCGCGATGACGGCTTTTCTGCTCGCCACGCTGGCCCCGCTCGTCGAAACACAGTTGGGCCGGCAGGCCCCGAGCGCAACGGGTATTACGATCGATATCACGGTACTGTTGATTGTCGGCGGTGTGAGCTTGCTTGTGGCGGTGGCGCTCTCGCTGGCGCCATTGACGTCCTGGGGACGGGGGCTGACGAATGCGTTGCAGCAGGACGCGCGGGTCGCGAGCGAGGGGCGCACGATGCGCCATCTTCGCAGCGGGTTGATCGCCTTCGAGATCGCGGGCTCGCTCGTTTTGCTCGTCGGATGTGGACTCATGATCCGCAGCGTCGTAAACATGATGTCAACGGATCTCGGATTCAACGCAGACGGCCTCGCCAGGTCGCGGATCATGCTTCGGGCACGCAACTACCCGGACGCCGCGGCGTACCGCCTCTTCCACGAACGCTTCGCCGGCCGCGTATCGGACGCGACGGGATCACCGGTCGTGTTCAGCAGTTGGCCGCTCTTCGTTCCGCCGCCGGCTCACCTTATCCAGACTGAGGAAAACGACGCGGGGGTGAACGCCGGGGCCATCTCCGTGAGCGCGGGATATTTTTCGACACTCGGCATCCACATACGCCAGGGGCGCGAGTTTACTCTGCAGGAAGCGTCCGCTGAAGCGCCGGTCGCCGTGATCAGCGAAACGCTCGCCAGACGGCTATGGCCCGATGGCGGCGCGGTTGGCCGGCGCGTACGGGGAGTGGAACAGACGGCGGGAGGCTCGAACCCTGGGCCGTGGCGCACCGTCGTCGGCATTGCCGGCGACGTCAGGCAGACGTACGACGATGCCGATCGAGGCGATTTCTATATGCCGAGGACGCCAGACGGCCGATTCGGCTCGTTTTTCGTTCGCACTCATCGGCCGGCGGCGCTGCTCTTCGATGACCTGCAGAAGGCGGCCGCCGAGATCGATCGCGATGCCGTGATCACCGCGCCCGGCCTCGTGGGCGATTCCAACCAGGCACTTTCAGGAACCAGGTTCCTGACGTTCCTGCTCACGGGGTTTGCCGCGATTGCGGCATTTCTCTCGATGCTCGGCGTCTACGGGGTCACCGCCTACGCTGTGCAGCAGAGGCGCAAGGAAGTTGCAATCCGCATCGCGCTCGGCGCATCCGACCGCGCGGTTACAGGTCTCTTCCTTCGTGAAGGGGCACTGCTCCTCGCTGTGGGAACAGTCGTCGGTCTGATAGGAGGCGCGGCGACTTCACGCGTGCTCCGCAACCAGGTCTTTGGTGTGCAGAGGTTCGATGCGTCGACTTACGCAATCGCAACCGCGTTTCTCCTTGCCGCTGGTTTCGCTGCCGTCCTCTGGGCCGCTCGCCGGGCGGCACTCGCACATCCCGTAAGCGCGCTGAACGCCAACTGACGCGGAGCATTGACCTGCGCTACGGGGTTTGACCCCGGTTTGACCCCGGTCTGACCCCGTTACTCGGCTCGGAGGGCGACCGTGGGATCCACGCTGGCGGCGCGCCGCGCGGGAATCGCGCTCGCCACCAGCGCCGCTGCTGACAGGGACACGACCGCGGCGGCGAACGCGCGCGGGTCGGTCGGCTCCAACCGGAACAGGAACGCTTGTGATGCCGCACTCAGGTACCAGGCTGCGACTCCCCCGATGACGAGTCCCGAAACCACCAGCGCAAAGGCGTTGAGCAGCACCATCCCGACCACGTTGGAACGTGTCGCACCGAGCGCCATCCGCACGCCGATCTCTCGCGTGCGCTGCGAGACGAAGTAGGCCATCACGCCGTAAACGCCGACGGCCGCGATCACCAGGCCGAGGAGTCCGAAGAGGCCCAGCAGCAACATGGTGACCTTGCGCTGAGCGATTCGTCCCGCGATCAGTGTCTCCATCGTTGTCACATTGCGAAGAGGAACGTCTGGCAACACGGCATACACGGCGGCCTTGACGGCCGGCAGCACGTCCTTGGGATTACCGCTCGTTCTGATCAGAAGCTCGCCGCCGGGAACTCGAGCCTGTGCCATCGGCACGTACGCCTCGGTCAGCGGCGCGGACTCCAGACTGCTCTGATGGACATCGCCGACGACGCCGACGATGGTTCGGTTTCCGTGCACCATGATGATGCGGCCGATAGGATTTTGACCAGGAAAGTACTTCTTCGCCGCCGACTCATTGATGACGACGACGGGCGGCGCATCCGCGCGATCGGTCCTGTTGAACAGGCGGCCGGTCCTGAGGGGAATCTTCAGCACGCGGTGAAAGTCCGGCGTGACCCGCCGGATGCTGATTATTTCGCCGGCGTTCAGGTCGATGGCCGTGCCCGGAATTGTGATCGTCGTCGCGGAGATGCCGCCTCTCAACGGCAGGCCGTCAGACGTCGAAGCGTAGAGGACGCCGGGAACGCCAGCGAGACGCTCGACGATCTGCGCGAACGCGGGACCCGAGTCCCGCGGCTCGGCTCTCGACTCTATGCGAGGAGAGATCTGGGCGATCAAGAGATGGTCAGGACTGAAGCCAGGATCGATCCGGATCAACGACACGAAACTGCCGATGAAGAGCGCGGCGCCGACGAGAAGGACGACGGCCAGTGCAACTTCGGCGACAACGAGCGCGCTTCGCACACGCCGGCGGGCGGTGCCCGCGCTTCCACGAGCGCCGTCTTTCAGCGCGTTCGAGAGATCCGGCTTCGAGAGCTGAAGGGCCGGGACGATACCGAAGAGGATCCCTGTAAGAAGCGAAAGCCCGGCGGCAGCCGCGAGCACGCGCAAGTCGAGCGTGATAGCGGTGACGCGCGGCACGCCATCGGGCATGGAACTTCGAAGCACCTGCACGGCACACCACGCGGTGACGATGGCGCATGCGGTTCCGGCACCGGACAGTACGAGACTTTCGGTCATGAGCTGACGAACGAGGCGCCACCGGCTGGCGCCGAGCGCGGCCCGGACGGCCGCTTCCCGCTCGCGCGCGCTGGCGCGGGCGAGCAGCAGATTCGCAATGTTCGCGCACGAGATCAGCAGCACGACGCCGACCGCGCCAAGCAGCATCAACATCCACGATCGGATACGCGCGCCAACGATGTGATCAACCAGCGGCCGCACGCCAACTTTACTGGCCTTGTTCCAGACCGGGTTCGCGTGTTCGAGTGCGGCGGCGATCTGATCCATCTGCGCCTGGGCCTGCGCGAGCGACACGCCAGGCTTCAGGCGCGCGATGACCTGCAGGTAGTTGACGCGCATTTGTGGATCGCGGATCCGCTGGTTCGCTGGGACGACATATGGAATCCAGATGTCGGTAGCGCGTGCGGCGGCGACCGGGTATGCAAAATCCGGCGGCATGACGCCAATGACCTCGTAACCCCCGCCTTCGGTCGCTGCCGGGCCTCCTTCCAGATCCTCGAGCGCGATCGCGCGCCCGATGATCTGAGGATCCGCGGCGAAACGGCGGCGCCACAATCCGTCGCTGAGAATCGCGACGCGATCCCCGCCGGCGACCTCGTTCTCCGCGGTGAAGGCGCGACCGATGATCGGCCGGACCCGCAACACGCTGAAGAAATCAGCGGTGACGCGCTGCGGTATCAGCGACTCGGGCTCGGTGCCCGGTTCGCGCAGCGTGAGCCAGCCGCTCGCGATCGCGGCCATAGACTCGAACACGCGCTGCTGCGCTGCCCAGTCGAGATAGTTCTGGGGCGCAACGCCCGCGAGTGCATCGGGGTCGCGATCAAGATGAGCGAATGGGCCGGAGGAGCGCGAGCGTTCGCCGACAGCGACGAGGCGGTCGTGCTCATCGAACGGCAGCCCGCGAAGGACGACGGCATCGACGACCGAGAAGATTGCGGTCGTCGCGCCGATGCCGAGCGTCAGCACGATGAGGGCTGCGACCGTAAAGCCTTTGGATGACCGGAGCGAGCGGAGCGCAGCTTTCAGGTCGTCACGCATGGCATAGGAGGGACGCCGGCGGGTCCTAAGCGCGAATCCCGCGTCCCAGATCCGGATCCCGGATCCCGGCTGAATGACTGACAATATATGACGGACCTCAGCCCCGTTCAAAATAGACTGGCTAGTGTCCCGGCGCGACGCGCGAGTCGCCGGAACGGTGCCGGCAGCCGCTTCTTTACTTGTCTTCTCCGCGCGGTTGGCGCTCTCTGCGCGAACCTCGGCGTGACAAGTCGCGGGCCGTCGATCGAGCAAATGGGCGAATCTGACAAAGTCGTACTAGGCGCATGCCACGTGGCGCATCGGAAGGTGAACACCATGATCAGCCGCCGCGCATTTCTCGGCGCCGCAGGCGCGTCGGTAAGCGGCGCTGCCAGTGTCGGCCTGTACACGTGGCGAATCGAGCCGCACCGGTTGGAGATCGTTCGCCGTCCACTGGCCATTCGCAGTCTGCCCGGATCGCTCGCGGGCCGCACCCTGGTTCAGATCAGCGACGTTCACGTCGGAACTCGCGTGGACGACGACTATGTGCTGGCGACGTTTCGCGGCGCGCCGCGATCGTCCTGAGTCATAATCCGGACACGGTGGATCTTCCCGGATGGGGAAACTACGAGGGATGGATCCTTTCCGGCCACGCACACGGCGGGCAGTGTAAGCCACCGTTCCTCCCTCCCCCGCTTCTTCCCGTTCGGAATCGGCGCTACACCGCGGGTGAGTTCGCGTTGGACGGCGGCCGCCGTATGTATATCAGCCGGGGAGTCGGGCACCTGCTGCAAGTCCGATTTAACGTCAGGCCGGAAGTGACCGTTTTTGAACTGCGTTCCGCATGATGCGCCAGCCTTCGCTTGCGGGAATTTGTTCAGCGTTCCGTTTCGGAAGAACCAACTGCGCGAACGAACAGGTGGCGCGGACGCCGGCGATGAATCCACGATGAGGTTGAAGGACCCTACCGACTGGCTCGAGGACTTCACGATCCATCTCAGCAAAGAAGAAATCTTCAGCATGCCGCGAATGACACCTCCGGACGCGATTCGCCGGGGCTTTACCGTGATGAGCTGTGTGACGGATCACTTTAGAACGCCATATTTCAGCGGGCATTGTCGATCCAGACCCGCCCCGATCGACAATACAGTAGTGGCCAATGGAGCCGGCTGCGGGCTGCTTCGCCCGAAGCTCAGGAGAAGGAGTGCGGAATGAGCGGTGTACGCGTACTGGTTGGCACGCGCAAGGGGGCATTTGTCCTGACGTCGGACGGCAAGCGTGAACGGTGGGACGTCAGCGGCCCCCATTTTGGCGGCTGGGAAATCTACCACCTCAAAGGATCTCCCGCCGATCCCAATCGACTGTATGCCTCGCAAACCAGCGGCTGGTTCGGGCAGCTGATCCAGCGCTCGAGCGACGGCGGCAAAACGTGGGAGCCGGTGGGCAACAAGTTCGTCTACGACGGCGTCCCGGGCACGCACCAGTGGTACGACGGCACACCGCACCCCTGGGAGTTCAAGCGGGTCTGGCACCTCGAGCCATCGCTGACCGATCCGGACACGGTCTACGCGGGGGTCGAGGATGCCGCATTGTTCCGCACGACCGACGGCGGCCAGAATTGGCAGGAACTTCCAGGACTCCGCGGCCACGGCTCAGGACCGGCGTGGCAGCCGGGTGCCGGCGGGCTGTGCCTCCACACGATTCTTCTCGATCCCAGCGATCCCAAACGGATCTTCATCGCCATCTCAGCGGCGGGCGCGTTTCGAACCGACGATGCCGGCACGACATGGCGACCGATCAACCGTGGACTGAAGTCCCAGGGCATCCCTGCCCCTGAGGCGGAAGTCGGCCACTGCGTTCACCGTATCGCGATGCACCGGTCGCGGCCGGACGTGCTGTTCATGCAGAAGCACTGGGACGTCATGCGGAGCGACGACGCCGGTGAATTGTGGCAGGAGGTCAGCGGCAATTTGCCGACCGACTTCGGATTCGTGATCGACGTGCACGCGCACGAGCCGGAGACGATCTATGTCGTGCCAATCAAGAGCGACTCGGAACACTATCCGCCCGACGGCAAGCTGCGCGTGTACCGCAGCCGGACCGGCGGCAACGAATGGGAGGCGTTGACGAAGGGTCTGCCGCAACGCGACTGCTACGTGAATGTGTTGCGTGATGCGATGGCCGTCGACGCGATGGATAAGTGCGGCGTGTATTTCGGCACGACCGGCGGGCAGGTGTATGGATCGGCCGACGCCGGCGACAGCTGGACCCCGATCGTTCGGGATTTGCCGCCCGTGGTGTCCGTCGAGGTTCAAACACTATGATTCGAGTCGTGCTGCCCGCTCATCTGCGGTCGCTTGCACGCGTCGAGGACGAGGTGACGCTCGACCTTGACGGTCAAGCCACGCTGCGCTCGGTCCTTGACGCGCTCGAGGACCGCTATCCGATGCTGCGCGGAACGATCCGTGACCACGTGACCCACCAGCGCCGGTCGTTCGTGCGGTTCTTCGCCTGCGAAGAGGACCTGTCCCACGAGCCGCCGGACACGCTGCTGCCCGACGCGGTCGCGACAGGCGCCGAGCCGTTCATGGTCGTGGGCGCGATGGCTGGAGGGTAGGTTCTACTGGGCTCTACTGGGTTGTCTACTCCGCCCGCAACGTGATCGCCGGATCGACGCGCGACGCGCGCCACGCGGGTACCCAGCACGCCAGCGTCGACACGACCAGCAGCAGCGCGATCACGCCGACATAGGTGACGGGGTCGAGCCGGGAGACACCGAAAAGCAGCGTCACAACGGCCTGGCTCGCGACCATCGCGCTCAGCAACCCGATCGCGGTCCCGAGTACAGTGAGTGTCATCCCCTGACCTGTGATGAGAATGAGGATGTCACCGCGTGATGCCCCCAGCGCCGCGCGCACACCAATCTCCCGCGTGCGCTCGGCCACGCTGCCGGAGAGCACGCCGTAGATACCAGCGGCCGCGAGTACCAGCGCCGCGAGCGCGAACGCCTCGAACAGAATCAGCGCAAAACGTCGCTCGGCCGCCGAGGCGGCGACGAGGTCGTCCATGGTCGCGACACGGACGACCGGCTGGTCCTTGTCGACCGACCAGACCGCCTGACGAATCGCTGGAGCGAGCTGGGCGGCCTCAAGGCCCGCGCGGACCACCAGGGACATCGTCCTGTCCGCAAAGCGCCACTGGCTCGTACGTATCGTCGCGACTGGCGAGCTGGCGGGGATGTAGACCGCATCCGATTCGCTCAGCGCCAGCGACAGCTGCTTCACGTCGCCCACTACGCCGACAATGGTGTAGGGCGGTCCGTCGGTCGGACCGACACGCAGGCGCCGGCCGATGGGGGATTCCGTCGGGAACTTGTGCCTGGCGAGTGATTCGCTGATGAGCGCGACAGGTGGACTGCCATCTCGATCGTGCTCGTCGAACACCCTGCCCCGCCGGAGCGGTATGCGCATCGTCTCGATGTAGCCGGGGCTCACGGCGTAACGGAAGACGCTGTAGCTCTCGGCAGCGCGTGTCGGGGTCGCCTCGAAGTGAGCGCCGTACTCGTCGAGATCGCCGCTGAGCGGCAACTGACTGGTGAGCGCGGCGGCCGTGACGCCGGGCACTTGCCGGACCGCGTCGAGCACCTCCTCGAAGAACCGATACGTGATGCGGTCGTCGTCGAATCGGTGACCGGACGTCTGGACCTGCATCGTCAGCAGTCGCGACGAATCGAATCCTTGCTCGACCGCGAACAGCCGCTCGAGACTCCGCAGCAGCAATCCCGCGCCGACGAGCAGCACGAGCGCGAGCGCAACCTCGGCGACGACAAGGGCGCTGCGGGAGCGCCGGTGCCCGCCCCCGGTGCGGGATGACCCATGGTGAAGGTTCCTTTGTGGATCGCTGCGCGCTGCCTGCAGTGCCGGGATGAAGCCGAAGGTCAGACCGATCAGCGTGGTGAGGGCCAATCCGAAGGTGAAGACAGTGCCGTCGACACCGATCGCGCCGGCGCGCGGCAGGCCCGGCGGGCTGAGGGCGACGAGCGCGTGCACGCCGATGATCGCCACGGCCATACCGAGCACGCCGCCTATTGCCGCGAGCAGCAGGCTCTCCGTGAGCAGTTGCCGGATCAAGCGGCCGTGTCCGGCGCCGAGGGCGGCGCGGAGCGCGAACTCGCCCCGACGGTGAACACCGCGGGCGAGGAGCAGGTTCGTCACGTTTACGCACGCGATCAGCAGTACCAGCATCACCGCTCCGAGGATCGCGAGGAGGGCCGGCTTGACGCCACGTGTCAGCTCGTCCTGTAAGGGAGCCACCGTGAACTGGGTATTCGGGTCGTACGAAGCCGGACGCTGCGCCTTCAGCACGGAGCGCCCGAGCGCGTCGATCTCTTGCGTTGCCTGATCCACGCCGAACCCCGGCCGGAGCCGGCCCACCGTGCGCAGGTGATGGCCCCACGCCCGTCCTTGCGACATGCCGTACTGCAGCGGCGCCCAGAGCTCCGCCGCGGGAGCCACCACGTTTTCAAGACTGCCGGGCATGACGCCGATGACCAGATAGCTGTTGTCGTCGAGCGTGATCTGGCGTCCCACGATCGTGCGCTCGCCGGCGAAGCGACGCCGCCAGAGACCGTCGCTGAGGACGACAACGTTCGGCCCGTCGAGCCTGTCGTCAGAGGACTGGAAGTCTCTTCCCAGGACCGGCGACACGCCCAGCACGTGGAAGTAGCTCGCGCTGACACGTTGCGCGTCGAATCGTTCCGGCTGGTCCGCGCCGGTCATCGTCGGCTGCCAGGGCTTGAGCACGGCGATCGCGTCGAACGAGCGATTCCGTTCGGCGAGCTCGCGGTACATCCCGAACGTGCCGGCATTGCGCAGCCCGTCGCTGCGGATCTCCAGGATCACCGCGATTCGGGCGGCGCCCGGGTACGGCAGCGGCTTGAACAGGATGGAATTCACCGCGCAGAAGATCGCCGACGTGGCCCCGACGCCCAGCGCCAGCGTGAGTACGGTGATCGCCGTGAAGCCCGGCGCGGCACGCAGCCGGCGCGCGGCGTAGCGCAAATCGGCGAGCACATCGCCCACCGTATTCTCCCATCCGTATGCGCGGACCTCTTCGCTGACGGTCGTCGTACTCCCGAGCTCCAGTCGCGCGGCGCGACGCGCCTCGTCCGGAGGAAGTCCGCGCGCGATCCACGCGTCGGTGGCCTGGTCGAAGTAGTGATGGACTTCGTCTGTAACGTCGCGATCGACAGCTGCTCGATTGAGGAGCCCGCGAAACCCTCGGGTTACCTGGCGCCAGAGTGACATGGTAGTGCACACTAGTGGGACTTATCTTGATTGTCAAGATGTGGATGTCAGGGGGGCTGATTCGCGATTCGGGAGATTGGGCGAGTAGTGATTGGTGATTAGTGATCTACTATCACCGCCATGCTCAATTACATCTGGTTCGGTCTGATGGCTATCGCCCTGGTCGTGGCAGCAATCAACGGCACGGCGGACGCGGTTACGAAGGGCGCCGTTGAGTCGGCGTCGTCCGCCGTGCAGATCGCGATCGGTTTGATCGGGATCATGACGCTCTGGCTGGGCATCATGCGCGTGGCCGAAGCCGCAGGCCTGGTGACGCTGGTTGGTCGCGCGTTGAGCCCGCTGCTGCGCTGGCTGTTCCCGGACGTGCCGGAGGGGCACCCGGCCGGCGGGGCGATCGTGCTCGCGCTCGCCGCGAATCTGCTCGGCCTCAACAACGCCGCGACCCCACTGGGGATCAAAGCGATGGAAGAACTGCAGACGATCAACCCCGAGAAGGAAACCGCCAGCAACGCGATGGTCACGTTCATGGCGGTGACGACCTCCGGAGTGCAACTCATTCCCGCAACAATGATCGGCGTCCTTGCCGCAGCTGGTTCGAGCAGCCCGACGTCGATTATCGCTCCGACGATCCTGGCCACCTTCATCGGCACCATGGCCGCCGTGCTCGCGGCGAGGCTTCTTCAACGGTTTTACCCGCAGGCACCGGGAACTCCTGCGGAGGTGCAATCGTGATCCGCGCCGCGCTCGATGCGATCTCGCTCTGGGCGATCCCGACTCTTCTCGTCGTGATTCCGCTGGTCGGGATCATCCGGAAGGTGAAGGTTTACGACGTCTTCATCGAGGGTGCGAGGGAAGGGTTCGACGTGGCCGTCAAGATCATCCCGTTCCTGGTCGGGATTCTGGTGGCTATCGGCATGTTCCGCGGATCGGGCGCGATGGATTTGCTGATGGCTGGCCTCAGGCCAGTCGTGACAGCCACCGGGTTTCCCGCGGAGCTCGTCCCGTTGGCGATCCTTCGTTCGCTGACCGGGAGTGGCTCACTGGCATTCACAACGGACCTGATAAAGACGTACGGTCCGGACTCGGTCATCGGGCGCATGGCTGCGACGCTATACGGGTCGTCTGAGACGACGTTCTACGTGCTGGCTGTCTATTTCGGGGCGGTCGGCGTCCGCCGCACGCGGCATGCGGTGCCCGCCGCGCTCATCGGTGACATCGTGGCTGCAGTCGCCGCGGTGGCAGTCTGCGCGTGGATGTTCTAGAGTGGCCTGCCTCGGCTGAATCGGGAGTCACCAGACTGGAGTCAGACCGGGGTCTGACCCGCGGTCTGACCCCGGTCTGACCCCGGTCTGACCCCAGCAGCCACCCCCTATGCGCGACCGGCGCAGCCATGAGCGTGAGAGCCACGCAGAACATCGACCAGTTGAACGCGCTCGGCAGCACCTGTCTCACCACGTCCAACCCTTGAGGTACGGCGTGAAGCGAGTCGGCCATGAATACCGACAGCGCCATCGCGATGCCGAGCCCACTCGCGCACCACAATGTCCGCGTGAGGAAGGTCGCAGGGCTCTGACTCACGAACTGGGTGGCGAAAGTGCCCCACACGATCATCAGCAGTGCGATGCAGATCGGTGCGAGCACCGGCCCCCACCACGGCAGCGGCAGCAGGAAGAGAACGTCCCAATCGAAAAGCGACCTCGGCCAGTCGCAGATCATTCGTAGAAAGACGTAGTAAAGAATGTCCCAGACGCCGAACGCGATGGCGGTGTAGCCAAGCCGCCTGTGCCACGTTCGCCCCGCGAGCATGCCGATCGTGAGCAGCATCACGAGGGTCGCCGCCTCGCGCACGAGCTCGACCTGCCCCAGGACCCCGCGAATCGGCAACGGGTCCTCTTGATAGGGGTCAATGCGCCCAACCATCGAGCGAAGGTAATACACGGTGGCCGCCTCGAGCCATGCCATGGCAACGGCAAACGCGACGACGATCAACCACCGGGCCTGCTTGCCTCGCCGAAGTCCTCGCTCGAAAGGGTTCATCGGTCCTCGTCAACGTATGCAGGGGTCTCAGCATCCCGGTCCCATGACTGTGAGGCGACCGCCAGTTCCCGGATGCGCTGGTCGATTCGATCGATGACGTCGTCGGGCGTGGACGTGCCCGCCGTAATCCCGACAGTGCCCGCGGCGCCGAACCATTCCGGACGGAGATCCGACTCCGTCTGAACATGGTGAACGTGCGCACAGTACTGGCTGCACGTCGTCACGAGTTCGCGGGTGTTGTTGCTGGTCGCTCCGCCGACGACCACGACGATGTCGCACTGGCGCGCCAGCTCGCGTGCGGCGTTCTGGCGCTGCTTGGTCGGCTGACAGACAGTGTCGATGAAGCGCACGTCGGATTGGGGGAATTGCCGTCGAATGAGCGCGACCAGGTGTCGTACCCGCTCGATGGACTGCGTGGTCTGGGCGGCAACGCCGATGCGCGGATGTTCGTCCAGGGCCAGCACATCTTGCTCGTCCAGGACGACGTCGAAATCGTCGAGGTCTTCGGTCAGTCCCCGCACCTCCACATGGGCACGCTGACCGATGATGACCGGGTGATAGCCGTCGCGCACGAGCGCCCTGACCGCGCGATGCGCCACGTGGACGAGCGGACAGGTCGCTTCGACGACGTCCAGGCCGAGAGCCCGCGTATTGGCGAGCGTGCGCTCCGACGCGCCATGCGCCGTCACCATGACGGTCTGCGTCGTCACCTGCGCGGCCTCGTGCGCGATGGCAATCCCTTTGGCCTGCAAGTCCGCCAGAACCGTCGTGTTGTGAACCAGGTCTCCGAGAATGGTGAGCGGCCCCGCTTCGGCGTGCTCGAACGCCAGCGCGATCGCGTCGCGCACACCAAAGCACATGCCCAAAGACTGTGCGCGGATGATCTGCATTCCATATCTCCCTATTTGGATTGAAGTATACTTTATAATACAAAGTATATGACCATGATTGGCCAACAGCTGTCAACAAGCTCGTGCGGCTGGCTGAAGTGAAGAACCCTGGGCCGGGGCCTCACGGCCCCGCCACCCTACCGGCCGTACAGGCGCAGGAGTCGCATCGACCACGCGGGCGCGTCGCCGGCGGTCGCGGTCTGGGTGATCCGAATGACCTTCGCGCGGACCGGCGCGAACGTGATGACGGTGGGTCCCGGAGCGCCGTGCCCCTGGGCGACCGGTGCACTCCAGGTGTTGCCGTCGCCAGACACCTGCAGTTGATACCCCCGCGGAAAGGTCCACACGGCGGGCGCGCCGGCGCGTCCCCCGCCGACCGCTGAAGACGTGAACTGAATCTCCGTCAGCACGAGCGGCTCGGGCAACTCAATCTGGAGCCACATGCCGGCTTGTTGCGGAACCCCTGTCGTCCAGCCGAGAAAGCTGAGCGCGCCGGCGGCGTTTCCGATGAAGTTGTAGCCGCCTTCGGCGTTCGCCTGCGGCGTCGGCCGGCCTTCGTGGCTGGCTGTAACTCTCCACGAAGCATTGGGAACGAGTGGGCGCGGCAGCGAGGCATTCAGCTCCTCGACCGTCCACGGGGCTTTCCTATCGCCAGCGGAAGAACGAACCCTTGCGACGTCCTCGGTCGTCGCGAACGTGCCGGTATTCCCGAAGCTGTTGCGCACGTATGAGGCGATGTCCGCAATCCACTGGTCCTTGTTCGAGCCCATCGTCACCATGACTTGAGGATAGACTCTGCCGTCCACCGGACCGGAAAGCCCGTGCAGCACGGTCTTGATCACGTAGTCGCGATGGCCGTTGACACGTGACGAGCCGGCCAGCGACGGAGCCAGGGTGGACCGAGCGGCGCCGGGCGTCGGCGTGCCGCGCCCGTCGGCGCCGTGGCACGAGTAGCACAGCTCGGTGTAGATGGCGCCGCCGCGCTCGAGGCTGTTCTGTTGTTCAGGAGTCAGGGGCGGACCCCCACGCCCGCCGCCCCGCCCGGGAGCCGTAGGGGAGTTCAGAATCCTATCGGCGACAAACTGCACGCCTCGCGCCCTGGTGCTGTCCATCACCGCCTTCGCCGTCGTCGACGCGTCTGCCACCTTCAGAATATTCATCGTCAACATCGCCTGAATCACGACATCGACGTCCTTGTCTTTCGACAACGCTCGATAGTCGTTGTCGAACGATCTGTCGCCAGCCTTGTAAAGCGTTTCGCTGGCGCGCAGCGCCTGTATCCGCATCCGGGGGTCCGGATCGCCGAGCGTCTCGCGCGCAAGCCCCGCGCTGAGCGCACTCAGCCCTTCGAGCGTCCAGAGGGCGTGGAACCGGGCGAAAGGGTTCTTCGAGGTCCGCACCATCGCCTGAAGCGCAGGCACAACCGACCTGTCTTGCTTCAGCACGAGCAGCTGCTGCGCCGTGTCGCGCCACCAGCCGTTGGGATGCGACAGATGCGCGACCAACTGGGCGGGCGTCTCGTTCAACATCCGGGGCGGCGTCCGATCGCGCGCGATGCCTTCGTACGTCAACCGCCAGACGCGGCCATGACCTGTCACCTTGTCCAACTGATATTGCTTGATCTTTTCGCGCAGATACGTGCCTTGCTTCGCCCACTCCGCCCCCTCGATCATGCCGCGGTACATATCCGCAATGTAGATCGTGCCGTCCGGTCCGGTCGTCGTGTCGGCGGGACGGAAGAGCGGGTCGAGAGAACGAATGAACTCGGAGCGTGGGTAGACATTCTGAAGCTGCGTGAGGCCCTCCGTCTTGACAGGTCTGAGCCGCCGGACGATGCGGGCCACCATTTCGCCGTGGAGATAATCGCCAATCAGATCCTTCGGGAGCCGATCGCCGCGATAGACCTCATTGCCGGCAGCGGCCGTGGCGTAGATCAGCGAGCCATCGGGCATACGAGTCCCCGGCAGCCCCGCCTGGATGTCGCCGGTGAGGATCGGTGCGCCCCATACGATGTTCAGATCCGGCTCGAACTGATCCGGCGGCGCAAAGTTGCCGTAGTGGACCGGGAACTGGAAGTACCCCGGCATCCCGCTCGCGCCGCCCTGGAACCAGACCTTGCCGTCATTGTCCTGAGTCACTCCCCACTGGGAACTGTTCGGCCCGGTTGGCTCCTTCAAAAGGCCGTTGGGTGTCCAACGCAGACGGAACGCGTTCACCGTGCTGTAGAGCCAGTTGTCCATTCCCCAGAAGAGACTGGCCTGCTGAGACTCCATGTTGCCGGCACGCCCGAAGTTAGTTGCGAACAGCTCTTTCTTGTCCGCCACGCCGTCGGCATTCGTATCCGTGTATTTCCACACTTCGTCCGCATTGGTCTCCATCGTCAGAATGCTGTTGGCGCCGAAGGGCATCACGAACCGCGGAAACACCAGCTTGTCGACGAACACAGTGTGACGCTCGTACACGCCGTCGTTGTCGCGATCCTCGTGCATGGAGATCCGGCCAATCGGCGGGATCAGATCGATTCCTTCAGGAGTCTGAAAGTAGCCGCGCAGCTCGACGATGAACATGCGGCCGTTGCCGTCAAAGGCAATTTGAGCAGGGTCCTCGATGAGCGGCTCGGAGAGCACGGGTTCCAGGCGATACCCTGGCGGAAGCCAGAAGCGCCTGGCTTGTTCGATGGCCGGGACTGGAAGGACCGGCAGTTTTGGCGACAAGTCGGCGTTCGCATTTGCCGGATCAGTCGCGTCGGGGGCTGCACCTGGACCTCGTCCGCCGCCCGGTGTCTGGATCGCCGGGCGGCCAGGGCTTGGGGCCTGTGAAATTAGGATCAGCGGCGAGAGGAGTACTGCAGACACCGCGACCACACGCGCCGCCGCCAGGAGATTGTGAGGGACTCGAAGGGCCATTGGTCAGCGCGCCTGAGCGGACGCATTATATCGTCAGCAGTCAGGTTCGACGGTCGCCACACTTGAGATCCCGTGGGCGGGCGAGAAACCGACCGCACCGCGTGCTGATTCCTTTGCGACCAACGAGCCCCCAATCTTGTGGTCACTGTGGACACGTCACCGCGCCAACTGGCAGGGGTCCCGTCGCATTAATCGTGAGTTTGAAGGGCATGTTGAATCGTCCCTCGCGGCTCGGCCCGTTCTTTCCATGGATCCCGCTGTGCGCCCAGCTGAGAAGTTCGCCTATGTCATCCGAATACGCCTCGACGGTCCAGGTGAGATTGTCGAGCCGAAAGACGTCCGCCGCCGTCGTGTTCGGGTACTCGCGCGGGTTGAAGTTGAATCCCCAGTGTCCGTCCCCATCGGGCAGCCAGAACGTGTAGTGGACCAGGGCCGAATACCGAGAATTGCAGGACATGCCAAGCAGGAGTCCCGGGAGGTCCGCCCAGGTGCCGTCTACCAGAGGCTTGATCCGGACTTCGGCGTTGTTCAGCCCGAGGTCCTTTCCGTCGCTTGGACCATTGGGATGACAGTTGACAACTGCGATACAGGTGCGCGAGCCGGGGATCGAGCTTCCGAAATACATGTTCAGGAGACGGCCCGATTCCGGAGTGCTCAACTGTGAGGTGAACAGTCCGGAGGGATCGATGAAGCCGGAATAGGAGCCCCCGTCATCGCGAACACGGTCCGTCCCGTCGATGACCGGCTCGTTGCAGAGCGTTGATGCCGGTTCGGGCGCCGTAACGCACCGAAATGTCACTGTCGCCGGTATCGGGGCCTGCTGCTTCGGCGGCTTTCCCCTCTGCGCCTGAATTGGCACCACCAGGACCATCGCGATCGCAATAGCCGTCAGCAGCGAACGTGTCTGTTTTGATGACTTCATTCGTCAGCTCCTCTTGTTCCAGTCTGACTCGGTTGTCCGTGCAAACCCTCGCGGGGCTTCAGGGCGACAGGCCACAGATTGCTGTGATCGGATAGAAGAAATGCCGCAGCGCAGAAAACCGAACACGCCGCCTTAAAAACGACTTGTATTTGCTAGAATGAGCGGCCGTCAAATAGCGAACCGCCTATGAAGGACGACTCTCCGGAGACGACTCAGACGCTGGTACTCCGCGCGGCTGATGGGGACCGCGAAGCCGCGGACGTGCTGTTCGTTCGCTACGCGCCAGCCATCCGGCAGTGGGCGCACGGGACCTCGGCCGCAGCATGCCGACGCTCCTCGGCTTCAGGCGTGATGGCACCTTGTTCTTGATCATGATGACGGATTTGGAAGACGTCCTCCGCACGGAGCTTGATCAGTCCGCTCAGTCGCTTGGCAGCCCTGGCCGAGCCGAGCCGACGGCCCTCGACGAAAGCAATCGATCCCCGGACTGGAGTCCCGATGGACAACGGTTCGCCTATATCGCCGGTTCCTGGCGCGGCGAAGCCCGGATCGTGATCGCCCGTGCGCGCGGGGGCGTCGAAAAGCCGCTGTCGTTCCCCGGGATGCCGTCTGCCTTGGGGAAGGTCCGATGGTCGCCCGACGGTCGGATGCTCGCGGTCACCGTGGGCCTGCCCGAGCGGGAACCGACCAGCAGGTTGGACCTGGTGGAACCCGGTACAGGCCAGCGACGCAGGATTCTCACCACCCGTCTCATCGTCGATCTGAGGTGGGCGCCAGATGGAAAGCGCATCTATTTTCTGTCGACGGGCGCCATCTGGTCCGTCGATCTGACGAGCGCGATCCCTCACGAGGTCTACCGGCCCGAAAAACCGTGGATGATCGATCGCTTCGCGACATTCGATCTGTCGCGCGACGGAACGGCCTTTCTCGTGGCTATCCGCTCCCCGGGTGTTGTCCATTGCGCGGCCCGGATTATCACAACAGCGGGCGAGGTGCGCGATCTCCCGCCATTTACCAGCGAGTGCCGCGCCATCGCCTGGACGCACGACGAGCAAGCGGTGCTCGCCGGAGTGCACGCGGACGACGGCTCGATTCCGGTGTTCATGGTGCCGGTTCATGGCGGCGCCGAACCCGTTCGGTTGCAGTCGCCCCGGATTCAGGTGGTCGATATCTCTGTGAGTCCCGACGGCCGCGAGCTCCTGCTCGGGTCCGGCAATCCACGGCCAGACGTGTGGACGCTGAGTGGATTCACGTCTGGTACGAGGTAAGCGCCACTGCACTCCGGAGGAGTGCAAGCCGTCGGTTTTCGGCTCACCGCCGCCGGTAGCTGAATCTGGCTGCTCCTACTCCATGCCTTCGATATCACCCAGATCTTTTGGACGTCCGGTTGCGCGTTTGTTGCGGAGGAACGCGACGCGACCGATGAAGTCAACGGCGATTTCTCCGAACGGCCGGTTGAGGCGATCCGGCCAGGCCTCGGCGAACGTCAGGCCCGTGAGCTCGGTCAGAATATCGATGCGTCCTGGCGGAAGTCCGATCTGATACGTCACGCCTTCGCGCGAGAAATCCGCTTCTGAGATGTCGGCCGTCGGCGCGCCAAAGGCGCGAAGGGCTTTCATGACGCGGGCGGCATTGTCCGGTGTGGCCTCGACCCAGACATCAAGGTCGCCGGTTGCGCGCGGGCGGCCATGGAGAGCGAGCGCGTAGGCGCCCACCACGAGAAAACGGACGTCAGCTGCGACGAACGCGCGCAACAGATCGACAAAGTCCGGGTTCATCGGTCGTGTCTCCGCGCAGGCGCCACATTTGCTGACTGAGCCGCCACACCTGCAGGATGCGGTCGCTGTCGGACATCTTCATCCAGAAGGCCAAATCGTCGCGGTCCGCTTCGGCCGCCGACTCGTAGCGCCGCACGCTGGCCCGCGCTCGCCGCTCGTGATCGTCCATGGGTGATGATTATCGCTCAACTGCGCGTACGGGAGTACAAGCCCTCGGGTTTGGGTTCACCGCCGCCGGTATCTGAAGCTCACCACCGTTTCCTCGTCGATGACGAGAGGCTTCACGAACTGGTGCGACGTGCCGGCGCGCGGTACTTCGATGCGAATGGGCAGCATGTCAGCGGCGCGGCGCTGGAGGCTTTGCACGTTCGCTGACGGCACACTGGATGGACTCCGACGATCGCGCGTTGATGAAGGGGGCTTCGGCCGTGACGGTCATCGTTTCCTGAATGCCGCCGCTATCCGGGTGCACTACTTGCCGGAGGTGGGAGCGTCCGTGGTCTAATCCGGCCATGGCGAAAAAACGCGTTGTGCGCCGGCGGAAAAAGACCACGCCGAAGTCCATCGGATTGACCGCTGCGGAAACACGTACCGCCAGCGACTCTGCTATTTCACAGCTGTTCTCGATCCGATCGTCGCGATTCGTCAGGACGACGCGTACTGGACACCGAACGGCAACCATCGCCTGCAAGCGCTCCGGAAGCTCGGGGCAAAAACGGTCATTGCGCTGCTCGTGCCGGATTCGGAGGTCGCGTTCAAAATCCTGGCGCTGAATACCGAGAAGGCTCACAACCTGAAGGAGAAATCGCTCGAAACGATTCGCATGGAACGGGCCCAGCAGCAGGACATCGTCCGAGCCGGAGGCGCGGTTGAGGAGGAATGAGGTGGAATAGCATTATGAAAGATCTCTTGCCATGAGCCTCGCCCATCTGACACTACCGACGCGCGACGTGGAGAGGACCGCTTCCTTTCTCGAGAAGACACTCGGGTATGCCCGCGATCCGATCCCGGGGAATATCCCGTGCGAGACCGTCTGGCTGAACGTCGGACGCGGCCAGCAGGTGCACGTGTTCTACGTTGAGGGATTTGAAGTATCGCCGTTTGAGAACGAGTTCGGACGGCATCTGGCCGTCTTCTACCCTCGGCCGCAATTCGAGGGGCTCAAACAGCGGCTTCGGCAGGAGGGGGCGCAGCTGTTTGAGCCGCTCCGGTCCACGCCGTTCGAGCGCTTCTTTTTCCGGGAGCCCGTCAACGGGTACGTCTTCGAAGTGATCGATCAGGATCGATCAGGACGCCTCGAGACTCGCTGATCGCACGGCCTGCACAATTCGACTCGGGCGCTCAGACTCTCGCTCATGCCCTGAGCGAGCGCTTCGGTCAGGCGAGTCGAAGGGTCATTTCCCCAGCCACTTGGACCAGTAGAACGTCAAGGGCACCTTGCCGGTATTGGTGATTCCGTGCACCGTGTTTCCCGCGCAGTACATCATCGCGCCGGGACCCACCCTCGTCGTCTTGCCTGCGCACTCGATTTCGCCGGTGCCGGACGCGACGATGATGAACTCCTCTTCGGGATGCTGGTGCGGCGGATGGGGGCTCGAGCCGGGATCGAGCACGCACATGCCGGCGACAAGGCCGCTCAACTGGTCGGTCGATCCGTTGTAGTGCGTGAACACCCTGCATCCGCTCACCGGGTCGGACGACTCGAGCGAATTGAGATCGACGACGCCATCGGGCAGTCTTGGTCCAGTGGTGGACGCGCTGACGACATTGGGATTGTATTCAGCCATAGTGATTATTGATTCGCGATTCGCGATTCGCGATTCGTGATTGAGCTCTACCCGCGCCAGCCGCGCAATGGACGCGTGAACCGGGCGGGCACCGCCGGCTTGGCCTCCTCCGGAGCGTCGGGCTCTCCTGAGGCGGCCGCGATCTCGGCGTCGAGGTCGTCGTCTTTCGGCAGCCCGTCGAGCTGGTCCACGAACATCAGCGAGTGTTGTGAAGGGATTTCGAACTTCTTGCCGCAGGTCTTGCAGGTGACCTCGTCATCCAGTCGAAGCAGATAGTCGCGCAGCTTCGCGAATTTGGCGCGGTCCTGATCGTCTGCGCCGGGCGGAAGCCGGTCCTTTTTGGAGCGACGCGTCCACCGGATGCTGTAGTCGCTGGTGCGCCGGCATTTGGGACATTGATAGCGTCCGGCGCGGGTTTCGGGTTTTTCCGAGAAAAAGGCGCGCTCGTCCATTGCCATCTGTTGATTGTAGCAAAGCTGGAACGGCCGAGTTAGCCGCGCGGGGCTGCCAATACATCACTCGTACCTGAGCGCGATGATCGGATCGACCCGGCTCGCGCGTCTCGCCGGCAGCCACACCGCCAGGAGCGCGACACACGCTAACAGAACGGGCACACCCGCGAAGACGAGCGGATCGCGCGCGGTGACTCCGAAAAGGAATGCGGTGATGAGGCGGGCGAGCCAGAACGCCGCGACGAGCCCGATGCCTACGCCGACGGCTGCCAGCACCATCCCCTGACGGACCACCATGTTCTTGACCTGCGCGGCCTGCGCACCAAGCGCGAGACGAATGCCGATCTCCTGCGTCCGCTGCTCGACCGAGTAGGCCATCAGGCCGTAAATCCCGATCGCCGCCAGCAGCAGCGCGCAGCCGCCGAAGACCGACATGACCCACATGTTGAACTTCTGACGCGATACCGACACCGAGACGATCTCGTCCATGGATTTCACGTCCGACACGGGGAGTCCCGTGGACTGACGAAGCTGCTCCTGGATGGCGCTGCTGAGCGATTGGGGCGGCAGCTGGGTCCGCACAATCCAGGAGATGGGTGTGAGGCTCACGTTCAGCGCATTCGCCAAATCGGGGACCTGCGCCTGCGGAATGAACATCTGCGGCTGAGGCTCGCTGTCCAGCCCGTTGCTCTTGATGTCCGCCGCGACGCCGATGATCTGTCGCTCGCCTTCGGACGCGAACTCGCGCATCACGCCTTTTCCGATTATCAACCGATCGATCAGCGGATCGGCTTTCGGCCAGTATTGCTTCGCCATCGCTTCATTGATCACGACCACCGGCGTCGACGTGCTCGTGTCGCGCTCGTTGAACGAGCGTCCGCGCGTGACTGGAATCTTGAATACTTCGAAGTACCCGGGAGAAATCGTCATCCATCCGCCGCCGCCGTGGAACGGGCCCTGGCTGTCGGCGGCGAGCGGGCGCCCGACGATCCTGAATGGAAGGCCGTAGCCTCCCTGCAGCGGCACGCAGCAGGTGGCGCTCGCGTCGACAACTCCCGGGATCGTGCGCAGCTTCTCGACGCCGTTTCGAACCACCTGCTCCACCGCTTCCGACTTGTCGTATTGCGCGCCTTTCAGCGACATCTTCAGCGTCAGCACGTTGTGCGTGTCGAATCCCGGATCGACGTGCCCAAGCGCAACAGCGGTTCGAATGAGCAGCGCGGATCCGATCAGCAGCACCAGTGCGAGCGCCACTTCCACCACGACCAGGACGGATCGAACCTTGTTCTGTCGGAAGCCGGTGCCGGACCGGCCGCTGCTCTCCTTGAGCGTCGTCGTCAAATCTGTCTTCGAGCTTTGCAGCGCGGGAATCAGGCCGAAAATAAGGCCTGTGGCGAGCGAGATGCCGATCGTGAAGGCGACGACGAGCCAGTCAAGGCCGACGAGATTGCCGTCCTGACCGACGCGCGGCAGGCCGGCGGTGTTGACCGAGAGCAACGCGCGAATGCCGGCCCAGCCGACGAACAATCCAAGGACGCCCCCGGCGAGCGACAACACCAGGCTCTCCGTCAGGAGCTGACGGATGATCCGCCAACGCGATCCGCCAATCGCGGCCCGGATTGCAATTTCGCGGCGGCGGCCTGTCGCGCGAACGAGCAACAGGTTGGCGACGTTCGCGCACGCGATCAACAGCACGAAACTGACCGCGCCGCCGTACACAAGCAGCGACGACTTGACGTCGCCCCGTACGATCGACTCGCGGACGGTCTGCACGCCGAACGAGTTCTGAGGCCCAAGCGCGGTCGGGAACTTCTGCCGATAGTCCTTCGCCGAGGCCTGCATGCGTGCGTTCGCCTGCTGCAGCGTCACGCCAGGTTTCAGCCGTCCCATCACCTGGAAGTAGTGTCCCTGGTCGGTCGTGGCGGGATCGAACTGGAAGAGAACCCACAGCTGCGGTGATGGGCCGAACTCCCTGAAATCGAAATCGCCGAGTACGCCCACGATCGTGTACGGTTCGCCGCCAAGCGAGATCGGCTTGCCGACGATGTTCGGATCGGCGCTGAAGCGGGTTTCCCAGAGACGCTTTCCAATTACGGTCACTCGAGGACCATTCGGCGTGTCCTCGTCAGCGGTAAAGGTCCGTCCGAGGAGGACGGGGGCGCCCACCAGTTTGAAGAAATCGGCTGATACGCGACCGGACTTGAGCTGCTCGGGGAAGCTTCCGCCGGTGTAGTTCATGACGCCCGTGTTGAACGCCGAGACATCCTGCACAATTTCGGTCTGCTGTCGGTAGTGCGCGAACTTCACAGGAGACGCCGCGGGACCTGAACCACGCGGCGATGTGTTCATGAAAACGACCACGCGATCGGGATCCGGCACCGCCACCGGTTTCAGCAATACGGCGTTCACGACAGAGAAAATGGCGGTTGTGGCGCCGATCCCCAGCGTGAGCGCCGCGACGGCCGCCAGGCTGAAGGCGGGGCTCTGGGCGAACATGCGCAGGGAATGTCTCAGGTCTTTGAGAAAGGCTTCAAGCATTTCAATGACTCGGCTGCTGTTCGTTTTCGGGCAGTCATTGGCCGGATACGCACACCGGCGTCGCGTCCGCGTGAATGTGGTGTTAGACGCTCAGGCCGTTTGTTTTGTTGTCGGCCACGGAAGAACACCGATAAACACGGACTCGCGGACGGACGGGCGGCTAGCCTGGACTGGACTTGGCGCTGCGCGCGAAGGCGGATAGAATGCTCGATTCGAAGCTCGTCGGAGGAGAGACATATATTGGGACAGATGATGCAAGTCGGGTTTTACGGGCACGTCCGGCAGTACAAGAACATTCAATCCGAGATCGACGCGAACATCAAGCGCGTGCTCGAGAGTGGCGAGTACGTCCAGGGTCCGATGCTCAAGCAGTTCGAACAGGAACTGGCGTCGTTTCATGGAGTGGCACACGCGTCCGGGACCGGAAACGGCACCGACGCGATCTGGCTGGCGCTGATGGCGATGGGCATCGGCCCCGGCGACGAAGTCATCACGCATCCGAATACGTTCTTCGCGACCGCCGAAGCCATCTGGATCGCCGGAGCGACAGCCGTGTTCGTCGATTGCGATCCGAAGACGAAATGCATCGATCCGGCCAAGATCGAAGCGGCGATTACGCCGAAGACCAAGGCGATTATTCCGGTCCATCTCTACGGTCAGTGCGCCGACATGCCGGCAATCACGAAGATTGCCGACGCGCACAAGCTCCGCGTGATTGAGGACAACGCCCAGGCGATCGACGCCGCTGGGGATTCCTTCAAGATCGCCCAGTTGAGCGACGCGACCTCCGTCAGCTTCATCATCCAGAAGAACCTCGGCACGTTCGGCGACGGCGGGGCGCGAGCAGCCGCAGGTTGTCCGGAGAGATCGCTGACGCCCGAAGCGCGCTTGAATCCGGATAGACGGCCTGTGTGTTTCTCACGAACGACGCGGCGATGTTCGTGAAGTCCAGCGCCGGCGCGCACGAAACCACGCCGTCGAAGTCGGCTGGAAATCGCTGCGCCTCCATCAGCGCCTGACGGCCGCCGTTCGAGCACCCGAAGAAATACGCGTACCTCGAATCCACGCCGTAGTAGGTCTTCACGATGGCCTTGGCAATCTCAGCTGTCCGATGGATCGCGAGATAGCCGTAGTTGATCTGCCTATCGCGGTTGCCGAAGGCCCATCGCGCGTCGAGCCCGTCCGCTTCATGCCCTGTATCGGTGCCGACCGTCGCATACCCGACGTTGACGCTGGCGACGGCCTGGTTCTGGACGCTCCCGACAAAGCCACCTCCGCCACCGGCAAAGAGGCGCTCATTCCAGCGATCCGGCAGGAGCTCCGTGAATCGAGTCTCCTTGTCGATGACGCCCGATACGCGGCAGTGCGCGACGGTGACAGGCCCCTTCTCGGGCGCCGCCATGGCGACCGCCTCGGTGATCCGGACGTTGCTCAGCTGGAGCCCGGCGAGCGATGCGCACTCGACGCGCTTCTGCGAGCCACTGGTTGCCTGTGGGGGCGAACCGAGATCGACGTGCGGCAGCCCGACGGCGATCAGGCACCACAGCGCAATGACGCGACCTTGAAGGACCATTGCTCACTTCCTCCTGAGTCCGACACGCCTCATCGAGATGCGTTCGGATCGCTGGCTGAATAGGTATAGCCGCTTCCGAGTGCGACCACGTTGCCCATCCAGTCTGTGGGGTCTTTCCACGTGACCGATCGCGGTCGCAGCAGCGCTCGCAGATCCGCCAGATCCCACTTCAGGGCAAATCCCGGGACGACCGCGTCGTGCAGGTTCGTGTGGATTGGAGCGTCGATTGCCGCCCGTACGCTATGTGGTGTGCGGTCGAGCGACACGGATCCAATCCGTGGATTCACCACCGCTGCCAGCAGCAGCGCGACCCCTGCGACGCCGGAAGCGCGCGCGCTGATGCGCGACGGGTCCACATCCGCGCGTCGTGCCAGTTCGGCAACCGCCGCGTTGATCTCGGCCGCGTGCATTGCCGGGAGGTTGCGGCCGACAAGCCACGCGCGAGTGTTGTTCATCCAGTTGCCGGACCGCGGACGTTCCGCGTCTCCGCCACGCCCGGTCAACGCGACAAGCGCGACCACGTGGCCATCCGCCATCAGCCTCTCCGCGTCGGCGCCCGGCATGAGGCTGTCCTGCACCAGCACGACCGCGGGCCGTCTCTGCGCGCCTGGCGCCGCGGGAAGAATGGTGAGGCTGCGGCCGAGCGGCTGATTGCGCGCCATCAGGTCGAGTACGAACCGTTCCAGTTCTCCGGCGGTTCCTTTCCCTCGCGGCGTGTCGCGGATCACCTCGTACAACTCGCGCCCTTCGACCTGACCGGCTGGCGTCACCCACAGCTCCTGATCGGGCAACAGCGCGACGGCTTCCTCATGTGCATCGCCGGCTCCGTTCGCCAGCCAGTGAATCATCCAGTCGTAAATCGCCTCGCGCACAACGAGCGGCGTGCCATGTCCCCCGGGGCCCACAACCCACTTGATGCGTTCTTCCGCGCCGAACACCTTGTACCAGCGCTGCGCCTCCTCGAAGACCTGCCGCGCGCCCGCTGGAGTGAAAAAGTCTCCTTCGGTGGATGCGATCAGCCAGGGCTTCGGCGCGAAGATCTCGACGTAGTCCGTCTGGTCGAGACCTGCGGCGAGAAACCCGGGCACGCTCTGCTCGGAGTCGCCAATCGAACCGGCGAAGAGCGTCTGAAAGGAATTCATGTAGCACGCGACGGCGGCGACCTTGATCCGCGTGTCGAGCGCGGCGATGTAAGTCGTTTGCGTTCCTCCGCCAGAGCAACCGGTCGCGCCAATCCGCTCCGGATCAACCTCGGGTCGACTGACCAGGTAATCGATCGCACGCATGCCGTCGTGGATGAAGTAACGGGCGACGGATTGCCCCATCAGGATGGCTGCCGCGCCGTTGGAGAAGTGCTGCTCGGTGGGCCCGCCGATGAGTGACCGGCCGAACCGCCTGTCATAGGCCTGCTGCCGCTCCCCCTGCCCGACGGGATCGTATGCCAGCACCACGAATCCCTTCCGCGCCAGGTTTGCGGACAGCAATTGTCCGGCAGCCTTCCCCGAGTCCCAGTGCCCCATCGACATGAGGATCGCCGGATGAGTGCCCGCCCCATCGGGGCGATAGAGGTTTGCCGTGACGTAATAGCCAGGCAGGCTTTCGAAGAGCACGTTATCGATCGCGAACCCTTCACCCAGGATTGTCTTCGTCACCCGCGCGTTGAGCGGACCTCGATAATCCGGCAGACCGCCGATGAGCGACAGAATCCGCGCGCGCACTTCCGACTGTCGTGCCCGCGCGCCCGCCTCGTCGCGGATGACGGCCACGGTACCGGCGCGGTCCTTCAACTGTCTGTCGGCAATCGCGGTCAGTTCCTTCAACGGCCCCTCGACTCGCTGGCGCTCGCTCGGGTCCTGCCCGCTGAGGGCCAGTGGGCCAGCGGCCAGCATGAGGATGGTCAAGCCACGCATATTCATGAACGGCAATATAAACCCGTACGCTGCCGTCAGGGTGCGTATCTCACGCGGACGTGGGACGCGAAGGCTGCGGCAACGTCGGCGGGGAAGCGCCGACAGCCCCACGTCATCCACGTTCTCGCAGCTCACCGACAGATACCGCAGCGACGGCATGTCGGCCAGCGCCGTAAATCCGCGGCGTTGGAGATTGTGGCATCGACGCCCCCAGATGTGCTCGATGGACTGCGATCGGCTCAACCCGACGAATCCGTTGTCGCCGGCGATCGTGTCCTGGCACATCAGGAAGCGGAGATGAGGCAGGGCCGCAATGTTCGTCATCGATTCGTCGTCTGCATCGAATGCGAGCCACGGGGGAACACACGCTGGAGGCGGGCACGCGCCTCTACGGCGTTCGCGCGAAGCGCCTTCAACCAGCGCTTCGCTTCCTTCTTCAGGTTCTCGAGGGTCGTTCTGGGCGTGATCTGTCTGGGCATGAGACCTTCCTCCCGATACGCCTGTCGTCCGCTGAGTACCAGGCCGGAAGAAGGTTCGAGGACGCGGTCATGAACCGATTGGGTGGGAGTCTCTCCCTTGCTGCGGACCGGGGGCGCCCCAACGCGCGCTGAAGGAAGTCTTGCCGGTCCGATCGCCGCTTGTCAACATCGAGTACCTCATGCCACGGGAGTCCCTGGCCGCCAGAACGGCTCGGGCGCGGCGATGAACTCGACCGGTACTTCCTTGACGAACTCGCGCAGCCACTCGGCGCAATACTTCATGCCCGCCTGTTCCGAGACGACGTGCCCGAGGACGATCAATGCCTTCTTCAGCCCCGACGCGCGCATGTCCTGCACGTACTCGACGAGCTCCCACTCGTGCGTCTCACCGACGATGAGCACGTCCACGCCGGCCTGGTTGAGATACGGTATCCCAGGCATGAGGCTGACGTTCCCCCAGCTCGCGAGCGCGCGATTCACGCGCAGCTCGGGATCGCCGACCACGCGCATGGTTCGGATTCTGAGCTTCGATTCGATCTCCTGAGCCAGCTGACGGAGCGGAGTCCCCTCGAATGTGAACTGGCGGAAGGTCTGGGGATCGAGACGCTTCTCCCAGCCGAGCTCCTGGATCATCCCGGCGGCTATGCCATCAACAGGGCGCTTCGCATGCCAATGGTCATGAAAGTGAAAGACCGCCAGGTGGTTGTGTCGAATGAACTCGAGCTTCGCGAGATAGGTCGGATCCTGCGCGATGTTGTCGGTGCGGTCCTGATGCGAGAAAAGCGTCGACTCGTGGGTCACGACGAAGTTTCGTTTCGCCGCCGCCGCTCGTTGCAACACCTCGAGTGTCGCCATCATCGTCGTCGCGACGCCCTCGACGATAGTGTCCGGCGAGCCGGCAACGATGCGATCGACCGTCTGCTCGCGCCAGGGGACGCCGATCGACGTCTTGATTCGGTCCACGATCTGGCCGGCGGTGAGGCTCGTCGCAGGCGCCTGGGGGGAGTGACGCGAATGACTGGCGGCAGCGACACTCGCGAAAGGCACGGTCGCGCCGGCCGCAAGAAACGTTCGTCGCGTGATATCCATGGCCGCGAAGGATAGCACCGACGCGGTGGACCCGCATCGGCTCCAGCCGGAGGACCCTCTCTTTATACTCGGGCGGCAGGAGGCGGCAGCTCAGTTCCGAAGCATGGCCACGGCGTCTACCCGAGTGGCCCGGCGCATCGGGACGTACGAGGCAAGCGCCGAGACCGCTACCAGCAACAGCGCCGCCCCAACCAATGTCGATGGGTCGAGCACATCGATCTGGAAGAGCATGCTGCGAAGTGCCTGGTTCGCGCCCGCGGCTCCTGCGAGGCCGATCGCAGCGCCGAGGCCGGCGAGCCAGACGGCCTCGCCAAGCACGAGGCGGCGCACGTTGGCGGCGGTTGCGCCCAGCGCCACACGCAGCGCGATCTCCCGATCTCGCTGCCGGACGTACGTCGCCATCACGGCATAGAGGCCAATCGTCACGAGCAGCAATGCTGCGGCCCCAAAGATGCTCAGGAGGAGCGCGTTGAACCTGGGACGGGCAAGGGGGCCATCGAGCAACCGCGCAAATGATGCGATG
>JBBQEJ010000044.1:0-34047 GCA_038320555.1 Vicinamibacterales bacterium | reverse complement strand
CCGCCCCGCCGGCGACGACGTTATCGCGCCATCCAAAGTAGCGCACGAGCCCGCTGATTTCGCTGATTTGGCCGAAGATGGCGTCGAGAGCCGCGCGATCGACCGGCTCCTCCACGGCCGGGCCATCGAACGTATCGGGCTCGGCAAACGACGCGGCGAGCACGTCGACCCATTGTGCCGATTCACTGTCCGAGACCCGCGCGATGGATACCGCCGTAATCGATGGCTCTTCCGCAGGCAACGATTTCGCCAGGACGTTTTCGAAGCCCTGGAGCACGTAGCCGCGCCGGGTGAGCAGCGCACCGACCTCGGGGTTCGCCAGCGACGCGAGCTCAATCCGCACCGGCGTCGCCGTCCGGCCGAAGGCCTGCTCAACAGTCTCGAGGAGTGACACATCGATCGGCTCGAATCCGAGACCGGCGACCTTGCTGAACGGCGCGCCGGGTCCCGCGGCGACCGCCATGCCGCCGGCGAGATCGCAGATGAGCACCTTATCGCCGCCGTGCCGCCTGGCTGCGGCGCGGCCGAATTCCGCGATCAGCGTGGCTTCGGCCCTCTCGATGCGTTTGGCAACCGACGCGCTGGCGAATACCATGTCGCATGGTGCCATAACTGAGAGTGGGCATGAATTCCGCAAGGAGTCAGGAAGGCGGCGCTCCGCCGGATGAGTTGGCTGAGTTGACTGTGAATCGCAGGAGTGACAGATGCGAGTGTTGCGCTGGCAGGTAATTGCTGCGGTAGTTGTAGTCTCGGTGAGCGTTTTAGCCGCTCAGACGAAGATTACGCCGCCCAAGAACAAATATTCTCCACAACAGGACGTCCAGCTCGGCCGCGAGGCCTCGGGCCAGGTCGAACAGCAACTTCCGCTTTTGCGGGACGACAACGTCACTTCGTATGTATCCGATATAGGACGGCGTCTTGTGTCGTCGATTCCTGCTGAGTTGCAGCACGCCGAGTTCAGCTACACGTTCAAAGTCGTGAACGTGAAAGAAATTAACGCGTTTGCACTGCCCGGTGGGCCAATGTACGTCAACCGCGGGATGATCGAGGCGGCGAAATCGGAAGGGGAAGTCGCAGGAGTCGTGGCCCATGAGCTCAGCCATGTCGCGTTGCGGCATGGAACGGCCCAGGCCACCAAAGCCACGAAATACGAGATCGGCACGATCGCCGGCGCAGTCATTGGCGCGATTGTCGGCGGTCAAGCCGGCAACGTGATAGCGCAGGGCACGCAGTTCGGCCTTGGCACCGCATTCCTGCGCTTCAGCCGCGAATATGAAAGGCAGGCTGACCTCGAGGGTTCGCAGATCATGGCGCGCGCTGGGTACGACCCGCGCGACATGGCCAACATGTTCAAGACGATTGAGAAGCAGGGGGGCGCCGGGGGCCCGCAGTGGCTGAGTGATCACCCGAACCCCGGCGATCGGTACGCCTATATCCTGAAAGAAGCGCAATCACTGCACGTCGAAAATGCCGCTCGCGACACCGGCGCATTCCAGAGCGTGCAATCCCGGCTGCGACAAATGCCGCCTGCGCCAAGTACCGAGGACGCGACCCGAAACGCCGGCCGAACGACGGGTGGGTCGCCGACCGGAACAGCAGGCGCCGGCCGGATTACCGGCAACGTCGAACGCCCATCGTCGCGATACACATCCTATACCGAAGGCAATCTGTTCCGCGTCAGCGTCCCGTCGAACTGGCGCGAGCTCGCGGGCAACAACTCGGTGACGTTCGCGCCCGACGGAGGGTACGGCGCGTCGAACCAGCAGAGCGTGTTCACGCACGGCGTCGAGGCGGGACTGACGCGGAACGAGACGCACGATCTGCAGACGGCCACCGACGAGCTCGTACAAGGGCTGACCCAGGCGAACCCCCGGATGGGCCGCAATTCGAGCTACGACCGCGGCGCGATCGGCGGGCGCCAGGGGCTCCGCACAGTGTTATCGAATCAAAACGAAGTGACAGGCCGCCCCGAACGGGTTGCGCTCTACACGACGTTGCTGGACGATGGAACCCTGTTCTATCTAATCGGCGTAGCGCCCGATAACGAGTTCACTAGCTACGACCAGGTGTTCAACCGCGTCGCCGGCTCGGTGCAGTTCGTGCGCTAGCGCGAAGAGCTGATTCGACCGACAGCCGCCTGAAAGATCCCACAGGAGAAGGGGAGAAAGGGAGACATCTGGTTTCTCTCTTCCTTCCTTTTCTTTCTCCTATGAGATCTCAGGTGCGGCTGTCGTGCGTTTCCATTTCACTCCGTCTATCATCTGGCGGTATGACCCGCCTTTCACGTCTCCTGTGCTTTGTTGCGGTCCTGGTCGCGGCTGGCGCCGCCATCGAAACGACTCCTCGCCGGCAGGCCGCAACGACGGCGACTCCCGCGGCCTCTGAATCCAGGGTCGATCAGATCTTTGCGCGATGGCAACAGGATACGCCCGGGTGCGCCGTTGGCGTCGGCGTCGGTGGCGCGAGCGTTCTCCAGAAGGCGTACGGCATGGCGGATCTCGAGCATGACGTCCGCAATACCCCGGACACCATCTTCGAGGCCGGGTCGGTATCGAAGCAGTTCACGGCGGCCTCGGTTTTGTTGCTCGCGAAGGAAGGCAAGCTCTCGCTCGACGATCCGGTTCGTAAGTACATCCCCGAACTGCCAGACTACGGGCCCGCGCTTCTCATCAGGCACATGCTCAATCACACGAGCGGGCTGCGCGACTGGGGAGAGGTCGCCGCGATTTCCGGGTGGCCGCGGACCACGCGTGTTCACACCCACGCGCACGTACTCGACATCGTCAGCCGCCAGCGCTCGTTGAATTTTGCGCCCGGCTCGCAGTATTCCTACAGCAACACGGGCTACAACCTCGCCGCCATCATCGTCGCGCGCATCAGCGGAAAGCCGTTCGCCGAGTTCTCGCAGGAGCGTCTGTTCAAGCCGCTTGGCATGACGCACACGTCATGGCGCGACGACTTCACGAGAGTCGTCAAGAACCGCGCGATTGCCTACTCCGATGGGGGCGACGGCCGATTCCGGATGGACATGCCGTTTGAAAACGTCCACGGGAACGGCGGGCTGCTGACCACGGTCGGGGACCTGCTCACATGGAACGAGAATTTCGTCTCGCCGAAAGTTGGGGATGCCGCCTTCGTGCGCGATCAGCAGGCAACGGGCCGGTTCAACGACGGCCGACCACAAGCGTACGCGCTCGGTCTCGTCATCGGCCAGTACAGGGGACTCCGCGAGATCAGTCACAGCGGCGCGACAGCCGGCTATCGCGCCTGTCTCGCGCGCTATCCCGATCGGCACGTATCGGTGGCGGTGCTGTGCAACGTATCGAGCGGCACCGCCACGCAGTATGCCCAGGCGGTTGCCGACATGTATCTCGGCGCATTGAAAGCCGCGCCGCCATCTCCTGCAGCGCCTCGGCCGCGGCCCGACGACACCTTCCATCCCACGACGAAGGATCTGGCAGCATTGGCCGGGACCTACAGCAGCGACGAGGCAGAGACGACATTCGTGGCGGCGATGGACGGGGACACGCTCGTGTTGAAGCAGCGTCCCGACACCGTGTTGCGGCTGCGTCCGACGACGACCGATACGTTTGCCGCGCCACCGCTTGGCATCGTCAAATTCCTGCGAGACGCGGTCGGCCGCGTGAACGAGATGAGCGTCAGCCGCGACCGCGTGTTCGATATGCGGTTCAACCGGGCTCAGTGACGCTCAGGATGTTAGACTCCAGGTTGTGCAGGTTCTACCGAGTTCTATAGGTTCTACAAGGTCCATGTTCGGAGGGTGTATGTACGGAGCGAAGGAACTGGCTGAAGGTTTTCGAACAGTCCGCGTGAACACGATCCAGATCGCGCAGGACATTCCCGCTGACAAGTACGAGTTCAAGGCGGCGCCTGGCGTGAAGAGCGTTGGGGAGATGCTGGCGCATCTCGCAATATCGCCGGGCTGGCAGTCGGCCGTCCACAGCGAGCGCATGACGTCGATTGACTTTGCGTTCTTCGGGACGCGTCTTGCGCAGGCGGCTGCCGAGGAACAAGCGCTTCGCACGAAGGAGCAGATCGTGGCCGCGCTCCAGGATGGAGGCGATCAGTTCGCGGCGTTCCTTGCCGGGCTCACCCCGCAGGTGCTATCCGAGACAGTTACGCTGCCGTCGGCCGTGCAGCCGTCGGCCAAGACCCGATTCGAGATGCTCCTCGGCGTCAAGGAGCACGAGATGCACCATCGCGGACAGTTGATGCTCATCGAGCGGATGCTCGGGATCGTGCCGCACCTGACCCGCAAACGCGAAGCGATGGCGGCGGCCCGGGCATGAACGCGATGAAAGCCCGCATTCTCCTCGCCGCAATTGCGATGGCGGTTCCCGGCCCAACGGCCGCGGCGCGTCAGGCCGCGTCCCAGCCGGCGGCGCCCGCCTCGGCGCAGGAGCTCCCGCCCATCCGCAACTTCCTGCAGGTTACCCCGCAGTTCTGCACGGGGGGCCAGCCACGGCCGGAGCATTTCGCGAAGCTGAAGGCCGACGGCGTGAGGGCGGTCCTCAACCTGCGCACGCCCGGTGAACATCGCGCCGAGGAAGAGCAGGCGGCGGTCCAGGAGGCAGGGATGAAGTACTTCAATATCCCCGTGGTCTACACGGCGCCGACCGACGCGCAAGTGGACGAGTTCCTCCGCATCACCGACGACCCGGCCAATCGCCCGATGTTTATTCACTGCACAGCGGCCATCCGGGTCGGCACGTTCTGGATGATTCGCCGTGTGATCAGAGATGGGATGTCGCCGGAGGCCGCGTTGGAGGAAGCCAGGAAGGTGGGACTGACCAACGCCCCACACCTCGAAGAATTCGCGCGAAATTACATCGCGAGCCACAAACGAAATCCCTAGAAGTAGTTTCAAACCCGAGAGGCCCGGCTCTCGCGCCGAGATCGGGGAGTGTATCGCGTAGAGAGCGCCGAGGACGCCTCTCGGCGTGCTCAGCGTCCTCCGCGCGAAATATTCCGCGATCTCCGCGAGTGACTAGTACTAGTGATTACGTATTCTGCCAGATTCTCTGCACGAACCAATACGCCCCGGCGGCCATCACGAGGATCGACCCGGCGACGACGAGCTGGTGCGCGCGCGTCGGGCTGCGGGTGCGCACGACGGCCAGCAGCGACGCGACGGTGAAGACGATGATGGCCTGGCCGATCTCGACGCCGAGGTTGAAGGAAAAGAGCGAGATGCCGAGTGCGCGCGGCGGGAGCCCGATTTCGCGCAACACGCTTGCGAACCCGAAGCCGTGCACGAGACCGAAGAAGAGGGCGATCCACGCGCGGACATCGCGGGCCCCCGGCGACGAGAGCAGGTTGTCGGCCCCGACGAACACGATGCTCAGCGCGATGGCGGGCTCGACGATCCGCGCCGGCGGCGCCACGAGATTCAGCGCCGCAAGCGACAGCGTGATGCTGTGCCCCAGCGTGAAGGCGGACACGATGCCCAGCAGACGGAGCACGCTGCCGCCAAGCAACAACAGGCCGATGATGAACAGGATGTGGTCCGGACCAATGGCGATGTGATGGACGCCCGCGGCGGTGAACGCCTTGAAGACCGCGAGCGCACCCTGACGGCCGCCAGTGTAGTACTCGGCACTGGCGCGTTGGGCATTGAGGATGTCCTGGCGCGTGAGGACGTTGCCCTCATAGAGATTCACGAAGGTCTGATGGCTGGGATCGTACGGGAAGAGCGCCGCATGCACGGTCAGATGTCCGACGGGGGCGGTGACGGGAGCCCGCCACGCGAGTTCGATCCCCGATCGATCGGACAAGGCGCGAATGCCGGTGATATTCCAGAGAACCTCGCGTCCATCGGCGAACATCGCAAGGCGTCCATGCACGAGCGCCGTGATCTGTGGGACGTATGCCGGCTGCGCCAGAGGATCGATCAGCGCATCGGGCGTTGCGAGGCCGAGCTCATGGGCTACATCGAAATCGTGGAGGACCAGCGTGCCGTCCATGGCCGACGATGAGAGGCGTACGTCGAGATAACTGAACGGAGCCGGGTGCGCGACAGCCGGGCGCGCGCACACGGTTGCGAGCAGGATCAGGCCAGACAGGCGCCCGAGCGATCGCATAGGTGAGAGCGATCATGCGTCGGCGCCGCCGCGGTGCGCAAGCGCACCCGCCAGGATCCGCCGGACGTGCTCGAGCGTGTCGGCGTCCTCGGCCTTTTTGTCGGTCCGCCATCGGAGCATGCGCGGGAATCGCACGGCGATGCCGGATCGGTGGCGTGGCGAGGCCGCGATCCCTTCGAACCCCAGCTCGAAGACGTGGACGGGCTCGACGTGCCGGACGGGGCCAAACCGCTCCCGCGTGTGGCGGCGGATCCATTTGTCGAGCTCCGCGATTTCCTCGTTGGAAAGCCCCGAATAGGCTTTGGCGATCGGGACGAGCTCCCCGTCGTGCCAGACGCCAAACGTGTAGTCGGTCAACAGGCTTGCCCGCCGTCCACTGCCCGGTTGCGCGTAGATGAGCACGGCGTCGATCGTGTACGGATCGATTTTCCACTTCCACCAGTCGCCCCTCCGCCGGCCCACCCCGTACTCAGACGACCGGCGCTTCAGCATGAGTCCTTCGACGCCGAGCGCGCGGGACGTCGACCGAAGCGCTGCGAGATCGCTCCAACTCGCGGCCGTGACGATTTCAGACGTCCGGAGGACGCCTGGCGCCGCAATATGCGTCTCGAGCAGCTGACGGCGCTCGTCGAGCGGACGATGACGGATGTCGGCGCCGCGATCCTCGAGGATGTCGTAGGCCATGAAGACAACCGGCACGACGCGGGCCATCTGCGCGACCTGCTTCTGGCGGCCGATTCGTTGCTGTAATGCGGAGAAGGGAAGGGGACGCTCGTCGCGAAAAGCCAAAACTTCGCCGTCGAGGACCGTGCCGTCCGGCAGGTGTGTCGCCGCGGCCGCGATTTCAGGAAAACGATGCGTGATGAGCTCTTCGCCGCGCGACCACAGGTGCACCCCACCCGCCCGGCGTACGAGCTGCGCGCGGATGCCGTCCCACTTCCACTCCACGCTCCAGTCTGCCCGCGGCCCCAGCGACTCCACTGGATCCGCGAGCGGCGATGCGAGAAAGAACGGATAGGGGCGCGAGCGATCCTCGTCGGTGTGCGCGTGCGACAGGAGACCCGTGAACCAGACGGCTGAGGGCGTCCACTCGCCCATGATCCGCGCCGCGATCGTCGTGGCGGGGAGTCCGGCCGACTGGGCAAGCGCGCGCACGACGAGCGTTTGCGACACACCGACACGCAGTTCGCCAGTCAGGATCTTCAAGAGCATGAAGCGCTGAAGGCGATCGAGCGCGCGCCACCACCCGCTGACGCGCTCCTGCTGGGCCACCGGATCGAGGTCGCGCAACGGCAGGAGCCGCCCCTCGACCCATTCGGCGAGTGCGATGTCTTCGGTAACGTCCACCGCGATCTGATCGAGAACGAGCGCCGCTGTCTCCGCGCCGTCACCGACCACGGCGTAGCATTCGCCAAGCAGCCACTCCTCGAGGCCGGTAGCCGCGAGGGTCCAGTCCCGGATCGCGGGATGCGAGACAAGCCGCTTCAGCCGACGGCCCGTGAGAAAAAACACCGCCCATGCCGCATCCGCCGGAGGGGCTTCGCCGAAGTACGTCATCATCGCCGCCACTTTCGCGTTCGTGGAGGTTGTGCGGTCAATGGCATCGTACAGCGCGGCGAAGCGTTTCATGTCAGCTTCCAGCTCTCAGCTCCCAGCTTCCAGCTCATGACAGGTCCCTGCTCAGGGCTACTCGCTCGAGGGTTCGGCCTCCCAGGCGGTGCGAATGATGCCGCTCTCGAGTCCGCGTTCTCCCAGATAGCGCGCGAGCGGCTCGGCGTGGCCGTGCGTCGTGAGGACGCGTGCGGCGCCGGTTTCCGTCACGGTCTGCAACAGGGCCGGCCAGTCCGCATGGTCCGACAGCACGAACCCGCGATCGAATCCACGCTGGCGCCGCACGCCGCGCACGCGCATCAGCCCTGACGCGAACCCGTCCGAGACGTCGCCGAGCCGCCGCATCCACGGCGTGCCCCTCGCTGACAACGGCGCCAGCACCAGTTCCCCCGCAAACGAACGGGCCGCCGATCGGGCGCCGCGTGCGCGCTCGATCACCGCCGCGACAGGCAGCATGGCGACCCCTGATTCGCGATAGGCATCGATCATTCCGAGCATCATCCCGTGGACGTAGACGGATCGATCGGTCACGCGCATCAGTTCGGCGAGCAGCCGTTGAGCCTTGCCGATCGTGTAGCAGAAGAGCACCGACGTACGACCTGCCTCGCGGTTTGCGCTCCACCATGCCGCGATGTCGTCGACGACGGTGTGCGTAGGATCCCAGCGGTAGATGGGAAGACCAAAGGTCGATTCGGTGATGAACGTATCGCACCGCATTGGCTCGAACGCCGCACAGGTCGGGTCGGACGCGCGCTTGTAATCGCCCGCCACGACCCAGACGCCCTCGCTGGATTCGATCCGGATCTGTGCCGACCCCAGCACGTGACCGGCCGGATGAAAACTCAGGCGAACGTCGCCGACGGCGAAAACCTCGCCGTACGGAACCGATTCAATCGCCGCGTCCGGACCGAATCGATGCCGTAGCAGAGCGGCCGATGGTGCGGCACAGAGGTACGCCGCGCTTCCCGGGCGCGCGTGATCGCCATGCGCGTGCGTGATCACGGCGCGATCCACCGGTTCCCAGGGATCGATATGGAAGCCGCCCGCGGCGCACCACAGGCCCGACGAGGTTTCCGTCAACAACGGCAAGAGACTCCGCGATGGGTTTCCGCTACCATGGATGCATCCATGGATCCGGTCGTGTTGTCCGATCACGCGCTCTCTGAGGCGTTGGAGCGCTACTGGGGTTATACCTCGTTCCGGCCGCTCCAGCGCGAGGCGATGGACGCCATCCTCTCCAACCGCGACTCCATCGTCGTACTGCCGACCGGGGGCGGGAAGTCACTTTGTTTCCAGGCGCCCGCAGTCGTGCGCGACGGACTGGCCGTCGTCGTGTCGCCCCTCATCTCGCTGATGAAGGATCAGGTGGACACGCTCGTCGGCAACGGCGTCCCTGCCGCCTGCTACAACAGCTCGCTCGCATCCGATCGGAAGTCGGGCGTGCTCTCTGGCTTGCGCGACGGCCGGTTCCGTTTGTTGTACGTCTCGCCGGAGCGCCTCGTTGGCGAAGGAGGCGAGAGTTTTCTCAATCTGCTCTCCGGCTGCGCCGTCAGCTTTGTCGCGATAGACGAAGCCCACTGCATCAGCCAGTGGGGACATGATTTTCGTCCAGAGTATCGCCAGCTTGGCCGGTTGCGGACGCTGCTCCCCGGCATCAGCCTGCATGCGTATACGGCGACCGCCACGGCGCGGGTCCGTCGCGACATCGCAACGCAGCTCGGCCTTGTCGATCCGCTCGAGCTCGTGGGCTCGTTCGATCGTCCCAACCTCGTGTATCGCGTACTGGCCCGGGCGAACCTGAAGAACCAACTGCTCGATATCCTCTCGCGGCATCGCGGCCAGGCCGGGATCATCTACTGCACCTCGCGGCGCGAGGTCGATGCGCTTGCCGCATGGCTGCGCGAGAACGGCGTGCGCGCGCTGCCCTACCATGCCGGTCTTGCGGACGACGAGCGCAGCAGGCACCAGGATGCGTTCCTCGAAGAGGAGGCGGACGTGATCGTGGCGACCGTTGCATTCGGCATGGGCATCGATCGTTCCGATGTGCGTTTCGTCGTGCACGCGGGAGCGCCGCAATCGCTCGAGCACTATCAGCAGGAATCCGGCCGCGCCGGCCGCGACGGCCTCGAAGCTGAATGCGTGCTGGTTTATTCGACCGCCGATTTCATGAAATGGCGCCTGATGCTCGAGCGAAACGGCGAGCTCACCGACGCGTCACGTAAGCTCCTGCGCGACATCGAGCGCTACGCGGCCAGCGTCGCCTGCCGCCACCGGCATCTGGTCGGCTATTTTGGGGAAACATATCCGCGTGCCGACTGCAGCGCGTGTGATTATTGTCTCGACGAGCTCGAAACCGTCGGCGACCCGATTGTCGTCGCGCGCAAGATCCTGTCCTGTGTCGCGCGCGTCGGACAGCGGTTCGGTATCGCCCACGTGGCCAACGTGCTGTGCGGCAGCGAGACCGATCAGGTCTCCTCTCGACGTCACCACGAATTGACGACGTTCGGACTGTTGCGGGGCGCGCCGGCCCCCGAAGTCCGCGGTTACATCGAGCAGCTCATCGCACACGGCTTCCTCCGGCAGACCGACGATGCGTTTCCGGTAGTGGCGCTGACGGAGCGCGGCGTGGCGCTGATGAAGGATCCGGCCAGCCAGCCGGATCTCGTGCTCGCGCGGCAGCGGCGTCCGATCAAGGGGCGGGTGCAGAAGCGATCGCGGATCGAGTCGGAATCCTGGCAGGACGTGGATCGCGGCCTGTTCGAACGGCTCCGCGTCGTCCGGCTGGAGATCGCGCGCGCGCGGGGCGTGCCTCCCTACGTGATCTTTCACGACACGACGCTTCGCGAGATGGCGCGGGTGCGCCCGAAGACCGTGGGCGAGCTGCACGGCATTCGCGGCATCGGCGCGCGAAAGGCCGAAGATCTCGGCGAGACGTTTCTCGCCGCGATCCGGGACACCGGATAACTTGCGACCGCCTGGGAGGCTTGGGCGGCTGCTACCTGGTGCTTGTCATGTACGAATCGCGCAGAGAACGCAGAGATCGCCGAGAAACGCGCGACAGAGCATCATGGCTGGCCACAGCGTTCCGCCGACGCCGCCCTTCAGCGATCCACAGGGCGGCCAACAGGAGGTCACGAGATCCGCAGAAACAAACAGCGAGAGGTCCTGTGCTGCTTGTTTCTGTGGATCTCGTGACCTCCTGCCGCGCGAAGCGCGGGGCGGCGGAACTGATATGGACCCATGTGGGCTGTCTGCTGTTGGAGTGTTTGCGTACCTTTGCGTTCTCTGCGTGAGTACGTACGTGACAAGCTGCGACCGGTGGAAGGAGCAACGATGCAATATGTGATCGCAGGAATTCTCACGGGCCTTCTTGGCCTGGGGGTGCTCCCGACTGCCCTGCGCCCCGTCGAAAGGCCTGAGTCCGCCCCGATCACCTGGCCGGGCTTCCGCGGACCCTCGGCGTCGGGCGTGGCCGACGGGCAACGCCTGCCGGACACCTGGGACGTCAAGTCCGGTCGGAACGTCGCGTGGACGATCGAGGTTCCAGGGCTTGCGCATTCGAGTCCGATCGTCTGGGGAGATCGACTCTTCGTGACGACAGCCATCAGCAGCCGGCCCGACGCGACCTTCAAGCCGGGACTCTACGGCGAGGGCACGGCGTCGGAAGATCGCACGCCGCAACGGTGGGTCGTGATGGCGATCGATCGCCGCACGGGGTCCGTGCAGTGGCAGCGCACGGCCTACGAAGGGGTCCCGCGAGAGAAGCGCCACATCAAGGCTACGTACGCGAATGCGACGCCGGCGACCGACGGCCGTCACGTCGTGGCGTTCTTCGGCTCACAGGGGCTGTACGGGTTCGACATGGACGGGACTCTGTTGTGGAAGAAGGATCTGGGTGTGCTCAATACCGGAGCCTACGATCTGCCGGAGTACGAGTGGGGCACCGCCAGCTCGCCCGTTATTTACAAGAACCTGGTGATCGTGCAGTGCGACACCCAGAATGAGTCGTTCGTGCTCGCGTCCGACATCGCCACCGGCCGGACCGTGTGGAAGGCCGTGCGGCAGGAACTGCCCTCGTGGGGGACGCCGACGGTTTATACGTCCAGCTGCGGCATGCCGGAGCTCGTCACCAACGCTTCCAATTACATTCGCGGCTATAACCCCGACACGGGGGCCGAGCTGTGGCGGCTTGGTGGGAGCTCGAAGATTACGGCGCCCACGCCCGTCTTCACCGACGGCCTCATCGTCGTCGCAAGCGGCCGTGCGCCGGAGCGGCCGATCTTCGCGATCCGGCCGGGGGCGCGTGGTGACATCAGCCTTCATGGCGACGAATCCTCCAACCGCTCGGTCGCGTGGAGCAAGACGGGACGGGGCTCCTACATGCCGACGCCGCTGATCTATCAGGATCGCGTCTACGTGCTCCTGAACCAGGGGCTCATCGACGCATACGATCTCAAGACCGGGCAGGAGATTTACCGCCAGCGCATTCCTCATCAGGGAAGCGGGTTCAGCTCGTCGCCCGTCGCCGCGGACGGGCGCATTTACCTGTCGAGCGAGGATGGCGATGTGTTTGTCGTCCGCGGCGGATCGGAATTCGGGATTCTCGCGACCAATGCCATGGGCGAGCCCCTCATGGCGACACCAGCGCTCGCCGGCGGCCATATGTACGTGCGTGGGGAACGACATTTGTTTGCGATCGGGAATCGCTACTAATCGCGAGTCGCGACTCGCGAACCGCGACTCGTGTCACACTCCAAACTGTCGCAGATGATGGTCGATGTGGCGGTAGATGAGGACGCCCCACTGTTTGGCCGACATCGTTCCGAATGCGGGATGCGTAGGCGAGAGCGCTTCGGCGCCACGCTGGACGAGGCCGTTCAGCTGATCGCGGAGATCGGCGATCTCCTCTGACCAGTCGCCCGGTTTCCGCGCGATGAGCTCCGGAGAGGTCGGGAGCCCCTTCGGCATCGGCAGCCAGTACAGCACCAGCTCTTTGAGCGGCGAGTATCGAAACGGCACCTTCTTCGGTGCCACCTCGAGTTCGCCTGAGGCCATTCTGAGCGAATCACTCAGGTGCGCCACCATCTGCACGGCGGACATCCGTCCCCACTGCGGCTTCTGCTCTGCCCTCAGCCGCTGTACGCGGTCCTGCAACTCGAGATGATTCTGCGGGTTGAATAGAGATTTCACTCTCAGTTTCCAGTTTCCAGTTTCCAGTTCGCAATCACCAATCAGCAATCAGCAATCAGCAATCAGCAATCGACAATCGACAATCGGCCCTCGACGCGGCGCGGGGCTGACCCTGAGCCACGTGGAAGGGTCAGCAATTCAGCGTCCTCCAATTGGGGCCCCGGGCGGCTGCGGTAACGCGAATGACTTCGGCGCATACGCCGTGGGGCTTTCGAGATACTTGGTGATGTCGCGTTCCGCCTGCCGGATGTGAGCCGTCATGACTTCGTCCTGGCTCGAGCGTCCGGACAGCGCGGCGCGGAGCTGGGCCAGCGTCTGCAGGGTGACAGCGCGAACTTCCGGCGTGGCCTGCGGGCTGGCGCCGAGGATCATCATCGCATCGAGGGCGGCGCGCTGCGCCACCCGGCGCAGGGAGCGGGCGCCGGCGGCCCCGTCGGCGGGCGCATTCCAGGTGGCGTCGAGCACGGTGCGAAGAACCTGCGGGAACGTCAGCGGATCTCGCTGGCGATCGGCAAAGGCGATCAGCCGTGCGGCCCGCTCCGGCTCGAGCAGCTGCTCCAGGACCATGGCGCTCACGGTGCGGGCCGCCGCCAGCTGATCGAACGCCGGTCCGGTCGGCATCGCGAAGTCCTCGATGTCGCGGCCATTGGGCGACGGTGCGAGATTGACGAGCAGTCGCTCGGGGATCGCGAGGTTCGCCGGCTGAATGGCTTCCATGAGTTGCGCGAGCACCTCGCGTTGAAGCAGGGCAGGCACGATTTCGGTCGGAGGAATCGACTCTCCTCTCATCGCGAGGTTGTCGTACATCCCGCCGACGTAGCGCACTCCTGTATCGATCGCCCACCGGTTGTGGAGGTACGTCATCCACAGGCCCATGCCGCGCAGGTCGCCGTATGGTTCATCGGCCGCCAGCACTTCCGGACCGTACCGCTCGAGGAGCACTTTCCGCTGCTTCAGTGTTTCACGAAGATAGACGGCGGGGCTGGCCAGATCGTCGTACCGGTTCCACCGCGGATCCGCCGATGGCGTGAAGAGAATCTTGCGCTGGCGCATCTCCGCCACGACCGCCTCGAGTCCCGGCTTCTCGCGTTCAGGCGGGAATTGCGTGTACGCGTAGCGCACGGCCAGCTTGTCGTATTCGCCAATCGCGCGCTGAAACGCATCCCCGAGCTCGATCTGTCCGGATTCGTTGAGCGTGATGCGTGGCGACGGATACTCCATGACCGATGCGTTGTTGTTGATGCTCGCGGCCCAGTTATGACCGAAACCGAGCGTATGCCCGATCTCGTGCGCGGTGACGAGCGCCTGGCGCGCGGTGACGAGCGCCTGCTCGGTGCGCGGGATCGGCGACTGCCCGGCCGCCCGGGTGATCATCGCGTCGAAAGGCATCAGGAAATCCGCGCACTCGGCGTCGGCGTAGCCGTCGTGCATTGCGCCGGCGCCGGCCGCCACCCGGTAGCTGCGCCAGTAATTGCTGATTGTGCGAATGCGATGCGAGTCCATCCGCGCCTTCGCCGACAGAATTTCGCCGGTTCGAGGATCCGAGAGACTGCCGCCCACGGAAAAGCCGCGTTCGTCGCGATTCACCCAGAAGACGAATGACACACGCGGATCCATCGGGTCGATGTCCGGTGTCGGGTCTTTCACTTGCACCGCATTGCGGAAGCCCGCCGCTTCGAACGCCTGGTTCCACCAGAGAATGCCGTCGCGCATGGCCGATCGAATCGGCTCGGGCACCCCGGCGTCGAGGTAGAAGACGATCGGCGCCTTCGGCTCGCTGATCGCTGCGGACGGGTCCTTCTTTTCCAGGCGGAACCGGCGTACCCATTGCACATCGGTGCCCTGGTTGAATGGGGCGGAGTAGTCGCGGAAGTTCAGGGTGATGAGGCCCAGCCGCGGATCCGCAGCGCGAGGGTAGTAACCCGTCGGCGGACGCATGAAGGACTGGTGGATCCGCACCGTCAGGGCGCGGCCGTCCGGCGCCACGCGGTTGACGAGCGGCCCTGCATTGTCCGACGCATACGTCACCGTCGTCTCGAACTCGGTGTTGTCTGGATTGCCCTTCGTGCGTGGCGTGTAGATGCTGCTGCGCGCCGGATCGAGGCGGTACGCGCCCTGGTTCCGGCGCCGCAGCGTGCCTTCCAGATCCGTAGCGTCGCGCAGGATAAACGAAGTGGCGTCCACGAGCAGCCGGCCGTTTTCATCCGCTTCAATCGGCAGAGAGGCAAGGACCGAGGAGGCGAACGACTGCTCCATTCCTTCCTGCAGCGCGGCGTTGCCTGCTGGTGCGCGGAAGCCCAAATTGCGTTCGACGATGAGCACGCGGTTCCCCTGGCGTTCGAGATAGAGGACCTTCGACGCGCCACCGGCGCCGCGATCGATTCCGAGATCGACGTTGCCGATGCCTTTCGCGACCTGCACGAAATACAGGATGTCCTCGTTGAGTTTCGGCACTTCAATCAGGACGCGGCTTCGGGCGGCATCGAGATAGAAGGGCATATATCCATCATGCCGCTCGAGGCCCGCCGTGCGTTGCGCCACGGTCGCCGCGGGTGCGGGCGGGGTGGCGGGTTGCGCGTACGACGCCGAGGAGACAGGAATCAGTGCGAGGCGCAAGGCGAATACGAACGTCGTCTTCATTCAGGGTCTCCGGAAACGGCGGGATTATAGCGTCCTTCGAAGCCGGCGCTCCATGTCTTCAACGGTCTTCGGCCAGTCGGCCTTGAGCAGACGCGAGAGCGCCCGATCCGACAAGAGCCGTCCGCCTGTCTGGCAGGTTGCGCAGTAATTCGCCTCGTTGCGTGCGTAGACAATGCGCTGCACCGGCGCGCCGCACGTGGGGCACGGCTGGCGATAGCGGCCGTGCACGGCCATGCCCTCACGGAACGCCGTGACTTTGTCCGGAAAATCTCCCGCGGCCTCATCGCGCAACCGTTCGATCCACTTCTCCAGCGTCTCGATGGCCGCCGTGTGCAGGCGCGACAGCTCCTCGTTGCTGAGGCTGCTGGTCAGCTTCATCGGCGACAATCGTGCGGCGTGCAGAATTTCGTCCGAATACGCGTTGCCGATGCCGCTGAAGATGTGCGGGTCGGTGAGCGCGCGTTTGAGCGTGTGGTTCTCGCGCGTCAGGCGTTCGGCAAATGCGGCCTCCGTCGAGTCGAGCACTTCGAGGCCGCCGGGATCGAGCGAGGCCAGGTTCGAGGCACCCGCGACGACGTGGAGTGAGGCCTGGCGCTTCGAGCCGGCCTCCGTCAGGATCGCGGACCCCGTCGGAAAATCAAACGCCGCGAGGCCGACCTTGCCGGGAATCGGCGCGCCGCGATCACGCCACCGCAGACGCCCGGCGATCATCAAATGAAGTACGAGGAATAAATCCCCTTCCAGCCCAAATACGATGCGCTTGCCCATGCGCCGAAGCGCCACGACCGCGCGCCCTTCCGCCACGCTGACCGGCGGCTCCGGCGTGCGCACGAGAAACGGATTTGCAATGCGCAGGCGCTCGAGCGGCTGCTGCAACACCCGCGGGGCAAGCGCCTCGAGGTAGAGGGCGATGTCAGGAAGTTCGGGCACGGCACATGAATCACTGGAACTGGCTTCAAAACCTCTCGCGCCGAGATCGCCGAGTGTGTCGGGCAGAGAGCGCCGAGGACGCAGAGGGGCGCGGGAGCGGCCGGATCGCCCGCGCGGGCGACGCGAGGCCGGGTGATCCGGTCGCCCCCGCGCTTGTCGGCGTGCTCCGCGTCCTCCGCGCGAAATACTCCACGATCTCCCCGAGAGACTAGTCTATATCCGACGGTCGAGCTTTCGACGGAACGCGTCTTGCTCAGATCCATTCTGTGATGACGGTGAATTCAGCGATTCCGGGATCCCAGGATTCGGGATTAGTGATGAGTGATGAGTGATTGACGATCTTTGGTACAAGAATGCCGTCATTTATTGCCTGGACGTGGCCAAGTACGTCGACGCGAATGGTGACGGCGTCGGCGACTTCGCCGGCCTCACCCGGCGGCTCGACTACCTCGCGGGCCTTGGCGTCACCTGTATCTGGCTGCAGCCGTTCTACCCATCGCCCAATCGCGATAACGGCTACGACGTAGCGCAGCACTACGGTGTCGATCCCAAAGCGGGCACGCTAGGGGAGTTGGTCGAGTTCATGAATCACGCCGAGCAGCTCGGCCTGCGCGTCATCGTCGATCTCGTCGTCAATCACACGTCGGACCGCCACCCGTGGTTCCAGGCGGCGCGGAAGGATCCCAAATCGCCGTATCGCGATTGGTATGTCTGGTCGAAGAAGCGGCCGGGCGACTACAACAAGGGGATGGTGTTTCCCGGCGTGCAGAAGGCGACATGGACGCGCGATCCGGTCGCCGGCGAGTTTTACTTTCATCGGTTTTACGATTTCCAGCCGGATCTGAATACCGAGAACCCGGCCGTCCGCAACGAGATCCTGCGGATCATGGGGTTCTGGCTGCAGCTGGGCGTGTGCGGATTCCGCATGGACGCGGTGCCGTTTCTCATCAGCCGGAAGGGCCGTCACACCGCGCCCCGTAAGGATTACGAGTTTCTTCACGAGATGCGCGATTTTCTGCAGTGGCGGCGTCGCGACGCGGTGTTGCTGGCGGAGGCGAATGTGCCGCCCAGTGAGAGCATGGAATACTTCGGCGACCTCGGCGACCGGCTGCAAATGATGCTGAACTTTCCGGTGAATCAGCGTCTGTTCTACGCGCTGGCTACCGCCGATTTGAAGCCGCTCATCACGGCGCTCGAAGCCACCAAGGAGCGGCCCCAGGCCGCACAATGGGTGCACTTCCTGCGGAGCCACGACGAGCTCGATCTCGGACGGCTGAGCGCCTCCCAACGCGAGAAAGTCTTTGCCGCTTTTGGTCCGTCGAAAGACATGCAGCTCTATGGCCGGGGTATCCGCCGGCGCTTCGCGCCGATGGTCGATAACGATCGCCGGCGGCTCGAGCTTGCGTACAGCTTGCTCTTCACGCTGCCGGGGACGCCTATGCTGCAGTACGGCGACGAGATTGGAATGGGCGACGATCTCTCCTTGCCCGAGCGCGAGTCCGCGCGGACGCCGATGCAGTGGTCGGGGGAGAAGAACGGGGGCTTCTCGACCGCGCGCCGCACCGTGCGTCCGGTGATCTCGGATCCCATTTACGGCTACAAGCGCGTCAGCGTCGAAGCACAGCGCCGCGATCCTCAGTCGTTGCTCAACTGGATGGAGCGCAAGATCCGAATGCGCCGGGAATGCCCGGAGATCAGCTGGGGTGACTGGGAAATTTTCAAGACGAATGCGGACGACGTGCTGGTGATGGAGTACACGTGGCGCGGACACTCGCTGATCGTGCTGCACAACTTCGCCAACAAGCCTCGCGCGGTCCGCATTCCCGTCGCCACCGCCGGCACGCCGACGCTCGTCGACCTCCTCTGGACCAACGACAGTCATGCCGAGGGCCGCGGGCACCACGAAATCGAGCTGGAGCCGTACGGTTACCGCTGGTTCCGCGCCCGTGGTCTCGATCGGAACGTCCCACGCACGTAGCAACCAGCTTCCAGCTTCCAGCTACCAGCTGCTCGGATCCCGGATCCCGGATCCCGGTCCGGCGCACGCGCGCACGCATGTGTTCCAGCCCTCGTGCTACAGTCCGCAGGTGCTTCGCAGCATCGTGGGGGTCGTTGCCGGGTACTTGGTATTTGGTGCGCCCGCAGCCGTACTCTTTCCCTTAACCGGGCGCGATCCTCATGCGCAGGCGCCGCCAACGTTCCTTATCTGGACGACGATGTACGGAATGGTCTTCGCGGCGGCGGGCGGCTACGCCGCAGCGGCGATCGCCCCGCGCAAGCCTCGCGTTCATGCGGCAATCGTCGGTGCGCTCATCGCTGTCGGTGCAGTGGCGTCGCTCGTCGCGGCGCCGAGCGACGCCCGATGGTCCCAGCTCGCCGCACTATTTCTGATGGCCCCTGCTGCGGCCGCCGGCGGGATGCTGCGACGCCGTCACGGTTGACTTCATGCTTCCACCACATTTGGCGGCTCGCCGCGTTTTGCGCGCCCCACTCTTCGCGGCCATGGCGCTCGTTGCGGTCGTGGTCGCGCGCGCGCAGGCCCCGCCGGCCGGTCCTCCGGCGGACCTCGACACCTACGTGCAGCGCGTCATGCGTACGTTCGAGGTTCCCGGGATCGCGCTGGCCGTCGTGAAAGACGGCCGGGTCGTCGTGGCCAAGGGGTACGGCGTGAGGAAGATCGGAGAGCCAGCGGCGGTTGATGCCAGAACCCTGTTCGGCATCGCATCGAATACGAAGCTCTTCACCGCTACCGCGCTCGGGCTGCTGGTTGAAGAGCGCAAGATCGAATGGGATGCGCCAGTCGTCCGCTATCTGCCCGCGTTCCAGATGTGGGATCCCTACGTGACCCGCGAGCTCACCATTCGCGATTTGCTCGTCCATCGAAGCGGTCTTGGCCTCGGCGCGGGCGATCTGCTCTGGTGGCCAGCCTCAACGTACGATCGCAAGGAGATCGCGCGACGCCTGCGCTTCATCCAGCCTGCCACCAGTTTTCGCAGCGCCTACGCCTACGACAACGTGCTGTATCTCGTCGCCGGCGAGGTCATCGAAGCCATCACCGGCCAGTCATGGGAAGACTTCGTCAGCTCGCGGATTCTTGCCAAGGTCGGAATGACGGGCAGCAACGTTCGTCATTCCGCCGCCGCCGCGGGGGGCAACGTGGCGGTGCCTCACGCCGCCATCGACGGCGTCGTCCGGCCGATCAAACCCTTCGACAGCGACAACACCAATCCCGCGGGAGGGATCAACGCCAGTGCGGACGACATGGCGCGCTGGCTGATCGTGCAGCTCGCACACGGACGTCTTCCCGACGGAACGCGTCTGTTCTCCGACGACACGTGGCGCCAGTTGACGACGATGGTTACGCCGATGCCGATTGGCAATCCAGCGCCGGAGCTCGCGGCGTTGCGGCCGAACTTCCGCGGCTACGCGCTCGGTCTGAACGCGCTCGACTATCGCGGCCAGAAGGTGCTCATCCACAGCGGCGGCCTTCCCGGGTATGTGTCGCGTGTCATGATGATTCCCCCGGCAGACCTTGGCATAGCCGTGCTCACGAACCAGGAGTCTGGCGAAGCCTTCGATGCGATTGCGTATCGCGTCGCCGATCATTATCTGGGCGCGCCGCCAACCGATTGGGCAGACGCCTACCAAAAGGTCGCGGCACGCCGGCAATCCTCGACGGCCGCAGCCGACCGTAACACTGCGACGACCCGCAGCACGTCGTCGCCCCCGTCGCTGCCGCTCTTGAAGTACGCCGGAACATATGCGGACGCTTGGTACGGCGACATCAGCATCGAGCTGCAGGGGGACAGACTCGTGATGCGCTTCTCGCACACGCCGTCCCTCGTCGGCGACATGGAGCACTGGCAGTACGACACGTTCGCCGTCCGCTGGCGCGACCGCGAGCTCCGCGCGGACGCGTTCGTCACCTTCGCGCTCAATCCCGACGGATCCATCGATCAGGCCCGGATGAAGGCTATCTCGCCATCCACGGACTTCAGTTTCGACTTTCAGGATCTGTTGCTGAAACCCAAGAGTCCGTAAGAGTGCTTTCAAAGCCCCGGCGCAGCGTCTCATGGCTGCCGGTGTGGAGCCGGTCGACCGGTCTTGCGGGAGCAGGGTCGTTCATTCGATTCGAAAACCGCTCCGCAGGTCGGAAAGACGTCGCTCCGGGTTAACGTCATCAGAACGCGGCGCGTCGCCATTGAGGACGACGCGCCCTGTCGCTGGCCTGCGCAACGTTTTATCTGACATCTGTCGACCTGTTCCGCATCGTTTCCAAATCGAACGAACGACCCTGCTCCGACGTCCGTGAGCCATCGTCTGTGCGGCAGGTTGGCGTGCTCCGAGCCGTCGGTCGGCGGCATGCGGCCAGCTACCCCGGAGGGAGGCCCGCCGGCGGGGCGACGTCGCCGTGACCTTTGAGCCGCGTGACACGCGACAGTTCTAAACGGCCCCGGGAGCGGGTCCGATCGTCGTCGGCCATCAGTACGCTATCAGCGGTAGCGGCTAACCCTTCGGCCGAACAGTCGGCTCACCGGCGTAGCGGCAAACCCCAGCCCGCCTTCGTTCGAGCTCGATATCCCGCTCGACTACTGCGAGGCCGCGCCGTAGCTTTAGCGGAGGCGGGCCGACGACGCTCCGTAAGGCTGCCGCGGAAGGGCCGTCTTTCCACGCGGCGAAAGGGAGCAAGACGTCGCCCTGCTGGCGGGCCGACCGCCGCCCGCGAATTAGTTTCGCGCCGTCGACGTTGCGCGACATCCGCGGGAGCAAGAACGAGATGTGCGCGCCCGCGACACGTCACCTGCTGCGTGGTTGGTCATCGCAATACTGAAGACGACACTGGAACGTGCATTAGAATGCGCCGATGAAGGCATTCTGCGCGACTTGTCGCGGGCACGACGCTCTTTATTCCGGTGCATGTCTCCGGCGCGCTCTTCGAGGTGGGTGATGGGCACGCGGCGCAAGGCGACGGTGAAGTCGATCAGACCGCCATCGAGACCTCGCTGCGCGGCCGGCTGCAGCTCGTTGTCCACAAGGGCACGACGCTCGCGTGGCCGCACGCTGAAACGCCCACCGACTACATCAGCATGGGCACCGACGAGGACCTGACGAAGGCAACAAAGATCGCCATTCAGGAGATGATGGACTTTCTCGCCGTCACCAAAGGACTCGACAAGCTCGCCGCCTACCAATTGACCAGCCTCGCCGGCAACGTCGCCATCACACAGCTTGTAGACCAGAAAGTCGGCGTCCACGTGGAGATGCCGAAGGCAGTCTTCAGGTAGGTAAGCAGCTGCCGGGATCGCGACGTATCCCCTATAGACCATGTGTTTTTGCCTTATTACCTGTCATGTACGCGGAGGACTACCTCAAAATGCGAGCCCGCCATCTTCTTTCTTCCTTTCTCATTGTCTGGCTCACGGCCGTGGGCCTCGGCGCCCAGAAACCGGCCGCGGCGGCGCGCGGCGGTCTCAATTCGATCGAGCCTGCCGAGTTTCAAGAGTGGTTGAGCTATGTCGCATCCGACGAACTGCAGGGACGCCAGGTTTTCACCGAAGGTCTCGGGCTGGCGGCGGCGTATGTCGCCGACCACTTGAAAGAGTGGGGCGTAACGCCCGGCGGCGAGAACGACACCTATTTCCAGACGGTCAAGGTGGTCGGCGTCCGGACGACCAGCAACGCGTCAGTCATCGTGGACGTCAACGGCCAGACGCGCACGTTCAAGGATGGTGAAGGCGTCACCTTCCCGCGCAACATGGGAGGCAAACAGACTGTCACCGGCGATCAGATCCAGTTTGTGGGATACGGCTTGCAGATTCCGTCAGCGAGCATAGACGACTACGCGAATGTCGTTCCGAAGGGCAAAGTCATCGTCTATCTCGGAGCTGGTCCGAAGACGATGCCGCAGGGATCTTACCGTCTGGTGGCCGCGCGCGCGAGAAATGCTGTCGAGAAGGGGGCGGTGGCCGTAATAGGGCCTGCGGGCATGGGGGGAGGAAGGCGAGGAGGTGCTCCGGCGGCCGCGGGTGCTCCGGGCGCCGCCGGTGCTGCAAGTGCTCCAACAGCCGCGGGCGCGGCGGCCGGAGGCGCTGGCGCACGAGGCGCTCAGCCGGCGGGCGGGCGCGGAGGGTTCGGTCAGCCCGACAATGGCGATTTCACGACCGTGCAACGTTACGACCTTCCGGTCGTGCCGACGCTGACAGTGCAGGACGACTTCTTCGAGTTTCTATTCAGCGGCTCGGACATGAAATACGCGCAGTTGAAGGAACTGGCGATGAATCAGGAGCCGATTCCTCCCGTTGCGCTGAAGGGCGTCAAGCTGACGATCAACGTCGACGCTGACTACGCCGTGGTCCGCACGCAGCTCACCCGCAACGTCGTCGGCATCATTCCTGGAACCGACGCGAGATTGAAAGACTCCTACGTGGCGTTTGGCGCGCATTACGATCACATCGGGTACTCGCAGGCGGCCCCCGGCGCCGGACGCGGCGGCTTCGGCGGCAACAACGCGGCCGGCGGGTGCACCGGACAGACGCGCGATACGCCCCGTCCCGGCGACAACATCAACAACGGTGCGGACGACGACGGGTCCGGAACGGTCGCGCTGCTGGGGCTTGCGAAGGCCTTCGCGCTCGGGCCGAAGCCGAAGCGGTCGCTGCTTTTCGTCTGGCACTCCGGCGAGGAGGCGGGTCTCTACGGCTCGCGCTACAACGCTGATTTCCCCGTGGTCCCGATCGACAAGATCGCCGCGCAGCTCAACATCGACATGATCGGCCGCAACCGCTGCGACGATCCAAAGGAGGAAGACACCGTCTACATCGTCGGGTCCGACCGCATCAGCACCGAGCTCCACAACCTGAACGAAGACGCGAACGCGGCGCTGTCCAAGCCGATGAAGATGGATTACGAGATGAACGATCCCGCGGATCCGGAGTCGATCTACACGCGCAGCGATCATTACAGCTACGCGGCCAAGGGTATCCCGATCATTTTTTACACGACGGGACTGCACAAGGACTATCACTACGTGACCGACGAAGTGTCGAAGATCGATTTCCCGAAGCTGGCGCACATCACGCAACTGGTCTACGCGACCGGCACGAAGGTCGCAAACCTCGATCACATGCCCGTCCGCGACAACAAGGGGCCGAGGAAAGGCAAAGGGGCGTCGGGGAAGATAGAAAAGTAAGGGCTGGCGGCTAGCGGCCGGCGGCTGGCGACTGGAAACTGGAAACTGGAAACTGAAAGTAAAGGCCGGTACAGCCGCCCGCTGTGCCGGCCTTTTTCTCGTCGTGCAAGTTCGAATCGCGAACCGCGAATCGCGACCCGCGACCCGCGAATTACTGCTTCACCAACTGCCCACGGACGGCTCCACCAGGATTCAAGTTGGAGTGCACATTGAAGTAGTAACCGTTCGGATTGCCGATGATCTGGTTAATCAGCGTGAGACCGCCAACGAAGTTGGTCAGGTTCGAGAACGTGATGTTGTTCATGCTTCCGTCCGCGAGCGTGATGGCATTAGCCGCCGTCAGTCCCGAGTCGATGACGACCCCACCAGGGATCGCCGGACCGCCCTCGTGGATATGCGTCGCCCGGATGACGGTCCCCACTGGAAAGCCGCTCAGGTTGTACACGTAGTTGACCGTTGCTGCCATGATCGTCCCGGCGCTGTCTCGCGTCAGGTTGAACGTCACGGTGGCGGTGCCGCGCGCGTTTGCATCAGCGTTGGTGATCGGCGGTGCTTCGTTGGCGGCATTCAGCGCCGCAGTGAAGATGATCGTCGTCGGCAGAGTATTCGATGGCGACGACGGGCTGCTGCCGCATGCGGCTGCGAATATTCCGGCCGCGGCGATAATCGCGTAACGCTTCATTGTTGGTGTCCTCTTGTAAGTCGATCCGTGTTTGTCTGTGTCTTTCCGTGGCGTGTGCTGTCCGTGTTCATCCGTGTTCATCCGTGTCCGTGCGTGGCTTAGAAACGGCGCGTGATGTTGAAGCCCAGATACACGTCGTGCGGGCTGCCGCCGCGTGCGAGCTGGCCGAGCGTCGTGCCGAACGAGTTCGTGAAGTTGAGCTGCAGCGTGTGCCCTCCCGTGCGTTTCTCAATCGCGACGCCCCACTGCCCGCGATTCGGGTCGTAGCCGTGCAGGCGCGGCGTGTACTCGCCGGTGATGTAGCCGGTGTGTGAGAAGCGAAGGCGTCCGCCAATACCCGCGAACCAGGTGTCGCTGTGATTAGCGTGCTCGTCTTCCACAAGACCCGTGTCGTGGTCGTGCCCTTCATGACCGGCGATGAAGTCAACGGCATGTGTGCCGCTGACAAAGGCCGGCGTTGCGTAGACGGCCAGCCGGTCACCGAATGTGCGTGAGACGGTCACGGCGACGCCCTTCTGATACTTCTCCCGGAGGTTGTTCAGGCCTTCGAACGACCCAGTCAGTGAGATCGAAACCGGCAGCGATTCACCCTGACGGAGAAAATCCCAGCGGGCGAAGGTCTGAATCGTCTTGCTGAGGAGCGAACGATGCACGCCCGTCTGCAGGTTGGCCGTGATCCCGAAGCGGTACTCGAGGCCGATGATCGCTCCCTTGTCGAGGGTGAACAGATCAGCGGCGTTTTGACTGAAACCGCCGCGCCTCAGGTCCGACGCGAACCGATGGGTCAGCCGGAAGTATCCCTTGTGCCTGGCGATCGACATCGTCGTCGGCAGGTTGATCAGGTTGAGGTCGATTTGCGCCGGCAAGGGGGCCGCAACCGGTCCCGGGTCCGGCGGTGGGGTCTGTGCCTGCGCGAGCGCCGGGAGCGTACCCAGCATGAATGCCGCGACGGCAAGCGGCTGAGGAGAACGGAGACGCAGCGGGAGCATATATGTCACGGCAAGAGGCAAACCCTGTGCCCCGTCCGCCGTCTCGTTCCTGCCCTGAATCAGCCGACGCTTTGATTTGCTGGCATTCCGGAGCTTTCCGTTTCAGTAAAGGGTTACGGGTCGTGTAACGTAGTGCCAGGATGTCCAAGCGAGAGCCGGTGATCGGCGGACGCTTGCGGGCGGATGGCTGGCGGCAGCCGTCCGGGTCCGTCAGCCTGCCGGAAGTACACGGATCCGTGCCGGTACCCCTGACCGGCGGATTCTGGCGCAAGATGCTGGCGTTTGCGGGGCCCGGCTACCTCGTGGCCGTTGGATACATGGATCCCGGCAATTGGGCAACCGACCTCGCGGGCGGTTCGAAATACGGCTACACGCTGCTGAGCGTGATCATGCTGTCGAACCTGATGGCGATCCTGCTCCAGGCACTGGCACTGCGGCTGGGGATCGCGAGCGGCCGCGATCTCGCGCAGGCGTGCCGCGATCACTACTCGCGGCCTACGACGATCGTGTTGTGGCTGCTTTGCGAGGTCGCGATCGCGGCGTGCGATTTGGCCGAGGTCATCGGCTCGGCCATTGCGCTCAACCTGCTGTTCGGCCTGCCTCTCATCTGGGGCGTCTGCGTCACTTCGCTCGACGTGCTGCTCGTGTTGTACATGCAGCAGTTCCAATTCCGGTATGTCGAAGCGCTCGTGGTGATGCTGATTCTGGGGATTGCCGGCTGCTTTGCCGTCCAGTTGTGGCTGGCGAAGCCCGATCTGATTGGCGTTGCGGGCGGTTTCCTGCCGACGATCGAGATTACCCGCAACCCGGACATGTTGTATATCGCGGTCGGCATCCTGGGGGCGACGGTGATGCCGCACAATCTCTACCTCCACTCGTCGATCATTCAGACGCGTAAGTACGCGGACAACGCGGAGAGCCGCCGGGAGGCCGTGCGGTTTGCGTCCATCGATTCGACCGTGGCGCTGATGTTCGCGTTGTTTCTGAACGCCGCGATTCTCATCATGGCGGCCGCGACGTTCCACACGACAGGCCACGAAGGGGTCGCCGATATCGCAGACGCGTACCTCCTGCTCGCGCCGCTCCTCGGCACGCAGCTCGCCAGCACGCTCTTTGCCGTGGCGTTGCTGTTTTCCGGCCAGAACGCGACGTTGACCGGCACACTGGCAGGTCAGATCGTGATGGAAGGCTTCCTGAACATACGCCTTCGCCCCTGGCTGCGCCGCCTGATCACACGCCTCATCGCGATCATCCCGGCGCTCATCACGGTGTACTTCTATGGTGAGCACGGCATCGGATCGCTGCTGGTCTTCAGCCAGGTCATTCTGAGCCTGCAGTTGTCGTTTGCCGTGTTCCCGCTGGTCCTGTTCACCGGCGACAAGCGGAAGATGGGCCCGCTCGTCGCGCCGATCTGGATGCGGGCGCTCGCATGGCCGGTTGCGGTGCTCATCGCCGGCCTGAACGTGTGGCTGTTGTGGCAAACATTCGCTTCTTAACAAGGAACGAGACGAACGAGAGCCATTTTTTGAAGGGCTCAGAAAACCAGCAAGCTCCCGTTCCTCTCGTAACTCCTGTTCAAGCGTGGCTCGAGGGAAGCGCGACGTGACTTATGTACAAGCACATCCTCATCGCCATCGAGAACTCCGAGGCCGATCGCGCGGTGCTGGCGCATGTCGAGCCGCTCGCGCGGCTGACCGGGGCACGATTGCTGCTCGTGCATGTGGCCGACGGGTGGGCCGCGCGGGCCTTCAACGAGCTGGACCTCCGCGAGTCGGAGGAGATTCGGGGGGACCGCGAGTACCTCGGCCGGATCTGCGACGAGCTCGTGCAGCGCGGGTTCGAGACGCGTGCGCGCCTCGCGATGGGAGATCCTGCGACCGAGCTCGTCAAGGTGGCCGGGGAAGAGTCCGTCGATCTCATCGCGATGTCCACTCATGGGCATCGTTTTCTGAACGATCTATTGCGAGGCAGTACCGCAGATCGCGTCCGGCATAACGTGGAGATTCCCGTACTGATGGTCCGGGCCGTCAAGGCAGCGGTCGTAGCGAATCACTAAGCGCGAACCCCGATCCTCACCCTGAAAACGACGATAATCAGAGCATGGGCGCCAAAGCGCGGGGGGGCTGGCGGAAGCAGCTCGGCCGCGGCACGCCGCGCGATCGTAGAGAGCTGATCCTTCTCGTTGGCGGTATCGCCGTTCTCTTTCTGCTGGTCGTCTTCATCAAACTGGCGAGCGAAGTTCTCGAAGGGGAGACGCAGAGCTTCGACAAGAGGATTCTTCTCGCATTACGCAACCCCGCCGACCCGTCGCGCCCAATCGGTCCCGCGTGGATGGTGAGCGGGGCGCTCGACATCACCGCACTCGGCAGCGCGACTGTTCTTGGCCTCACTGTCCTCGGAGTGGCCGGCTTTCTCCTGCTGCAGGGCTTGTGGCGGCGAGCGCTTTTTGTCGCGTTCGCCAGCTCGGGCGGCTGGTTCATCAACGGCGCACTCAAACAGCTCTTCCAACGTCCGCGTCCCGACATCGTGCCGCACCTGCGCGAGGTCATGACCATGAGCTTTCCAAGCGGGCATGCGCTTCAGTCCGCGGTTGTGTATCTCACACTCGGGGCCCTGTCGATGCACATCGCCGAGCGGCGCGTGACGAAGCTTTATTGCATGACCGTGGCGATGCTCGCCACGGCGCTCGTAGGTGCGTCCCGGGTCTATCTCGGCGTACACTATCCAACGGATGTTCTCGCCGGGTGGCTGATTGGGTTATCGTGGGCGTTGCTGTGTTGGATGATCGAGCGGTCGCTCGAGCGCCAGGCGGGGTTGAAGCGTGAGCGAGCAGAAGCAGAAGCCAAGGCCCGAGCGGAAAAAGCGAGCAAGGCTTCGTAGGCTGCCCGGAAAGGCAGGCGTGTGAGGAGCGAAATTTTCGGCAGATACCCGGCACGGATGTCGCCTGGCCACGCCGCGGATGCGGACCGTGTGCCGCCAGAGCCGCGTGAAACCATTCTGCTCGTTGAGGACGAACCGGCGGTCCGGCAGTTGTTCGCACAGGCGCTTGCGCGCGCCGGGTATCGCGTTCACGAGGCGCGCAACGGGCAGGAAGCGATGAAAGTGTTCGATCAGCACGGCGACTCCATCGACCTGCTACTGACCGACTTGCGGATGCCTTATATGGGCGGCGTCGAGCTCGCCCAGCATCTCCGCGCCCGCCGGCGCACACTCAAACTTATCTGTGTTTCGGGGTACCCCGCCGGACCCGAGGCGGACTTGACGTCTGATTATCTCGCGAAGCCGTTCTCTCGCGAAGACCTTCTGGCGAAAGTCCGTGAGGTGCTGGATCGCAAGTAACCGGCCGATGATCCCGACGCTCGTTTTTCTGCTCCTGACGGCCGCCATGCAAGCGCCGGCGGCACAACAGCCGCCCGCGCCCAACGACGAGACTGCCCCGTTTCTGATTGGCGTGCTTCGGCGCGACGGCGTCGTCAGTCCATTTGCCGCGTTCGATGGCAAGGAGTGGGACATCCCGTGGCCCGACGATCTCCGCTCGAAGGAGCTTCCGATCGGACTCGAGAGCGTTCCATCCAAGTGGTGGGGCAAAGCCGGCGCGCTGAAGCAGATGACCGCCTGGATCGACGGGGTGAATCGAGGCCCGATCCGGCTGGCCCAGCCGACGATGGTGCGATTGATGTGTGGGCCGCAGTTAGGCTTGACGTCCGACTATCACTCGACGCAGCCGGCGCCTCCGCCCCAGGTCCAACCGTACCCGAAGGACGGCCTTGCCGTGTCGGGAAGCCAGCGGGTCGAACCCATTGAAATGATCTCACCGGCGTCGTCCGAATGGGCGACTGTGACAGCCCTCCTCCTCGAGCCGTTCGCCAAGGCGGAAGATACAGCCGTCGACGGCTTCACCGCATGGAAACACCCCGTTCGGCGGAACGACCGTCGCAGAGTGCCGATTGAGCTCGAAACGATGTACCGATCGGAGATGGACCAACCCGGTTGGACGGCGTACTACGTCGAGGCGATCAAGAAATATCCACCGGAGCCGGACGACGACGAGGACTGCGGGCTCGTGACATCAGCGAGCGGATGGGTCATCGGCGGACCTGATGGGAAGCGAACGACAAAGCTGACGGCGCGCGTCACGTACTGCGACCGTCGCGGCGTGACGTACATGTTGCCGCTCGGCCTGATCAAGGCACATGGCCGCACGTACTGGGCGTATCAGTTGTCCGGTTACGGCCTTGAGGGTTACGCGATCGTGCATCCCACCCCGAAAGTCATCATGCAGGAACTGCACTATTCCGCCGGCAGCTGCCCGATCTACTGATTCGCGGGTCGCGGCTCGCGGCTCGCGGTTCAATGATTCAAGGATTAGTGATGAGTGATTAGTGATTAGTGATTCGTCACTTCATCGTCGTCCTCGCCCAGTCCCATCCTTCAAGACCCTTCGCGTTGACCGCCTTGACCGACACGACCGTTCCGGTTTCGATGCCGGTCAGCGTGACGGACGGTTTGACGACGCGCAGTTGATGCGACTCAGGATTCGAGGCCGGTCCGGACGCCACGATGTATCCCGTGACGCCTTTTTCCGGGCTCGGTGTCCACGAGAGAGAGGCGCTGCCGTTCCGGAAGCTGTCAATCTTCAGATCTTTCAAGCGCGAGGGGCTCGAGGCGAGGAGCATCAGCGTTGCCGCCGTCGTCTTCGACACCTCCGCAATGAGCTGGTGGTTGATGCCCTCGAGAAGATCGTGGGACTGGTGATAGTGCGGGTTGCCGAGCACCGGATAGGATCCGATGCCGCCCACGATGTCGCCGTAGGCTTCGTAGTACGCCGCCGCGTCCGTGCTCTTGTAGTAGAGCGCGTCGTACGTAATCAGGTTGGAAAACTGCATCGCGGCTGCGTGCTGGACGTCGCGGATGCCGGCGTTCGAGTACCGGATCGTGTCGTCGAGGCGGGCATCGTTCGCCCAGCCGATCATGTCGTTGTTGAGTGCGCCGACGACGTTCAGCTTGTCCGCAACCGCGCGGCGCACGAATTCGCGGCTGCCGAGCAGGCCGGCTTCTTCTCCGGTGAACGACGCAAAGATGATCGTGGCTGGCTGCGGGTGGCCCGCCAGGATCCTCGCGGCGTCGAGGAGCGCGGCGGTCCCGGAGGTATCGTCGTCTGCGCCCGGTCCGACGACGACGGAATCGTAGTGGCTGCTGACCACGTATATGAGCTCGGGGTTGATTGTCCCCTTGAGCGTGGCGACCACGTTCGCGGTGGGCCCGGTCGGCCCGTTGCGGATGCGGTACTCGAAGGGCTGGTACTCCGGTTCGTACCCGAAAGATTCATAGGTGTCGAAGAGATACGCGGCCGCGCGCTTGTTGCCCGGCTGCGTCACGAACTTTGAATCGAAGTCGAACAGCGTCTTCTCGTATCCGTAAATGCGCTGTACCGACGCGCCGGCGACGACGCGATTCACGTCGGCCGCTATCGGCGCGTACATCCGTTTCCCTTTGATGATGAGGGCCTGCTCTCCGCCCAGGTTTGCCTTGACCCTGGCGCGGACTTCCTCACGACTGACCAGTCTGGACAGATCCATCAAATAGACGCCGCGTTCAGGCGACACCGTGTCGCCGTCGCGCTCGGCGGCAATCAGGACCTTCGTGCCGTCAGGGCTCGGCGTCCAGGAGTATTCGGGCGCGATCGTGCGAACCGTGTTGTTGTGAAAGAGGCGCGTGCGGGTCATGGTCGGCAGATCGTAGAGGTACGACCGACGGTGGCGCGGCTCGCCCATTGCCGCGAGAATGCGGTCGTCTCCAAGAAAGATCGGCGCGACGTCGTGCTGGATTTCGCGCGTGACCCGCGCTTCGCCCGTGCCGTCGCGGTTCATCGTGAAGATTTCCCAATCCTCCTTCGGCATCATTTGAAACGCGACGCGGCTGCCGTCCGGGGAGAGCGCCGGAGCCTCGATGCGCTCGGGTCCTTTGCGGACGACAACGGCAGTGGCCGGATCGATGGTCCGGGCGATCATCAGACGGGTCTCGGCGCCTTCGCGCGTGACATACGCGAAGCTCGCGCCATCGCGCGAGAATGCCGGCGCGGATCCGTTGACAGTCGTCGTACCTCCATCGGCGAGTGACAGCACACCAAACGTCGCCGGGGCCGCGCCCGGACCGCCTGCGCGTCCACCGCCCCCTCTGCCGCCGGCCGCAGGGCGATTCGTGAAGAAGAGCGCGGTTCCTGGTGCGTTCATGCTCTGCAGCACGTTGTCCAGGTTGCCGGTCGTCCGGGCGACAGGCACGCGTCCTTCGGCGACTTCGAATATCTGTTCGGGTCCTCCGTCCGGACCCGCACCGGTGTAAAAGATCGCGTTTGCGCCAAAGGCGAGCGAGCTCTTTCGCATGGAGCCCGTGTCGATCGTGGTTTCGTGTCCCGAGGCGATGTCGCGCACCACGATCCGTGCCTGGATCACGTTGCCGTCAGCCGGCAGCCGCAGATAGGCGATCTTCAATCCATCGACGGAAAATGCCGCTCCAACACCAGGCAGCTCGGCGACCGCCGTCGTCGTCCTATTTGCCGGCACGACGCGCGTCCGCCGGGCGGCACCGGCGCCCGTTTCGTATGCGACGTGACGTCCATCCGGGGAAAAGATCGGAGCTTTGCCGTCCGTCGTCAGCTCCGTCGTGTGGTAAAGCTCGCCGGTTTGAAGTGCGATGGTCTCGAGGGCCGCGCCGGCGTCCGGTGAATCGAGGATCCGCAGGTAGGTCGCCAGCGCGCTCGCGTAATCTCCACGTTCCCACGCGAGCGCCGCAGACTGGAGGGGCGTGTCTGCGACCCGGCCCCACGCAGGCATCCAGAGCACGGCGACCAGAGCCGCAGTCAACAGCAGTGGTTTTTTCAATGGAGGAACAGCGTACAAAAAAAGAGAGAGAAACGGAAGGTCGTGACTTCCATTTCTCTCTGTCCGTTCGACTTGGTCCTGCCTTGGGGCCTTTGCCCTCCGGCCTTGTCCCTTTTTCTACTTCACTTCCGTTCCGCCCGAGGCCTTCTCGAACTCCGCGAGATTCTTGCGGAGCTCCATCAGCTTCTCGCGAATCGTCGGATCGAGTTCAACCTTGGTGCTGCCAGACGTACCCACGGCGCCGGCTGTGGCGGCTGGGGCGGTGGCGGCTGCGGCGGTGGCGGTTGCCGGGGCGGCGACCGCGGCTGCGGCGTCGCCGCTGTCCGGACCGAGAAGCGCCGTCAGATTCGCTGAGACTTTCGCGTAGCTGTCGCGCCAGTTGCTCTGGGCAGAAATGAGCTCGTTGAAGTTGGCAATCAACTGCCCGACCTGCGTCCGCGCGTCGCCGCTCAGTTGCCCGGCGGCAGGAAGCTTAGTCAGCTGCGTGAGCGATTCGCGGGCCGCCACCAATGACCGGCGCGCGCCGTCCGCGTCAATCTGCGGCTGAGCGGCTGCGGCTGGCGCGGCTGCGGCTGCAGTTGGAGCTGGCGATTGAGCGGCCGGCGATGGTGCGGTCGCCGCAGGCGATGGCGCGGCTGCGGAAGGAGTCGACGTCGGCTGCTCAGCTGGAGTCGCCGCCGCGGTCGGTTCGGGACTCGGCGCCGGCGCGTCGGCCTTTGGCGTCGCGTCGGTCTTTGGCGTTGCCGCTCCTGACATGCCCGCTGCGTACGCCGTGATGTGCGTGCGGATGTCCATCAGCTTCGCTCGCGTGGCATCGTCGAGTGCAATGGCGGTCGCGGCTTTGCCGGTCGTGCCTGCCGCGCCCGGCGTTGCGGTCGTGCCGGTCGCCGTTTCGCTGCCGAGCATCTCAGTGATGATCTTGTCGATCGCTGCGACCTCCGTACCCCAGTTCGACTTCGACTTCGCGGCGGCTTCGGGCGCGGGTGTCGCGCTCGGGGTCGTCGTGGATCCCGCCTTCTCGAGTGCGGCCAGATGCTTTTTCAACTGCGCGAGCTGGCTGCGGCTCTTCGCCGGGACCGAGGTCGTGGCGATGCTCTCGGCCGCCGCCTTCGCCTGACTCAGGTGTTCCTGAGGCGAGACAGCCTGGGCTGACTGCGCCGGTTGCGGTGTTGCTGTTGGTGATGCCGGCTGCTGCGGTTGCGGCTGCGGCTGCGCAGGCTGAGGCTGCGCCGGTTGCGGTGCGGGCTGCGCCGGTTGCGGTTGCGGCGCTGGCTGCTGCTGCTGCGGCTGCTGTGGAGTGGGATCCTGCGCGAAGCCAACGACAGGCAGACCGAGCATGGCAACCGTTGCCAGGGTCGTTGTCCATCGGTTAATTGAACGTTTCATCGTGGGCCCTCCTGTGGAGCACCGAGTAGTAGCAATCGAATTCCAGAATCGCACGCGACAAGCAAATTCTCAGTCGCAAGCGATTCGTTGCAGAGACGACCCGCAAGGGGGGTGCCACGGAGGTTCTGGCCGAAAACCGACGCCAACTTCAGTCGAGATTCAACCTCAGCGGATCGCCGAATGATGCACGGCTTACACGAACTGAATGATTCTGATGGGGTCGATAGATCAGGTTCTGGTTCTGCTTGGTTCCGCTGATCGCTCAAGGTTCGGGAATGAGATAGAACGCAATTGCGAGAATGACGTACACACCGAGCAGCTGCAGGCCTTCGAGCCAGTTGGTCTCACCGTCCTGCGCAACCAGCGCAACGGCGAAGACCGAGAGACCAATTGCGGTGATTTCAAAGGCGTTGAACACGAGCGACATGGGCGAGCCGATCGCATAGGA
>JBBQEJ010000043.1:0-34586 GCA_038320555.1 Vicinamibacterales bacterium | reverse complement strand
TCCGCAGACTGGAGTACCATCACGTACATGCGGTATCTCTTCGCGCTCCTCCTGATCCTCCTCCTTGCGGCCGGCGGCGCGTATGTCGTAGCAGGACGCCAGGGCGGTCCCTCGATAGAAATCGCGAAGCCCGAGAAGTTTGTCGGGATGAGCACGCCGCTCGAGGTCGCCATCGGCGCACCGGCGGCGAATCTCAAGACGATCAAGATCGTCTTCGAGCAGAACGGCAAGCAGACCACGCTCTACGCAGCCGACAAAGGCCCGGTGGCCGGAGAGGGCGTGAAGCTGGACGGCCCGGACAAGCTCCGCATCACGCGCACGGTTGGGAAGGAGACCGTCCCCGATCTCAAGAGCGGCCCGGCCCGCATTCTGGTCACGGCCTCGCGACCGGTCATGCGCGGCCTGCGCACGCTCGAGTCCACCACGTCACGCGACGTCAAGGTGCGGCTCGAACGCCCGCAGGTCTCGATCGTCTCGTCGAAGCACTACATCAATCTGGGCGGGGCCGAGATGGTGGTGTATCGCGCGGCGCCGGCAGATGTGACGTCGGGCGTGGTCGTCGGCGACGTCGAGTATCCGGGCTACCCGGCTTCCGGCGCATCGACCGTCGAAGGGGTGAAGTTCGACGATCCCGCGCTTCGGATCGCGTTCTTTGCCCTGCTGTACGACCAGGACCTGAAGACTCCCATCCGGCTGTTCGCGCGCGACGAAGCGGGTAACACGGGGCGCGCGGACTTCGATTACACGACGTTTCCGAAACCGTTCAAGAACAGCCGCATCGAGCTCGACGACAAGTTCCTCGATCGCGTGGTCCCCGCCATCCTGGCCGGGACGACCGAAGTCAAGCCCGATGGAGACAACCTGGCGAAGTTCCTCGTGATTAACGGCGAGCTGCGCCGGAAAAACGCGGAAAAGATCACGTCGTTCGCCCGGCAGAGCGCGCCGGAGATCCTCTGGCGCGGCGTCGTGTTTCACCCCTTCACGAACAACGCGGTGGAGTCGGCATTCGCTGACCGGCGCACTTACATGTACAAGGGCAAGCAAGTCGATCAGCAGACCCACCTGGGCTTCGATCTCGCGTCGTTCACAGGCATGAAAGTCCTGGCGGCAAATCGTGGCAAGGTCGTGTTCGCCGACGAGTTGGGGATCTATGGCAACTGCGTGATTCTCGATCATGGCATGGGGGTGCAGTCGCTCTACGGCCACCTCTCCTCCATTGGCGTGAAGGCCGGGGACATGGTGGAGAAGGAGCAGGAACTGGGCCGCAGCGGGATGACAGGGCTGGCCGGCGGCGATCATCTGCACTTCACGATGCTCATCAACGGCCACATGGTGAATCCGGTTGAGTGGTGGGATCAGCACTGGATCCAGGATCGGATCTTGAGGAAGCTGAAGGGCGGATAATGGACTTTCGGGTCTTACGTTTTTGGTTTTGGGGTTTTTGCGTTCGGTTTTCGGTTTTCGGTTTAGCGTTTGGTTTTTAGTTTTTGGTTTGAAGTCTCAGGTTGGTCCCTGAAACTCGACCGGCACCTGTAAACAAGAACCTGAACCTGTCAAACCAAAAACCAAACCTTGAAACTCGTAAAAACCCAAAACAAAAACTCCTCGGTGTTTACTCATAACTTTATGCGAATGAATGCTTTGCGGCCGTTTGTGACGGTCGCGATGGTGCTGCTGATTGCAGCCTGCAGCAAAGAGAAACAGGCCGCGCCGGGCGGTCCGCCGCCCAACGCCAAGGTCGTGGACGAGTCGAAGGCTGGAAGCGTTTCCGGCCGCGTGACGATCGACGGACCCGTCCCGGCGAATCCTCCGATTAAGATGTCTGCCGATCCATACTGCATGCACGAGAACCCGAACGGTGCGACGTTTGAGAACTTCGTCGTCGACAACGGCGGCCTCGAGAACGTGTTCGTCTATGTGAAGGACGGCCTTGGCAGCTATTACTTCGAAGTACCCACAACCCCGGTGACGCTCGATCAGAAGGGGTGCCGTTACTCGCCGCACGTGCTCGGGGTCCGCGCAGGACAGCCCCTTGCGATCACCAACAGCGACGACACGCTCCACAATGTGCACGCGCTGCCAAAGGCAAACCAGGAGTGGAACAAGGGGCAGCCGCTCAAGGGCATGGCCGACCAGAAAGTCTTCACCGCGCGCGAGGTGATGGTCCCCTTCAAGTGTGACGTGCACAACTGGATGCACGCCGATATCGGCGTGATGGACCATCCGTACTTCGCCGTCACGCACGACGGTGGAAAATTCGAGCTGAAGCACCTGCCGGCTGGCACCTATACCATCGAGGCATGGCACGAGAAGCTCGGGACCCAGACGCAGAGCGTCACCATCGGCGACAAGGAGTCAAAGGACGTCACGTTCACGTTCAAGGCGCCGGCAGCAGGGACGGACTGAAGCGATCATGAACTGGCTACATCGTTACGCGAAGCTCGTTGCCGCCTCGACAGTGCTCCTCATCGCCGCAGGCGGGATGGTCACGAGCACCGGCTCCGGGCTTTCTGTCCCCGACTGGCCGAACACCTACGGCTGGTTCATGTTCTCGTTTCCGATGGACAAGTGGGTCGGCGGCATCCTGTACGAGCACAGCCATCGGCTGATTGCGAGCACGGTGGGATTTCTCACGGTGATTCTCGCGATCTGGACCTGGCGGGTCGAGCCGCGCGCGTGGGTGCGGCGGCTGGGTTTTGCCGCGCTTGGCGCGGTCGTTCTTCAGGGACTGCTCGGTGGCTTGACGGTGCTCCTCCTGTTGCCGGCCCCTGTTTCAATCGGCCATGCCGGCCTCGCGCAACTCTTCTTCTGCATCACGCTCGCGCTCGCGCTCGTCACATCGCCCTCCTGGCGTGCCCCGCAGGCGGCACCCGTCGATGATGCCGCGCTGCGCCGCGTGGCGACCGCCACGACCCTGCTGATTTACGGCCAGGTTCTGCTCGGCGCGACGATGCGGCACACGGGCGCAGGCATGGCGATTCCGACGTTCCCGCTGGCATTCGGTCACGTGCTTCCGCCCGTGTGGACGCCGGCGATTGGGATTCACTTCGCGCATCGTGCCGGAGCGTTGCTGGTTATTGCGGCCATTTTCGCGACCGCGGTTCACGTCTGGCGGCATCACCGCGAACGTCGGGAGCTGACACGTCCGGCAATCCTGCTGGTGCTTCTGGTGTGCTCGCAGGCGACGCTCGGGGCGCTCGTCGTGCTCTCCGGTCTCCATCCAGTCCTCAACACCGCGCACGTCGTCAACGGCGCGCTTGTTCTGGGGACAGCGCTGGTGCTGGCGCTTCGCGCACACAGGATCGCCGTGCCGGCCGTAGACGGCGCACAGGGGAAAACCAGAGTCGCGGAGACACGACCATCACAGAGTGCGCTCGATCCTCTCAGAGGGCTGGGAGGAGCGCGGCAATGAAAACCGACGCCGTCGCCGTCCGCGCGGTCCGGAGCCGCGCGAACGATTTCGTCGCGCTTGCCAAGCCCCGGCTGAACGTGCTCGTCGTCGCTTCATCGCTCGCGGGCTACGTGATGGGCGGGGGCGACATGTCGGACGCCGCCAAAGTGGTGTTCACCGTGGCCGGCACCGCGCTCGTGGCGGGCGGCGCGTCGGCGTTCAATCAGGTGATCGAACGGAATGCCGACAGTCTGATGCGCCGCACGCGGCTGCGTCCCGTGCCCGACGGCCGCCTCCAGCCCGCCGAGTCGCTGGTGTTCGCGACGGCGCTGGCGATGACGGGTCTGCTCATCCTCGGCGCGGGGGTGAACGTCCTCAGCGCCGGTGTCGCGCTCACCACGCTGCTGACGTACACGCTCATCTACACGCCGCTCAAGGGCCGCACCTCGTTCTCGACTGTTGTGGGCGCCATCCCCGGGGCCCTCCCGCCCGTCATCGGATGGGCGGCGGCGCGCGACGCGTTGTCACCTGGCGGCTGGGTGCTCTTCGCGATCGTTTTTCTCTGGCAGCTGCCGCACTTCCTCGCGATCGCGTGGATCTATCGCGAAGATTACGCGCGCGCGGGGTTTCCGATGCTGCCGGTGATTGAGCCGGACGGCCGCAGCACGGCGCACCAGGCGATCTTCTACTGCTGCGCGCTCCTGCCCGTGAGCCTTGCGCCCACGCTTCTCGGCATGGCCAACACGGTCTACTTCGGCGGCGCGCTGGTCCTCGGGCTGCTCTTCCTGGCTCTCACGATGACGTTCGCGCGCACCCGCGCAGTCCGCGACGCACGCCGCCTGTTCTTTGGCTCGATCATTTACCTGCCGGCCTTGTGGATCCTGATGATCGTGTTTCGGGCGTAAGTCGGTTCTCTCGCAGATCTTCCGCTTGAACGAGGATCTTCCGCCTGAAGGCGGAAGCCAGAGAGGCAGGCGCGAGCACAAGATATGACTCTCTCCGATCTCCCGGCGCTCAATGCCACACTGAACGCCACGTCGGCCCTCCTGCTGATGAGTGGCTACGCGTTCATCCGGCGCGGATATGTCCGGCGCCACCGTGCAGCAATGATCTCAGCGTGCATCGTGTCGGCGCTCTTCCTCACGTCGTACGTCATCTATCACGCGAACATCGGATCGAAACCGTTCCCGGGTCAAGGTCCGATCCGCCTCGTCTATTTCACGATCCTCCTGACACATGTGCTGCTCGCCGTCGCGGTTCCTCCCCTCGCGCTCATCACGCTCTCGCGCGGGCTCCGTGCAAGATTCGATCGTCACGTCGCCATCGCCCGCTGGACGTTTCCCATCTGGATGTACGTCTCGGTCACCGGCGTGATCGTCTATCTGATGCTCTACCACATGTAGCCAGCACGTTTAACCCGGTCGGGTTCTAACAGAGAGGTCAGGAGTCCAGGAGTTTTTTGATCGGGTGAGTTCGTTTCTTTACTTAGAAATCCCTGTGAAGGATCAGCGATCAGCGGTAAAGCAGATACTTGTTCCGCATCAGCCGCCACCGCGCTTCCCCTTCGGCCCATGTGGCCACGATGTCGGCGGGATCGGCGCCGGCACGGATGCGCGCCAGGCCGTCCTTCGATCCGAAGAGCCGCTCCGCCGCTTCGAGCTCGTATTTCGCGCCGTACAGCTTGTTCAGCATCGCCGCGATTTCGACACCCACGCGGACCGGACGAACGGCGGCGCGGTCAGTCACGATCATGAACACGCCGCCGCACTCCTCGTCAGCGAACTTGCTGGAGGAGGGCGTGAAGCGCACGGGATAGAAGCGGATTCCGGGAATGGCTCGGCCGTTGAGCGCGTCGGCCAGCGCGACGCCGTCAATCCAGGGTGCGCCCACCTGTTCGAAGGGCGTGTCGGTTCCGCGGCCGACCGACACGTTGGTGCCTTCGATCGCGCCGATGCCCGGGTACAGTGTGGCCTGGATCAGGTTGCGCATGTTTGGCGACGGATTGATCCACGGAAGGCCCGTCGCATCGAACCACTCGTCGCGACTCCAGTTGCGAAGCGGAATCACGGTCAGATCCGCGCCGATCTTGTTCTCGGCGTTGAACAGCTTCGCCAGCTCGCCGAGCGTCATGCCGTGCCGGATCGGCATCGGGAAATAGCCGACGAAGCTGAGCGCCGTCTTGTCGAGCGTGGGGCCCTCGATTTGAAACCCGTTGACGGGATTGGGCCGATCGAGCACCACGACCGAGACCTTGCGCCTGGCCGCCTCCTCCATCACATAGGCCATCGTCGTCATGTAGGTATAGAAACGGGCGCCGACGTCCTGCAGGTCGATGACCATCGTATCGATGCCCTCGAGCATGGCGGGCGTGGGGCGTCGCGTCTCGCCGTAGAGCGACTGGATCGTGAGACCGGTTTCATCGGTCGCCGACGGTACGCTCGCGTCGAGAATTCCACGGATGCCGTGCTCCGGACTGAAGAGACGTACGAGCGTGACGTCCTTCGCGCCCTGGAGAAGATCGATCGTCGTCGCGCCGTCGCGCGCGCGGCCGGTGTGATTCGTCAGGAGGCCAATTCGTTTCCCCCGGAGCGCCGCAAATCCGCTGGCCCGGAGCGCGTCGATTCCGCTCAGGACGGCGGCCGGCCGCGGCGCGGGCGCGAGGGTGCCGGACGCGCCGAAGTCGCGTCCCGTCCACACCGCTGCGGTCCTCAGATTCACGGGAACGTCGGTCACGACCGAAGCCGCAATGGTTGCGACCCGCGCGCGGAGCGGTGTGACGTCCCCCTTGCCATCGGGATGCACGCGATTGGACAGGAACACCACGAACATCCGGGTTATCGGGTCGACCCATAGCGATGTCCCGGTGAAGCCAGTGTGCCCGAACGATCCAACCGGGAGCAGTTCTCCACGATTCGAGGAATACGCCGAATCGATGTCCCAGCCGAGACCACGGACATTGCGTTCGGCGGACGACGTCGAGGGGGTTGTCATCTTGGCAACCGTCAATGGCGACAGGATCCGGACGCCTCGAGAGACCCCGCCGTCGAGCAACATGCGGCAGAAGATTGCGAGATCGGCGGCGGTGCTGAAGAGGCCCGCATGGCCGGCGACACCGCCCATGCGCCTCGCGGTCGGATCGTGCACGACGCCGCGGAGCATCGGCATGCCGGCGCCCGGGCTTTCCGTCGGCGCGATACGGCGTGCCAGCGAAACGGGAGGGACAAACATCGTTTCCCTCATGCCGAGCGGCTCGAAGATGCGGTCGTGTGCGAAGCGGTCCAGGGTCTCCCCGCCGACGCGCCGGACGATGTCGCCAAGGAGAAAGTAATTGATATCGCTGTAGACGAAACGCTCCCCCGGGAGGGCGATCGGCACCTCTTCGATCGCGAGGCCGATCGCGGTCTCTGACCCGCTCCACGCGTCACCGAGATCCACGTCCGGACGAAGCCCGGAGACATGGGTCATCAAGTGCCTGATCGTGATCTCTCCCTTGCCGTACCGCTCGAAGCCCGGGATGAACGACGCCACGCGATCGCTGAGCCGTATCTTTCCCTCCTCGACGAGGATCATCACGCTGGTCGTCGTCGCGACCACCTTGGTGAGCGACGCGAGATCGAAAATCGTATCGAGCGTCATCGCCTCGGCCGCCGGAGAGACGGCGCGGCTGCCTATCGCTTGTTGGTACAGGGTGACATCGCCACGCCCGATGAGCACGACTGCCCCCGGGAGCCTCTTCTCAGAGATGGCCCGCAGCACCAGCGGCTCGATGGCGTCGAGCTTTTTCAGGTCGGCGGCCTCACCGGCGCGCGGAGGGGAGGATGACTGTGCCGCGAAGGGCACCGCAACGAAGGTCACGAGGATCGCGACCACGAGCTGCTTCATAGAGGAGATTATAGCCACGGAGGAACACTGACGGACACGGACAGGGCGCCCGTGGCAGGTTTCGCCCGCGTCAGTGCATCGCGGCGGCTGAAGCGCGCCGACGCACAAGAGCGGCCTTCGCCCCCGTCAGCGAAGCGTCGTGATCGCCTGCATCCGGCGCTCGGTCGCCTGCAGGAAGAACGCTTCCCAGGCACGACGGATGAGATCGACCTTGTTCACCTGGACGGGGTCGGCCGTTTTGCCGGACGACACGAGGTAAACGAAGGCCTGCCGGTGAACCTTGGCGGAGTCGACTGCCGACGGCACCCGGTCGCCCTGGATCGCGGTCACGTCCTGCATGAGGACGTCGCGGCGGGTTCCGTTGAACGTGACACCGACCTCTGGCGCCGATTCATTGGTCCGGGCACTGGACATGTTCGTGGGACTCTCGACGTAGAAGAAGCCCCCAACGTCGCTGGCCGAAAGCAGGCCCATCGCGTACTGATCGAGCCGGCTATACCGCTGCACAGCCGCGACCGTTCGGAAGGATCCGCCGCCGAGGTCCTCGATGTCGTTACCTTCCATGACAGACGCATCCGAATCGAAGAAGAAGCTCCAGTGTGCAAGGTCACGCCCGAGGAGCGCCTGTGATCGCTGCCCATTCCGGTCGCGGAACTCGAGAAACGCGAGCCAGCGATGGCCGCATTCCTGTCCGAGCACGCTGACAGTGTTGTTTTCTCCCAGGAATTTCTGAGACGGGTTGTCGGGGTACTTGCCGAGCCAGTCCATCACGACGAGGCTCCGGAGGCGTCCCGCGCTGCCGAAATCAGACGCGAGATCGTACGTGTCCACGCCGATGCCGCGGATTTCGTTCTTCACCGTCGTCTCATACGCGAAGGCATCGCTGATGACCGGGGCGTCGGACCAGAGCACGAGCTGGTCGTAATTGTCGCTGTGCGAGCGATAGAACTTTTGGGTAAGTGACACGAGATCGACCTGGGCGTTCTGCGCGAACCGTTCGCCGACCGCCGCGGAGCCGCCGTCGGTGGGGCCCTGATCGCTCAGGTTGACCGTCGTGAACGTGCCGGTTCGACCTGGCGACAGGCCCACGACTGCGTCCCCGAGCGTGATCGTCGCGCCGTAGATCATCTCGATGTTGCCGTTAGGGAGGAGCGTCGCCTGCACCGTGACGTTTCGCGTCGTATCGAAACCGCGCACGTTGCACCACGTCACCGTGTATTGATCCGAGGCCGCATTCAGGAAGATCCGTCCGCTCCCGGTCGTCGGATCGAGGTCGGCGAGAAACGGCGACACGCGCGGCGGCCCCGTTAGAAGGCGTGCGACGTTGCGTTCCGTGCTCGACTTGTCGGCTTCTTCGAATGTGATGTTGCCGTCGGAGTTGACGAACGCCGCGCCCTGCGTCTTTCCGTAGAACGAAAACCCAAAGGGCACGGTGCTGCTGCCGCTGTCGTCGTCGGTCAGCGTGAGCCGCGTGCCGATCGCTGCGCGGAAGTTTCCGTCGATGCGCGTGACGTTGTAGGCTCCCGCTCCATTTCGCGTGAAGCGCAGCCCCTGGCTACGCAGATCATACGTGTTGGGCGGAAGAATCAGATCCCCCTCGTCCTGGATGACGGCGATATCGCCCACGTCGGCGTTGCTGCGTGATGGCGACAGGCTGGTGCGCTCATCGTCGCGGCGAGTGCGGGCTGCATTCTCGCGGTGTGTCCACAGGGCGTCGAGCACCCGCCAGCGGGGACTTCCGTCGAGGACGTTGGTTTTCAACGCGCGCGCCGCCTGATCCGCCGCTGACGCCTCGGCCTGGTCTTCTTCGATCGCCGCGGTCGTGCAGGGGTTGGTAGTGGTGGTAGGGGGTGGATTCGACGAAGACGAGCTGCTGGATCCGCCACACGCGGCGGACGCCAGCAGCCCGAGGACTCCAATAGCGGGAAGGCGCTTCACCGCACCGCTATTTCTTGAGCTGATCGAGGATTTTCTTCGCGTCGGCTGTTTCCTTGGCCGCGGGCGCGAGCGAAACGAACTTCTCGAGGTCGGCGCGCGCGAGATCGAGTTTCTCAGAGGCGACGTACGCGCGGCCGCGATAGTAGTAGAGCTCGTTCACGGTGGGGAACTGCGCGATCAGTTTGGTCAGCAGATCCGCCGCTTCCGGGCCCTGCTTATCATTGATGAGGTTGATCGCGTGGTTGATGTAGGTATACGGATCTTTGACCTGCGTCATGTCGACCGTGTCGAGGATGGCTTTCGCGCCTGCTTTGTCACCGCTCTCCATCAGCAGTTCGGCTTGAAAGAGTTTCAGCTCGACGTTCGCGGGCTCCTTCTCGAGGTTGATTTTGAGGTGCTCGAGGGCCTTGGGGATGTCCGGGGGAGTGTCCGCGGCGTAGGTCCGCGCAATGAATCCTTCGATCTGATAGATCAATGGGTACTTGACGAGCAGATCTTCGTAGAGCTTCCGCGCCTCAGCAATCTTGCCCGACTGTGCGATCGTCGCGGCTCGCTGCAATTCGGCGTTGAGCTCCACCATCGGGTCCGCTTTCGGCGACCCTTTCTTGAGCGTGACGTTCAGCGCAGGGGCTTTATCCGCTCTGATTTCGACCATCTCGGTCGCGGTATCGAGGCCCCCCTTCGCGAGCTCGACCTTCCACTCGCCGTTGGCGAGCCCGTTGATGCGAAACTCCCCCTTCTTGTCGGTGGTGCCGGAAAAGAGTTCGGTCTGCCCGGTCATCTGGGCCTTGACGACCACGTCCGCCACGGGCTGTCCCTGTTCGTCGACCACCTTGCCGTTCAGGCGGGCGTTTCCCTTTGACTGCGCCAGCGCGGACGACGCGAGCATCGCGGCCGCGATGAACGCGGCGGCAGTGCGGGCCGGGATGGTTATACGAAGTGCCTTCATGATGTCTCCTGCGTCCTCCTGGCAGCGCGTGTGCGGTGCCCATACACAAAAAACCCGGAAGCCTTCGTCAGACTCCGGGAATCCAGTGTAGCCCAAGGCCAACGCGGCGCACCACCCTCCGAGTTGAGCCCAGCCCTCTGTCTTCGTCTGGGTTTGTCTGTGGCCTGCCCGTCCGTGTTCGTCCGTGGCGTTATTTCGCGAAGCGGTCGAAAATATCCACGAGCTCCGTCAGCCTCCTCGTCTTCTCGGGGTCCCCCAGGACCACACCATCCGGGACGCAACGCTCGACGTGAAATTTGAAGACGGCCAGGCTGATCCGGTTCAAGGCCGCTTCGGCTGCGGATAGCTGCTGCAGAATCTCGACGCACAACCGAGGCTCCTGCACCATCCGCCGGATCCCGCGGATCTGTCCTTCGACGCGGTTCAAGCGCGTCACGATCGACTGCTGCTGCGTTTCGTCAAGCATGCGATCTGTATACTCCCCCTCGCTTCCAAGTGGTGTCAGCTTTCTCGCGGAAACAGGCCGGATTGACAGTGATTTTTCTGTGTCAGCCGCAAAACTGCCTCATCGGACACGAGCCGGGGCGGAATGGGTTGGGGCTGCGTGGCGGGACGGTTCTGCGGGATATGACGATCGACATATTCGGCGCACGCTCCCGGCTTGACATCGTCCACCATAATGAATGAACATTCATTCATGTCCGTGACTGCTGCCCGGCGCGTGCCGGCGCTGGCCGAACGCGCCGACAAGGCCGACAAACGCGACGCGATTCTCCGGGCGGCCATCGAAACGTTCGCCGCCCGTGGTTTCTTCACCGCGCAGGTGGCCGACGTCGCCCGGGGGGCTGGTGTCGCGGCCGGCACGGTCTACCTGTACTTCCGCGGCAAGGACGACCTGCTCATTTCGATCTTCGAGCGGACGATGAAGGAGGCGATTGCCGCCGGTCGCGACAGCCTCGCCGCGCGTACGAGCCCGCTCGACCGGCTCCGCGAAATCGCGAAACTGCACCTCGAGCGCCTGGGCCGCGATCGCGCGCTGGCAGTCGTGTTCCAGGTCGAATTGCGGCAGTCCACGAAATTCATGGAGCACTACTCCTCAACATACTTGCGCGAGTACCTGGGCATCATCCGCGACGTCATCGCCGAGGGCCAGTCGAAAGGCGCGTTCCGGAAGCAGATCAACCCGACGCTGGCAGCGAAGGTGCTCTTCGGCGCGCTCGATGAGATGGCGACCAACTGGATCCTCAGCCGCCGGAAGTATTCGCTCCCGGCGGAAGCGGACGCTGTGGTGGACCTGTTCGTCGGAGGGTTAGGGAAGTGACGCGTCACATCCGTGAGGTCGCTGTTCTTGGCGCGGGAACGATGGGGGCGCAGATTGCGGCGCACTTCGCGAATGCCGGCGTGCCGGCGCTCCTGCTCGACGTCACGCGCGACGCCGCTCGCGAAGGACTCGAGCGCGCGAAGGCGCTGAAGCCTGACCCCTTTTTTGCGCCTGCAACACCTGCCCTCGTCCGCACTGGCGGCTTCGACGAGGACCTGGCCGGTATCGGCCGGTGCGATTGGATCGTCGAAGCGGTGGTCGAACGGCTGGACGTGAAGCAGTCGCTGTTCGCGCGTGTGGAGTCGCACCGGCGCGCGAACGCGGTCGTGAGCTCCAACACGTCGGGCATTCCAATTGCCGCGCTCGCAGCCGGGCGATCGGAGAGCTTCCGCCGTCGCTTCCTCGGCACGCATTTTTTCAATCCGCCGCGCTACCTCCGGCTGCTCGAAGTCATCCCCACGCCGGATACCGATCCCGCCATCGTGGAGTTCATCACCGCCTTTGCCGATCGCCGTCTGGGCAAGGGGGTGGTGGTGGCGAAGGACACGCCAAACTTCATCGCGAACCATCTTGGCTTGTACGGCGTGATGCAGATCTTCCGCGCGCTGGCGGGCGGCGACTACACCATCGAGGAAATCGACGCGATCACGGGTCCCGCCATCGGGCGCCCGAAGAGCGCAACCTTCCGCACGATGGACATCGCCGGGATCGATGTACTCGCGCACGTGTCGCGAAATCTGGCCGAGCGCCTCGAGTCCCCCGAGGATCGCGCGATGTTCGAGCTGCCGGCGCTCGTCGCGGCCATGGTCGCGCGGGGATGGAACGGCGCAAAGGCGGGTCAGGGATTCTACAAGAAGGCTCCCGATGGTCAGATTCTGACCCTCGATCCGACCTCAATGGAGTACCGGCCGAAGCAGGCCGTGCGGTTGCCGTCACTCGATGCGGCGCGGTCCATCGACGATGTCGGCGAGCGCATACGGACGCTGCTCAAGGGGGACGACAAGGTCGGCCGCTTCCTGCGCGCGACGCTCGTGCCGACTCTCGAGTACACCGAGCGCGTGGCGCCCCAGATCGCGCACGACCGGGCCGACATCGACAACGCCATGCGCTGGGGATTCGGCTGGGAGCTCGGGCCCTTCGAAATGATTGCCGCCACAGGCGGCCAAGCCGGTCGCGCCGACGTTGGCCGCGCGAGGACGATCGTCAAACGGAATGCGGGCGCAAGCCTCGTGGATCTGGGTGACGGGGTCCTTTCGGTCGAGTTTCATTCGAAGATGAACGCCATCGGCGGCGACACCATTCAGATGCTGCAGGCGGGTGTGAAAGAGGCGTCCGCCAACTTCAGCGCGCTGGTCGTCGGCAACGATGCCGTGAATTTTTCGGCCGGCGCCAACCTGATGCTGCTCCTGCTCGAAGCACAGGAAGGCAATTGGGACGACGTGGACATGATGGTCCGCGGCTTCCAGGGCGCCACGATGGCCCTGAAATACGCCGACGTGCCGGTCGTCGTGGCCCCCGCAGGGCTCGCCCTGGGCGGCGGGTGCGAGATTGCGCTGCACGCGGATCGCGTCCGGGCCGCCGCGGAAACCTATATGGGGCTCGTCGAAGCAGGGGTCGGCCTGATTCCGGCCGGCGGCGGCACAAAGGAAATGCTGGCGCGGGTCATGGACGGCGCGGCGCCCGGGTCCGACCCGCTCCCGCTCGTGCAACGCGTCTTCGAGACCATCGGTTTTGCGAAAGTCTCGACGAGCGGACCCGACGCGCGCCGCCTGGGATATCTGCGCGACGCCGACGACATCACCATGAACCGCGATCGCCTCATCGAGGACGCCAAGGCCGACGCCCTCGCGCGCGTGCCCGATTACGTGCGCCCGCAACCGCGCGCCGCCATTCGCGTTGGAGGCAGCGGGCTGCTGGCCACGCTCAAGCTCGGCATTCATCTCGCGCTTCGCGGCGGGCGGATCACCGATCACGATGCGCTCATCGGCCGCAAACTGGCGTGGATCCTCGCGGGCGGTGACGCGCCGCACGCGACGGCCCTCACCGAACAGCAGCTGCTGGACCTCGAACGCGAAGCGTTCCTGAGCCTGTGCGGTGAGCGGAAGACGCAAGAGCGCATTGCGCACACGTTGAAGACCGGGAGACCGTTGAGGAACTAGTGCCGCTAAAGGATCCATCGGGTGTTTGATGCAGGACACGGATCGCCGCTCATCGTCATCCCGGGCGTGCAGGGCCGATGGGAATGGATGAAGCCGGCGCTCCAGGAGTTGCAGCATCGTTGCCGGACCGTGTCGTACACGCTGTGCGGTGGCGCCGGATCGGGCGTCAAATTCGAGCCTGCGTTGGGGTTCGACAATTACGTGCGCCAGCTCGACGACGTGTTCAGGCGCACGGGTCTCGACAAAGCCGCGTTGTGCGGCGTGTCGTATGGAGGATGGATCGCGCTGCGGTACGCCGCGATCCATCCCGAGCGGGTGACGTCATTGATTTTCGTGTCCTCGCCGGCGCCCGGCTGGATCCCGAACCAACGGCAACGCCAATACCTGTCGCATCCGTGGAGATCGTCGCCGGCGTTCGTGGTCACCGCGCCGATGCGGCTGTGGCCGGAAATCCTGGCGGCTTACGACACCTGGCGGGAACGGCTGGTCTTTGCCGTCGGACACGCCGCCCGCGTGATTGCGGCGCCCATCCTTCCGCCCGTCATGGCCGAGAGAGTCACGCTCCAACAGGGAATCGACTTCGCTCCAGACTGCGCTCGCGTAAAGGCCCCGACGCTTCTCATCACCGGCGAAGACCATCTGGATCAGATCGTCCCGCCGGAAATCACGCGCCGCTACCGCTCGCTCATTCCGGGCGCGCAGTACGCCAGGATGGATCGATCGGGTCATATCGGCTTGCTCACGCAGCCGGCCCGGTTCGCCGACATTGTCGCAGGGTTCGTCGATGCCAACCATCACTGATCTGACCGGACCCGCCGGGCCGCTCGAAGCACTCATGGATGAACCGGCCGGGGCGCCACGCGGCGGCTCGGGCACACCCACGGCGGCAGTCGTGTTCGCGCATCCCCATCCCCAGTTCGGGGGAACGATGCACACGAAGGTGGTCTATCAGGGAGCGAAGGGCTTGACGCGAATTGGATGCGCGGTGCTGCGTTTCAATTTCCGCGGAGTGGGGCGCAGTGCGGGCGAGTTCGGCCAGGGGGACGGCGAAAAGGAAGACTTCAAAGCGGCCCTCGACTACGTGGCCGCTCGGTACCCCGGCGTGAAGTTGTGGGCCGCCGGGTTTTCGTTTGGCTCGTGGGTCGCGCTGGAAACCGGCGCCGTTGACGATCGCGTGGCCGCGCTCATTGGCATCGCGCCGCCCGTCGCAACGTCGGTGTCCGGTCAGCTCTACACCTTCGAGCACACGCTCGCAAGCGTCAAGCCGAAGTTCTTCGTACAGGGGGAAGCCGACGAGGTCTGTCCGCTCGAAGGCATGTGGGCGTTCTATGCCAGGCTCGAAGAGCCGAAGGAGCTTGTCGTCATCGACGGCGCCGATCACCTGTTCGAAGGCAAAGCGCAGGAAGTTGGAGAAGCGCTCGAAGATCTGCTCGGTGACTTCTCGGAACCATTGAGTCCTGATCATGAATGAAGCCGTTATCGTCAGCGCCGTTCGCACGCCGATCGGGAAAGCGCCGAATGGCGCCTTGCGCAGAACGCGTCCCGACGACATGGGGGCGGTCGTCATCACGGAAGCGCTGCGGCGGGCGCCCGGACTCGACCCAGCCGAGGTCGAGGATGTGATCCTCGGCTGCGCGATGCCCGAGGCAGAGCAGGGACTGAACGTGGCGCGCATCGCCAGCCTGCGAGCCGGCGTACCGGTGTCCGCGTCGGCCGTGACCGTCAATCGCTTCTGCTCCTCCGGACTTCAGTCGATCGCATTCGCCGCTGAGCGCATCATGGCCGGATTCGCGGCGACCATCGTGGCGGGCGGCGCCGAGTCGATGAGCCTCGTGCCGATGGGCGGGAACAAGATCGCGCCGAACCCTTCGCTGGTCGAGACCTATCCCGACGTATATCTCAGCACGGGGCTCGTCGCGGAAAACCACGCGCGCGAGGCTGCCGCGTCTCGCGAGGAGCAGGATGCATTTGCGCTCCGCAGCCACGAGCGCGCCGTCGCGGCTATCGACGCCAGGCGGTTCGACGACGAAATCATCGCACTGCCGGAGCTGCGCATCGACGAAGGGCCGCGCCGGGACACGTCGATGGAGGCGCTCGCGAAGCTTCGACCCGCGTTCCACGTCACCGGTACCGTGACGGCCGGCAACTCGTCGCAGACGAGCGACGGGGCGTCGGCACTCGTCGTCATGTCTGCCGGCCGGGCGCGCGCGCTTGGTCTCGAGCCGCTGGGCCGGTTCGTCGCGTTCGCCACCGCCGGGGTCGAGCCGGAACGCTTCGGTATCGGTCCCGTTCCCGCCATCCGAAAAGTCCTGAAGCTGGCGGGCTTGACGCTCGAGCAGATGGATCTCGTCGAGCTGAACGAGGCTTTTGCCGCGCAGGTTATCGCGTGCCTCCGCGAGCTGCCGATCGATCCGGATCGGCTGAACGTCAACGGGGGCGCCATCGCGCTCGGCCATCCGCTCGGCTGCACGGGCGCCAAGCTCACAACGACGATCCTGTACGAAATGAAGCGCCGGAGCGCACGGTATGGACTGGTGTCCATGTGTGTGGGGGGCGGAATGGGCGCAGCGGGAATTTTCGAACGTATGTGACCGTGAAGGACGATTTATGACGACAACAACAACGGCACGAGGCGGGGCGTGGTTGATCGAAGACGTACCGGCCGACTCCGTCTTCACACCCGAAAAACTGTCCGACGAGCATCGTCTCATCAGCCAGACGGCCGATGAATTCATGACCAACGAGGTGCAGCCGGCCATCGAGCGCCTGGAGCAGAAAGACTGGGCGCTCGCGCGTCAGCTCGTGCGGCGCGCCGGAGAACTCGGGCTCCTCGGCACGGACGTGCCTGAGGCGTTCGGTGGCGTAGGGCTCGACAAGGTGGCGTCGATTCTCGTCGGAGAGGCCGCTGGCCGCGCGGCGTCGTTTGCGACCACGTTCGGCGCCCAGACCGGCCTCGCCATCACTCCCCTGCTCTGCTTCGGCACCGAGGCGCAGAAGGCCCAATACCTTCCGCGCCTCGTGAGCGGGGAGATGGTCGGGGCGTATGCGCTCAGCGAGTCGGGATCGGGCTCGGATGCGCTCGGCGCGAAAGCCCGCGCGACACGGCAACCGGACGGGAGCTTCAGGTTGAGCGGCGAGAAGATGTGGATCACGAACGGTGGGTTCGCCGATCTGTTCATTGTCTTCGCGAAAGTCGCGGGCGAAACCGGCGAGGGGGCCTTCACCGCGTTCCTTGTCGAGCGCGCATTTGCCGGCGTGAGCAGCGGTAAAGAAGAGCACAAGATGGGGCTGCACGGATCGTCCACGACGCCTCTGATTCTCCAGGACGCCCAGGTGCCCGCCGCGAACGTCCTGGGGGAGATCGGCAAGGGACACAAGGTCGCGTTCAACGTGCTCAACTACGGCCGTTTCAAGCTTGCGGCCATGTGCAGCGGCGGTGCCCGCGCCATCGTCGGCAACGCAGCGACGTACGCCGTCCAACGAAAGCAGTTCGGGCAGCCGATCGCGTCGTTTGGCGCGATCAAGCACAAGCTGGCGGAAATCGCGATCCGCGAGTTCGCCGTGGAAAGCATGCTGTATCGGACCGCCGGACTGATCGATGCGGCGATTGACGCCGAGGGATCGGGTGGATCGAGCGGCGACGGCGTCCTGGCCGCACTTGAAGAGTTCGCGATCGAAGCATCGATCCTCAAAGTGGCCGGCAGCGAGATGATTGACTACGCCGTGGACGAAAACGTCCAGATCCACGGGGGCAACGGTTTCGTGCGCGATTACCCTGCCGAGCGCATGTATCGCGACGCGCGGGTCAATCGCATCTTCGAGGGAACCAACGAGATCAATCGTCTCCTCATCCCGGGCATGCTGATCCGCCGCGCGCTGAAGGGCGGATTGCCATTGATCCAGGCCGCCAGGAAACTCCAGGACGAGATTCTCACGCCGTCGTTTCCCGAGCCGCCGTCCGATGAGCCGTTGGAGAACGAGCGCCGGACGGTCGCGGCGACAAAAAAAGTGGCCCTGATGGTCCTCGGCACCGCCATGCAGACGTACGGGGACAAGCTCACAGATCAACAGGAAGTCCTGACACTCGCCGCGGACGTCTTCATCGACGTTTTCGCCGCCGAAAGCGTGCTGCTCCGGGCTTCACAAGGCGGGGGGCTTCAATCAGATCTGAAGACTGCCGCTGCCGAGGTGTACATCAGCGACGCAGCCGCGCGCGTCGAGATTGCGGCGCGCAGCGCGCTTGCCGCGATGGCCGACGGGGACACGTTGAGGACGCTACTCGCCGCGCTCCGTCGCGTGCTCAAAACCACTCCGGTCAATACGGTTGCACGGCGGCGGCAGATCGCGGAGGCCATCGTCGAGCGCAAGGCTTATCCTTATGCGTAATGGGTAAGAGCTTCGTGGCCGGGCTCCTGCTGCTGACGATGGCGTGTACCGCCAAAGAAGTGCCGTACGTTGACAGCGTCAACGCGTGGCATTCTACGAAAGATGAGTTCATGCGGCGTTCGGAGGATTCGCCGATCCCGCCCGAACGCCGTGCGTCGTTCCCGCCGCTGTCCTATTTTCCAGTGGAACTCGAGTACCGCGTGCCTGGGGTTCTCACGGTTGCCAGGGGCAGCGACGTCCTCGAGATTCCGACCTCGCGAGGTGAGCGCCGGCCGCATCAGCGGGTCGGCAAGCTGTCGTTCACGCTGAAGAGACAGCTCCTGACGCTGACCGCCTTCGTCGAAGTGGGCCAGGAGGACCTGCGCCATCTGTTCGTGCCATTCGGCGATCTCACCAACGGGACCGAGACGTATCCGGGCGGCCGCTATCTGGATCTCGAGCGCACGGCGACGGGAATCTACGATCTCGATTTCAACCGGGCATATCACCCGTTCTGCTACTACAACCCGACGTACGACTGTCCGTATCCCCCCAGGGAGAATCGACTGTCGATACCCGTCCGCGCCGGCGAGCGCATGGGAACCGCGAGACACTGAAGACAAAGACTCGGTCGACCTGCAACAGACCTGAAACCAAGTCTAAAACCTAAGACCCAACCCAAAACCAAAAACCTAAAACTTAAAACCGAAAACGTGATTAAAGCCCTCGTCTTCGATTTCGACGGCGTCCTCGCCGACTCCGAACCGCTGCATCTCCGGGCCTACCAGGAGGTGGTTTCGGCACTCGGCCTCACACTGACGCACGATGAGTACTACGCGCACTATCTGGGATACGACGACGAGGGGGTGTTTACGGCGCTGGCAGCAGCGCACGGCTTCGTGCTCGATGCCGGGCGTCTGGACGCGCTGGTGGTCGAGAAGGGCCGGGTCTTCGACACGATTATCGAGTCCGGCGACCTCTTGTATCCACGCGCCGTCTCGTGCATCGAACGGATGGCCCCGACATTCCCGCTCGGCATTGCGTCAGGCGCGCTGCGCCATGAAATCGAGAGCATCCTGCGCGGCAGCCGCCTGGATCATCACTTCCGGTTCATCGTCGCGTCCGGCGACACGCCCGTCAGCAAACCGGCGCCGGACCCGTACCGCCGCGCCGTGGAGCTTCACGGCGTCATGCCGGCTGAATGTCTGGCGATCGAGGACTCGCACTGGGGAGTTGAATCCGCGAAAGCGGCGGGCCTCTGGTGCGTGGCCATCACGAACACATATCCGCGCGATCAGCTGGCCGTGGCGGATCGCGTCATCGACTCGCTCGACGAGCTTACTCCCGCATTCGTCGTGGGGTGGGCTAATATCTAGCTGTGCCATTTTCACTCCACCTCAACTCGCGCATCGGCGAGGTCGCTGCCGAGTTGCAGAAAGCCATGAACGCGCCCGGCGGCGACCTGGCATCCGCCGCGCTCGCCATCGCGCGCGTGGAGTACCCGTCGCTCAATCCCGGCCCTTATCTCGAAACCTTCGAACGCATGGGCCAGGAAGCGGCGGCGCGCCTGCGCAATACGGGCGGCGACTCCGTGCGCGCATTCAACGAGTATCTGTACGACGAACAGGGATTCGCGGGGAACCGGGAGCGCTACGACGACCCCCGCAACAGTTTCATCAATGAGGTACTCGACCGCCGCACCGGCATCCCCATCAGCCTCGCGGTGGTGTACCTCGAGGTCGCGCGGCGGGCCGGCCTGCAGGTGGACGGCGTCAATTTCCCCGGTCATTTCCTGCTGCGTGCGCGGGATGCAATCAGCAGCGACGCACGCCCCGAGGTGCTGATCATCGACCCGTTTCACGGCGGCGCGCGACTCTCGGAGTACGATTGCCGCCAGCTCCTGCGGCAGCACGTCGGCGACGAGGCCGCGTTCGATACCACCCTCCTCGCTCCCGCCACCCGCCACGACATCGTCGTGCGTATGCTCGTGAATCTCAAGCGGCTGTACGTGCGTATGCGGTCGTTTCCGCAGGCACGGTTCATCTCGAGTCTGCTGCTCGGCATCGATCCGTCGGCGATTTCAGAGCTGCGCGATCGGGGCCTGCTGGCGTACCACCTGCAGGATTTTCCCGCCGCGTTGCGCGATCTGGAGGAATACCTGCGCCTGGCGCCAAAATCGTCCGAACCTGGCGACCACGACATGGTCGCGAATCATGGCGAGGATGGCAGCGGCGAGGACGAAAGGCATCCGGAAGGAGACCCCGACGATGCCACGCAGATCTGGGAACACGTGAAGACGCTGCGCAAGCGTGTCGCGAGTTTCAATTAGCCACTACCGAAGAAGCTCCGCAGCCGGGCGCACGCTGCCGTCAACTCCGTCACGCTCGATGCCCCGTACGACAGCCTGAGAAACCTCTCGCCACTCCTTCCGAACGTCGCGCCAGGGATGGTCACCACGTGAACACGATCGAGAATGTCGCCGGCCAACGCGACCGAATCGAGGCAGCCGTCCACGCGCACGAAGGCGAAAAACCCGCCGGCCGCCGGCGACCACTCGAGACGCGGAATTGCGGCCAGGCCTTCCTCGAGGGCCGTTCGTCGCGCTCGCAACTCGTCGTGGAATGACCGCGCGTAGTTCCAGTTGTCGCGCACCGCGGCCTCCACGGCTATCTGGGCAATCACCGGAGCGCAGATGATCATCGCATCCTGAATCTTGATCGCCTGGCTGCAAACGCCGCGATCCGCGAGGAGGTATCCGGCGCGCCAGCCGGTCATGCCAAACGACTTGGAGAAGGTGCCGACGACAACGACCGTGCGGCGCCAGCCTTCCACGGACGCGGCGCTCGCGTGCGTGCCGTCGTAGACGAAGTGCCGATACGTCTCGTCCGACAGCAGGAGGATCCCGCGATCCGCAAGCTCGCGGACGATCAGCGCTTGCTCGTCCCCGCCGACGACCGCTCCAGTCGGATTGCTGGGGGTGCAGAGCACGACCGCGCGCGTTCGGGAGGTGATATGGCCCGCGATGTCGCCCCAGCGAGCACTGAATCCGGCCGACTCCTGAAGCGGCGCCTCAATGGGAGTCGCACCGACGGCCCGAATCGCCATCTCGTGGTTGATGAAGTATGGCGCCGCGAGGACCACGTCGTCACCCGGATCGATCAGCGTCATGGCGGCGAGCATGAATGCCTGGTTGCCGCCAGCCGTGATGATGATGTCGTCGGGCCGCACGTCAGCCGAGCGCTCGCTCGCGAATCTGTCGCAGAGCGCTTCGCGCAACGTGAGCAGACCGGCGTCGGCGGAGTAGCGATGCGTGGCGGCCTCAGTCAGCGACCGGCGGGCGGCTTCGATCGCCGCGGCCGGCGGACCGAAGCCTGGGACGGCCTGGCCGAGGTTGATAACGTCGTGACCCTGACGCCTGAGCTCCGCGGCTTTCTGATTGAGCGCGTCGAAGGGAGGAACGACGAGGCTGCTCACGCGGGAGGAAACGCCCGGCATCAGGCGGATTATATGTGGCGCGGGCTGTGCACCCTCCCCGCGAATAGGAGGTACGAGATGAAATACATGAGCTTAGGAATCTTGGTGCTGGTATCGGCGGCAACCGTCGGAGCGCAGCAGTATCCGGCACCCAAGGCGGACGACAAGGTCGCAAAGGACGCGAAGGACATGACCGTTACCGGATGCGTCGCGGCCGGCACCGAGCCGAACACGTTCATTCTGACGACGAAAGCCGCCAGCGCTGACGCAACCGCCCCCGCGACGCCGCCCGCCGACGCCGCCGCACCGGCCAGCGCGGCCACGACTTATCGCCTGGATTCGCCCGAGAAGATGAAAGCGCACCTCGGACACCAGGTCGAAGTGACCGGAAGGCTGGACGACAAGAAGGGGACCGACACGACGGCAGCCACGCCGGCCCCGGACGCCACTCAGCCCGCGGGCACGAGCGGCAAGCAGCTCAGCCTGAAGCTCAACGTCAAGGCTGTGAAGATGCTGTCGGCGACCTGTTCGTAGCAAGACTCAAAAGGGCGCCCACGATTTCGGGCGCCCCTTTTTTACATCCGGCGTAGCGCAGCCATTCAGTCCTGCGCGAAGCCACTAGCTCCATCCGACGAGCGCGGCCAACCTCTGCAGCAAGCTCGGTTGAGTGTGTACCTTGGCGACTTCTTCAAGAATGTCCAGGCACTCTCCGATCGATCGTGCCGTGGCGATCCCGAGCTTGCGGGCGCCCAGCACGGATAGCGCGTCGTTGTCGGGCACGATGAGGATTGGCCTCACACTCGAATCGGCGATGACGTCCAGGCAATTCTGGGGGCTGTCGTCGACGTGGTAATCGAGCCGCAGGGCACCGGCCGCCGCCCCGCGCGATCCGGCGAGCACGAGAACGCTCGGGAGATCGAAACCCTGTTCCACGAGCCAGCGCTGGGTCTGCCGCTGCACCGTCTCTCCGTTGGTTCGCGGCCGCTGAGTGATGAAGAAGACTTCCCACTGGTGACGCAGTGCCATTTCGTGGATGCGGCGCACGGCGTTTTCGTCCGTCGGCTTCAGTGTTGACCAGAAGTTCGGCGTGGACTGAATATCCCGCCAGATAAGGTCACGGCGCCGTCGTCCCTCGCCCCCTTCGATCTTCGCGACGCGGGTATCCTCTCCTCCCACTCCTTTTCTCAGCGCGGCGTCCTCGGAACGCCGGGCCTTCGTTTCCTGAACCTCTTCTTCTCTCGCGGGCTCGTCTGCGCTGAGTCCCTCGCCGCGACCGAACAAGCGGGTCTCGACCTCACGGAATGCCTGGCCGAAATCCGCCAGAACACCATCCATGTCGAATCCGATCCGCAGCGGCATGACGAGTTATATTGCGGCGGCAGGCGATGTGCGGAGGGAGTCGTGGTGCTCGAGGAACCATTCGTAAGTTGACGCGAGCCCTTCGTGAAGAGGGATGCGATGTCTCCAGCCCAGCGCGTGAAGCCGGCTGACGTCGAGCAGTTTTCGCGGGGGGCCGTCGGGTTTGCTCGTGTCGAAGCGCAGGATCGCCCCAGGATAAATGACATGCTTCACGGCGTCGCCTAGCTCGCGTATCGACAGGTCCTCGCCGGTCCCGACGTTGATATGTCCGAGCTCGTCGTAGTGGTCCATCAGGAACACGCAGGCGTCGGCGAGGTCGTCCACGTGAAGAAATTCGCGCCGGGGATTCCCGGTTCCCCAGATCGTGACTTCGAGTTTGCCTTCCACTTTCGCGTCGTGGAACTTTCGAATCAGCGCCGGCAGCACGTGCGATTGCGTAAGATCGAAATTATCGTTCTGCCCATACAGATTAGTCGGCATCGCCGAGATGAAGTTGGCGCCATACTGCCTGCGATAGGCCTCGCAAAGCTTGATGCCGGCGATCTTGGCGATCGCGTAGGGCTCGTTGGTCGGCTCGAGGAGTCCCGTCAGCAAGTGCTCCTCCTTCATCGGCTGAGGAGCCATGCGCGGGTAGATGCACGAGCTGCCGAGATACAGCAACTTCTTCACGCCGTATTGATGCGCCGCCTGCACTACGGTCGCGTGAATCAACATATTGTCGTAGATGAACTCCGCCGGGCGGCTCGAGTTCGCGAAGATTCCCCCGACGGTGCCAGCTGCCAGATATACGTACTCGGGCCGGTTCGCGCGGAACCAGTAATTGACCGCCGCCTGGTCGCGCAGATCCAACTGCTCGCGCGTGGCCATGAGAAGCCGTGTCGCACCGGCATTCTCGAGCCGTCGAACAATGGCCGATCCAACCAGCCCCCGGCTGCCTGCAATGAAGATCCGAGCGTCCTGATTCATGGGTCTGATGCGATGTTATTCCAGATTCGGTCCTTTTACGCCGCTCTCCCGTGCGGGACTGGGTTAACGGGGATGCGGAGAGGCAGGAGGAACAGCGGCCGGTTTGACGTCCAGCCGCCTCGTGAAGTTGCCGGCGGCGTCCGGCTCACTCTCGATCATGATGAGCTCTCCGCCCGAATAGGTGAGCCGGCGATCAGGCCTGCCGTCTCCATTTTCGTCGAATGCGGCGGTTTTGACGATCCCGGCTTCGTAGGTTTCCCATTTATCGGGGACGCCGTCGTGATTCGCATCTTCTTCCACTGCGGTCATGCCACGCGCGTCGTAGTGCTCCCAGCGATCGATCTTCTTCTCGTCGGAGGCTGACGAAATCTCGATGCGCTGGATCTTGCCGTCCGGTCCGGCAAACACCCACGCATCCGCCTTCCCGTCGTCTCTCCGCGAAAACCCGACTTTAACGAGCGTCGATTTCTGGTCGTAGTACTCCCATCGATCGAGCTTGCCGTCTTCGTTGCGGTCGATCCGCGTCTGCACTGGCCGTGCCCCGTCCATGTCGGTCCACGTGTCCGGTTTGCCGTTGTGGTCCGAGTCGTAGGCCAGTTCCTTGAGTTTGCCGGTGGTAGCGTCGTAGGCGGGCGTGATGCCGAGCCTTTCCTGTGCTTTGTCAGGGTTGGAGCAACCCCATGCGAACGCCATCACGAAAGCGAACGGCAGTATTGACCCGCCGAAGCGCACGGAGGCCGCCATGGGAGACCGCATGACCGGCCGATCGTACGGACGCAAAGTTCTGCGGGTCAAGCAGAATGTCGCGTGCCCCGGCTCAGCCGGTGCTCGACTGATCCGCGTTCATTCCGTGAGCCACGGCAAACACCGCGAGGTGGACCCGGTTCGAGACGCCCAGCTTGCTGTACAGCCGGCAGAGGTGGTTCTTCACGGTCTGGGTCTTGAGGACCAGGCAACCCGCGATTTGCTGATTCGAGCACCCGCCCGTAATGAACGTCACAATCTGACGTTCGCGCGGCGAAAGGCGCACCGGGCGCGTGGCGAGGCGCGGGGGGCGGCTTGGGGTCCCGAGCCCGGCTCGGGTGGAATCCGTGTCCGTGGCGATGGCAGTAGTGTGCATGATGCCAATAACAACGTGGCTGAGTTGCCGTCGTACAGGCTCTAGGACCCGTCGAACCCGGTGCGCAGCGCCAGCACTGCAAGCTGCAGCCGGGTCGATACACTGAGCTTGCCGTAAAGCGCGGACAACAGGTTCTTTACAGTCTGAAGCTGGATCCCCATGTGCGTGGCGATCTCGGCGTTCGAGTGGCCCCGCACGACCAGCCGGACGACCTCGATCTCCCGCGTCGTCAGGTGTATGCGGGGCATCGGCTCCTTCGAAGCCGCCGCGCCGCCTCCTGCCAGCGGGATGTTCTCCAAGAGATTGGTATCCATACAGGGGATAACGTTTGGCCTCGAAAAGACGTACAGCACGCGGCTGGGGGCTTGACGGCTAAGACTGGCCGTTGGCGGCGCGGTTAGTAACCGCGGCTGAGGCGGTTGGCCACTACTGATGCGACTTGGCGATCTCGTCGTACAGGTATGCCGACGCGATTACGCCGCCATGGAAGTTACCTAAATCCAATTTCTCGTTCGGCGCGTGCGCGTTCTCGTCCGGCAAACCCACACCGAAGAGCACCGAGGGCAGACCGAGAATTTCCTGGAAGGTCGCGACCACCGGGATCGAGCCTCCCTCGCGGTTGAACACCGGGGTCTTCCCGAAGCCCTTCTCGATGGCGCGCCCCGCTGCCTGGACAAACGGGTTGTTGAATTCGGTCATCCACGGCTTGCCGCCATGCATCCGCGTGACCTTCAGTTCCACAGTCTTCGGGGCGATCTTCTTCACGTGCTCGTCGAAAAGCCGCGCGATTTTGTCCGGATCCTGATCCGGCACGAGGCGCATGCTGACTTTCGCCATCGAGACCGCAGGAATCACGGTCTTCGCACCTTCGCCGGTGAAGCCCCCCAGAAGCCCGTTCACCTCGAAGGTCGGACGCGCCCACACACGCTCGAGCGTGGAGTAGCCGCTTTCGCCGAACAACTTCGGCGCGCCGAGCTCCTTCGCGTAGCGCCGCTCGTTGAACGGCAGCCGCTTCCACTGATCCCGTTCCTCTTGCGTCAGCTCCCGCACGTCGTCGTAGAACCCGGGAATCTTGATGCGGCCGCCCCGGTCCCTCATTTGCGCGAGGATCTGCGCGAGGACCATGTTCGGGTTGGCCACGGCTCCCCCGAAGGATCCGGAGTGCAGGTCGCTCTTGGTACCACGTAAATCGAGCTGAAAGTACACGAGGCCACGCAGGCCGTAGCAGATCGACGGGATGCCGCGATCGAACATCGGAGAGTCCGAGATGACGACGACGTCGGCAGCCAGATCGTCCTTGTGCGACTTCACGAAGTTGTCGAGATTTGCCGAGCCGACTTCTTCCTCTCCTTCCAGAATGATTTTCATGTTCACCGGAAGCCGGCCGTTCTGCTTCAAGTGCGCCTCGATTGCCTTGAAGTGCATGAACACCTGGCCCTTGTCGTCAGCCGAGCCGCGCGCGTAGATTTCACCGTCGCGCACCGTCGCCTCGAACGGCGGCGAGTCCCACAGGTCGACGGGATCGACCGGCTGCACATCGTAGTGCCCGTAGAACAGAATCGTCTGAGCGCCTGGCGCGCCAAGCCAGTCGCCGTAGACGACGGGGAACCCCGGCGTCTCGATCAGTTTCACGTTCTGCAGACCGATGCGCCGCATTTCGTCCGCCGTCCAGTCAGCGCAGCGCTTCACGTCCGCCGCATGCTGGGGAAGCGCGCTGATGCTGGGAATCGCGAGATACGCTTTCAGCTCGTCTATGTAGCGGTCGCGGTTGGTGTTGATGAAATCAATGACGTTGTTCATGGCGTCTAGATTGTACTCCGGGCTTGCCGGAGGTCGATCGGAATGGCTTTGCCGCGTTCGGATGATGTCCACTGTCACGCTGCATCCGGGCCAAAATCAAACAAGAGAACGAGAGAAAGGGAGTTGGTCTTTTGAAGAATTACTCCCTTCCTCCCATCCTCCTGTTTGATCCTAGAGAGTCGAATGTAATGCGACAAGTGAATGCCGCCGCTACTGAGAGCTCAGTTCTGCTTCGCAGCTCAATCGGCAGGTCCTCGCGGTCGCCCCATTCCTTCCATGAACCAATGTACATGCGCACGCGTGGATAACCGAGGAGGCGTAACGCGAGGTAAGAATGTGCCGCGCGGTATCCGCCCTGGCAATAAGTGATCACCTCGCGGTCAGGCGTCACGCCGGCTTCTTCGTACATCTGCTTCAGCTCAGCGGCCGGTTTGTAGTCACCCGACGGGCTGAGGTTGCGCGTCCACTCGATATGCACCGCGCCTGGCACGGCACCACCGCGTCGCGCGCGAACAATTGTTCCGGTGTACTCGCCGTCGGTGCGCGTATCGAGGACCACTGCATCGCCGCGGTCGAGCGCATTGGTCACCTCTTTCCACGTCGCCAGCGTGTGCGCTTCGCGGGTGCCGGTCCAGTCGCTCGTCGGTGGCGGCCCGGCATCCCGGGAAACGGGCAGGCCTGCCGCGATCCACGCATTGAACCCGCCGTCGAGAAGCCGCACAGACGGATGGCCGAAGTACTCGAGAAACCAGAACGCTCGAGCGGCTCGAACGCCCGACTGTTCGTCGTACACCACGATCGGCGTCGCGCTATCCACGCCGTGCACGGCCAGCACGTGCTCGATCATCCACATGAACGCCTTCAGGGGCGCGGCATCGGTGTCGATCAGGCTCACGCCCCAGAGGTCGAGGTGAATCGCGCCGGGGATGTGGCCGGCGGCATACGCCTCGGGCGGCCGCAGGTCGAGCAGAAGGAGCGGTGTAGCGCTCGCTCCGCCGAGCATCGGCGCCAACTCGCGGGGACTCACGACCAGGTGCGGGTTCGCGTAGCCTTTCATAAAGGCGAATCGTACTACTTCTCGTCCTTCCGGGTCGACGATCAGGCGGTCAGGAACCCATATCGAAGCAGAAACAGCACCGCAAACAGGTAGACCCATGCGTGGGCCTCGCGATGACGGCCGGTCGCAATCTTCAGAACGGCGTACGCGATCATGCCGAAGGCGATGCCGTCGGTGATGCTCACGGTCAGCGGCATGATCACGATCGTCAGGAAAGCAGGAATCGCCTCCGTCGGGTCGTCCCATGCAATGCTTCGAACGCCCGGCATCATCATGGTTCCGACGAGCACGAGTGCCGGGGCAATCACGGGATAGAGCGCCAGTCCGTCTCCCGCCGAGTACCCGCCCCCGATCATCCGCACCAGCGGGAAGAAGAAGAGAGACGGGAAACACAGTGATGGGTGACGACGTTCGCGAGTCCGGTTCGACCTCCCGCCGCGACACCGGTGGAGCTTTCGATGTAGGCCGTCACGGTCGACGTGCCGAGCATCGCGCCGATCACGGTTCCGATCGCATCCGCGAGAAGCGCCGGGCGGGCGCGCGGCAGCGCGCCGCTGCTCATCAGGCCCGCCTGGCCGGCTACGCCCACGAGCGTTCCGACCGAATCAAAGAGCGCAATAAAAAAGAACACGAAGACGATGGAGATCATCGACGGATTGAATGCGCCGATGACGTCAAGCCGCAACAGCGTCGGAGCAATCGACGGCGGCAAGCTGACGATCCCGTCGTAGCGCACCAGCCCGGTCGCCAGCCCCGCGATTGTAGACGCCAGCATTCCAAGCAACAGCGCTCCCTTGACGCGCCGCGCCGTCAACGTCCCCGTCATCAGCAGGCCAAAGACCGTCAGCATCGCCGCGGAGGAGTTCAGATGTCCCAGCGTGACGAGCGTGCCGGGGGCCGCCCGGACGATGCCGCCCCATTCGAGGCCGATGAGGGCGATCAGCAGCCCGATGCCGACCGCCATCGCGTGCTTCAGCGATTCCGGTATCGCCGGGATCAGCCGCTCGCGGAAACCAATGCCGGCGGTCAGGATGAAGATCGCGCCTGCCACCGCCACGGCGCCGAGCGCGGTCTGCCATCGAACACCTGTGGCGGCGACGACCGTGAACGCAAAGAAAAAGTTGTGACCCATCGCAGGCGCAACCGCGATGGGATAGTTGGCGAAGAGTCCCATCATGAGCGTCGCGATGCCGCTTGCCAGGCAGGTGGCAACGACCACGGCGCCGAAGTCCATCCCCGCCGCGCTCAACACGGTCGGCTGGACGAAGATGATGGACGCCATCGTCACAAACGTCGTGACGCCGGCGACGACCTCGGTACGGACGGTGGTGTGATGTTCCCTGAGCTGGAAGAAGCGCGCGATCACGGCGGGCAGGATAACCCTATTTCTCCGTGGAACGGTGTCACGGCGTCTGACTCGAGACCGCGGGACATTGACTTGATAGTCTTTGTGATGCAAAGTAACAAGAGTAATGGATCTCTCCCGCGCCCTCGGCCAGCTCGCCGACATTCATCAGCAGATCGCCAAGGGAGAGATCTACCGCGGCTACCGATCCGTGCCCGTGGCCGCGTCGGGATTCATCGGATTTGCCGCAGCGTGGGCGCAACCGCCGGGCCTCGGCGCCAGCGATCCGGTGGGGTTCGTTCTCTATTGGACGATCGTCGCGTCGTGCGCCGGGTTGGTCGGCGCCAGCGAGATCATCTACAACTACGTCGTCCACGACGATCGCGCGGCGCGCCGGCAGACGACGCAGGTCGTGGGACAGTTTTTGCCGAGCGTGCTCGCCGGGGCGATTATCACCGCAAGCTTCGTGCGTCTCAGCGCCGCGCTCGTCCCGCTGCTGCCGGGTCTGTGGGCGATCTGTTTCGGCGTCGGCATATTTGCGTCGCGGCCGTATCTTCCGCGGGCCAGCGGCTGGGTTGCGCTGTTGTATTACGCCGCCGGTGTCGCGCTCCTGTGGATGGCGCGCGGGCCGGAACCGCTCCGAGGCTGGTGGGTCGGCGGGACGTTCGGAGCGGGACAGCTGATGGCCGCCGTGGTGTTGTATTGGAATCTCGAGCGGGCGCCGCGATCATAAAGGACAGGCAGAGGCGTTATGGCCCATAAAAAGCCGGATCAGTCAGGCCGTTTTGCTTACGAAGGATTGGACCGCGTGCTGCACGAAAAGGCGCGCCTTGGAATCATGACATCGCTCGTCACCCGTCCGGAAGGACTGCTGTTTTCGGAGCTCAAGAATCTCTGCACGCTCACCGACGGTAACTTGAGCCGGCACCTCGATGTACTTCGGGAAGCCGGGCTGGTCGAAGTGTGGAAGGGATTCGAAAACCGGCGCCCTCAGACGCTGTGCCGCCTGAGCACGGATGGCCGCGCCCGGTTTCTCTCCTACCTTGAAGAGCTCGAGCAGGTCATCCAGGACGCGATGCCGAAAGCGGCGAAGCGCGCGGCGCGGGTGCCGGATCTAGGAAAAGGGTGGCAGCCTGCCTGACAAAAGAAGAAGCGGCTGTCGACTGGCGGCTCGCGGCTGGCTGCTGGCGGCTTGCAACTGGCGGCTGGCGACTAGCGAGATAGTCTCCAGCCGTCGTCCGAGGCGAATGCGCGCTGTTCGTCGTGCAACTTCATCAGGTGCGCGAGCACGGTGTCGGCGGCGGCGGTGGCGAGGACCGCTGACAATGGACCGTACACCCGCGCGGTGATTTGCTCGGGCGTCATCAGCCCGGCACGCAGAGCCGCAATCACTTCGTCCTCGCGCTCGGCGCGATGCTTCACGCATTCATCGATCAACGAACCGGGGTCGGCGATGATGGGGCCATGGCCGGGGAGCAGCCGCCGGGGCGACAGGTCCCGCACCCGTGCCAGCGAGTCCAGGTAGTGGCGCAGATTGCCGCCTTTGCTCGCCGGAATCACAATCGATCCGCCGGCACGAACGAGATCTCCGCAATAGAGGTCGCGCGAGCGGTCGTCAAAAAAACACAGATGGTCCGGCGAATGACCAGGTGTCGGAACGACACGCAGATCCGCATCGCCGGCCTCGACCACACCGCCCCCCAGATCACTGAACCGGAAGATCCGCACGAGCGGCCATCGTGCAGCGATCGCCGGCAGTCCGCCGACGTGATCCGGGTGGCCGTGCGTAATGAGGACGCGATCGAGGGACCGGCCACCGAGGGCGGTCCCAAGCGCATCGAGATGCGACGGGTCGCCCACGCCCGCATCGACGAGCGCCGGAGTCCGGCCGTCCAACAGATACGTGTTGGTGCCGGTCGGACCGGTCCAGAGCGAGGCATTGTTGGCGTGAAGAAGGCGCATCATCGAGTGTTAGGCTTGGATATGATTCTGATCTTCGGCAAAGACGCCTGTCCCTACACCCAAAATGCGCGCGATCACTACGCGGCCGGAAACATTCCGTTTCAGTACGTGAACGTCAAGAAGAACCCCGCGGACCTCGAACGAATGCTGACGTATTCGAACGGCGCACGGCGCGTTCCCGTGATCGTCGACGGTGAAAAGGTCACGATCGGATTCGGCGGCACATGAGGAGTGTAGCAGCTGTCGCGGTCGCGACCACTCCGCTGTACAATCCCTCGCGTGCCCGAAGAGTTCACGCCTGACGAGCGCGCGCGGCTCGCTCCCTACTTCACCAATCTCGACAGCCACGTCTTTGCGCTGACCCACCTGCCGGAAACAGTCAAGGGCGCACTCTTCGCGCGATACTCGCGCTCGGCGAAGTCGCTCCGCCGGCTGTTCCTCGACGAGTTCGCCGACAAGGTTGCGGACGGCCGGGATGGTGGCGTCCAGCCGATGGGCGGCGCCGCAGCCGTCGCGCGCGCGGAAAAGCTTTACGCGCGGGTCCTTAATGAATATGGCGACGACTCGGTCGCACAACTCGGCGGCGCTCACATTGCCTGCGAGTATGTGTCGAACCTGCTGACGAAGGTTCTGGAGTGGGGACGCCTGATGGCGTATCTCGAGCAGTCGACGCGCTACGTGCCCTACACCGACAAGCTGCACGGCCGGTGGCGTTACCACGTGCCCGAGGAACTCGGCGCCGGATCGCTGAGGGAGCGCTACACGAAGACGATGGATCGGACGTTCGAAACCTATGCGAAGTGGATTCCTGCGATGCAGGAATTCTTCGAGCGCCGATACCCGAGAAACGCCGGAGATTCGGATGCCGTGCATCGCGCCGCCATCCGGGCAAAGGCGCTGGACACTCTCCGGGGGATGCTGCCGGCCGCGACACAGTCGAACGTCGGCATCTTCGGCACCGGCCAGGCGTTCGAGGCGCTCCTGCTCCGCATGCGCGCCCACCCGCTCGCCGAAGTCCGCACGTGCGCCGACCAGATGCTGGCCGAGCTCCGCAAGATCATTCCGGCCTTCCTCACGCGCGTCGATCAACCCGATCGGGGTGGGCGATGGAGCGAATACTTCGCGGCGGCGCGCGACGGCATGGACCGCCTGGCCGCCACCCTGACCGCGGTCGAGCCAGAGCCGCGCAACGAGGTCACGCTGAGCGACTTCGATCCGGACGGCGAGGTCAAGATCGTCGCCGCCGCCCTCTACCCGGCGTCCGAATTGCCGGACGATCAGCTGCTTCAGATCGCCCGGCGACTCTCGACGGACGATCGTGTCGCGGTGCTTCGCACGTACGTCGGCAATCGATCGAACCGTCGCCACCGCCCCGGGCGGGCATTCGAGCGCACGACCTATCGATTCGACGTGCTGACCGACTATGGCGCGTTTCGCGACCTGCAGCGTCACAGGCTGCTGACGCTCGAATGGCAGCCGCTGACCCCGCGGCACGGGTACATCGAGCCGGACGCGATCGCGGAAGCCGGCGCGCGCGACGACTGGACTGCCGTGATGGACGGGTCAGCCGACCTGCACGATGCAATCGTTGCCGCAGGATTGAAAGCCGGAGCGCCGTACGCGATCGCCATGGCATATCGCGTGCGTTTCTACATGGAGATGAACGCGCGCGAAGCCATGCACCTGATCGAGCTTCGCACCGCACCGCAGGGCCATCCCGCGTACCGGCGCGTATGCCAGCAGATGCACAAGCTCATCGAGAAGGCCGGTCACACAGCCGTCGCTGCAGCCATGCGGTTCGTCGATCACTCGCACGTGGAACTCGAACGCCTGAACTCCGAACGGGCGCTCGAAAGGAAAAGACTAATCACTGATCACTGATCACTATGTTCACTCTCACGCCGCATCCACGCCCCAAGATCAAACAGGAGATAGGAGGAAGGGAGTAATTCTTTTAGGAACTTGACTCCCCCTCTCCCGTCCTCTTGTGTGATCTCAAGGGGTCGAATGCAATGTGACAGTGAACGCCGCCGCTACTCAGAACTCGATCACAATGCTCGCTTTGCCACGTTCGAACTTCGTCGTGAACGTTGTCAATCAGCAATCGAAAGCCAGCAATCAGCAATTCTCATGGCCTCAGCTCATGACCTGTCCGCCGCAGATGTTATAGGTCTGCCCCGTGATCGCCGATGCACCGGGTGATGCGAGGAAACGGACAAGACCCGCGACTTCTTCAGGCTGGATGATGCGTTTGATGGGCACTGCATTCAGCGCTTTGCGCCGGAATTCCTCGTAACTCGTTCCCAGGGCCGTCGCGCCAAGCGTCATGCCTTCCACCGCCATGTCGGTATCGACCCATCCGGGGCAGATCGCGTTCACCGTGATCGCGCGGGCCGTCAATTCCAGCGCGAGCGCCCGTGTAAAGCCGATCACCGCGTGCTTCGACGCGCAGTACGCCGTATAGCCGGGCACACCGAAGCGTCCCAGCACCGACGAGAGATTGATCACACGCGCGCCGGTCCCCAGCAACGCAAGCGCCTCCCGGCACACAAGGTACGTCCCCGTGACGTTGGTGTCGATGATGCGGCGCCACGCCTCCTCGTCGGATCCTTCGACAGGCTGACCGCCGCCGACACCTGCGTTGTTGACCAGGACGTCGAGAGCAGGCGTGCGCTCCTTCAACAACGCGAACCCGGCGGCCACAGAGCTCGCGTCTCTGACATCCATGGTTAAAGGAATCGCGTCGGCGCCGCGCGAGCGAATCTCAGCGGCCGCTCGTTCGAGTTGCGTCGAGGTGCGCGCGGCGATCGCTACGGTTGCACCGGGTTCGGCAAACGCCACCGCGATCGCGCGGCCGATGCCGCGGCCACCGCCGGTGATGAGGATTGAAGGCATCGTGAACGCGTCACTCGGGCCGCACGTTGTGCCCGCTCCAGTAGCGGCCGAATTCGTCCAGGAAGGTGAGCGACTGGAGTGTCTTCATGCGGTCGAAGAAGAGCACGCCGTCGAGATGATCGGTTTCGTGCTGGATGACACGCGCGGTAAAGCCTGAGGCCTGGAGCTCCATCTTTTTCCCCGTGCGATCGAATGCCCGCACGATGATCTGCCGCGCGCGCTGAACGCGGCCCCTGATGTCGGGAATGCTCAGGCACCCTTCCCAGTCTTCGACAACGTCTCGGGAGGTGACTTCGATCTCAGGATTGATCAGGGCCATCAACGGCACGTCTTCACCGTCTTCGTTGGCTTCCTCGTCTTCGTCCATGTCCGGTCTGGGAGGGAAGCCGGCGACGAAAATCCGCAGCGGTTCGTGGACCTGAGGCGCCGCGAGACCGACTCCCTGGTACTCTTTCATCGTCTCGAACATGTCGTCGATGAGCTGCTGGATCGTCGGGGTCCGAATCTCTGACGGGTGCACCGCGCGAGCCTTCGCGCGCAGCACCGGATGCCCCATGCGCGCGATCTTCAGAATCGACATACGCGAATTATATGCGCGACAAT
>JBBQEJ010000042.1:0-35323 GCA_038320555.1 Vicinamibacterales bacterium | reverse complement strand
ACACGCGAAACCACGCACCCGATCGGCCGCCCCGGTGAGCCGCTCGCGGATCTGATCTTCTTTCTCGCTTCGCCCAACGCCGCCTGGATCACGGGCGAGACCATTTCAATCGATGGGGGGAGGCACCTGACGTGTGCGAGGTAAGTGATCAATCACTCATCACTAATCCTTGAATCGTTGAATCGTTGAATCGCTGAATCGTTTGAATCGTTTGAATCGTTGAATCGTTGAATCGTTGAATCGTTGAATCGTTGGATCCTTGATCGTTGAATCTTCACTCGCTCCGGAGGCAGCCCGAGCCCTCCTCGCGGTTCGCGATTCAGGATTCAGGATTCGAGGATTCGGAGGATTAGTGGATTCTACTGATTCGGTCTGACCGCCTCTGCGAAGACGAGTCCTTCACGTTCGGCGAGGATCCGCGAGGCTTTGAAGCCGTGCGAGGTCAGCGCATGAACAGGGCCGCCGGCGGCCGCATAGTCAGTTGCTCCTGACGCGCCTCGTACGACCCCCACGAGACCGGTTCGCCCTTTGCCGTCGATCACAAGGCATCGGCCGCCAGGCCGCAGGACACGCAGCACTTCGCGAACGCATCCGGATCGAACGTCCGTCGTCAGATGCGGAAGGAGGTCGCGAACGATGGCGACGTCGAAGCTGTCAGCCTCGAGCGGCAGCGCGGACCACGGCGCGGTTGCTGTTTCGATGAGGGCTCCCTCGCGCGCCGCGATCTCCGCCGCCGCTGTGACCATCTTCTCCTGCTCGTCGACGGCGAGCGCGCGTCCCGTCAGCCCGGTCTTCACCGCAAGCCGCGCGATCAGGATGGGATCGGCGCATCCGACGACGAGCAGACGATCGCCGAGCTTGATGCCCGCCATCGACACGGCGAGTATCTCTTCCGTCGATTTACGGAGCGGAAGCCAACGCATGGAGCCCCAATGATATAGTTCCCGGTTGTGAAAAATCCGCCAAAGATTGAACCTGCAACAGGCAAGCTCGGCATTCTTCTCGTCGGAATGGGAGCTGTCAGCACGACGACAATCGCCGGCGTGCTTGCAATACGCCGCGGCCTCGCGGCGCCGATCGGCTCGCTGACCCAGATGGGCACGGTGCGGCTCGGCAAGCGCACCGATGGCCGCTCCCCCCTCATCAAGGACTTCGTGCCACTCGCGACGCTCGACGACGTCGTGTTCGGGGGTTGGGACATTTTCGAAGACAACTCGTATGAAGCGGCGAAAACGGCGGGTGTGCTCGAAGCGGTTCTGCTCGACAAGATCCGCCCCGAGCTCGAAGCGATCAAGCCGATGTCTGCCGTGTTCGATCGCCGCTACGTGAAGCGCCTCGACGGTCCGAACGTCAAGAAGGGCAAGAATAAACGAGTGCTTGCCGACGAGTTGCGAGACGACATGCGCCGGTTCAAAGAGGCGAACAAGTGCGACCGCCTGGTGGTGGTGTGGTGCGGGAGCACGGAAGTCTATCTCACCGAATCCCCCGCACACGCGACGCTCGCCGCCTTCGAAAAAGCGCTCGAGGCGAACGACGACAACATTCCTTCGAGCATGATCTACGCGTATGCGGCGATCAAGGAGGGCATTCCGTACGCGAATGCCGCGCCGAACCTGAGTGCCGATGTTCCGGCGTTGATGGAACTGGCCGATACGACCGGCTCGCCGCTTGCGGGCAAGGATCTCAAGACGGGCCAGACCCTCATCAAGACGATCATCGCGCCAGGTTTGAAGGCGCGGCTGCTTGGCGTCGAAGGGTGGTACTCCACGAACATCCTGGGCAACCGCGACGGGGAAGTGCTCGACGACCCGGAATCTTTCAAGACCAAGGAAGAGAGCAAGAAGTCGGTTCTCGACTACATCCTCCAGCCGAACCTCTACCCCGAGCTCTACAAAGATCTTTGCCACGTCGTCCGCATCAATTACTATCCGCCGCGAGGGGACAACAAGGAGGGGTGGGACAACATCGACATTTTCGGCTGGTTGAATTACAAGATGCAGCTGAAGGTGAACTTTCTGTGCCGCGACAGTATTCTGGCGGCGCCGATTGTCCTCGATGTGGCGCTGTTCATGGACCTCGCGAAGCGGGCCGGCATGGATGGTATTCAGGAATGGCTCTCGTTCTATTTCAAGAGCCCGATGCATGCGCCGGGGTTGTACCCTGAGCACGATTTGTTCATCCAGATGATGAAGCTCAAGAACACGCTGCGGTTTTTGCGCGGCGAAGATCTAATCACGCATCTCGGTCTGGAGTACTACGACTGATGGATTCAGGCAGACTGCAGCCGGCGCTGTACGGAGGACTGTTCATCGGTGTGCTGTCGGCACTCCCTCTGGTCAATGCCGGCAACTGCTGTTGCTGTCTCTGGGTGCTGATGGGCGGTGCGCTTGCCGTGTACCTGCGGCAGCAGAACTCCCCGTACTCCGTCCCGGCCTCGGAAGGCGCGCTCGTGGGTCTGCTTGCCGGGCTCATCGGCGGTGTCGTCGCGGGACTCCTGTCCATTCCCCTGCAGGCGATGACCTCCGGGTTCCAGCATCAGATACTGGAGCGAATCCTCTCGAGCAATCCCGACATGCCGATCGAAGCGCGTGACGCGATGGAGCGCTGGGCGACCGGCTCCGCTCTTCGCACCGTCGGCGCGCTGATCAACGTCGTCGTGTTCACCGTCTTCGGGATGCTTGGAGGACTCCTCGGCGTTGCCGTGTTCAAGAAGAACGCGCCTCCCCCACCTCCGGCCCCCCCGGGGATGGTGGAAGTGCTCCCACCTGAATAGGTATCGGTCGTGGTAGGGGCGGTTCGCGAACCGCCCCTACAGATCCCCCTCCGCCGCACCGAAAAACCGCTCAGAAAAACCATGCAGCTTTGCGCGATTCCGCGCGATTCTGCAACATCTTGTAGTAAGCTGCTGCGCAATAAGGACTTCTTTTTGAAGCACGGGCGGTCCTGGTGGCATTTGGGGTGCGCGGTCATGCTCGCCGCCTTCGCCATACGCCTTTACGCACAGACCCCCGTGCCTGGGCCTCCGGACCTCTTTGTGACGAAGTTGGAGGGTGTGACGACGGGAACCACAACGTCTCCGCAAGGCACGCCACTGGTGCCTGCCGGTCTCCCGCCGCTTCCCGTCACAGAGCTCGACGATCGTCTGCGGACGGCCGATCTCGACGGTGCGCGCCGGATTTCGCTCACGATCTCGCGGCCGATGCCGCTCCGCGATCTGCTGCTGTTGCTGGTCAATGGCACGCCGCTCAGCCTGGTGAATGACGAAGCGGTAGAGGGCACCTTCGTCGGCGATCTGAAAGATCTGACGATGCGCCAGGCGCTCGAAGCGGTGTTGTTTCCGCGCGGCCTCGACTACGACGTGCAGGGGACGCTCATCCGCGTATTTCCCCACCGGGCATCGACGCGCCTGTTCGATGTGAATTATCTGAACGTGCGCCGCACGTGGCAGCGTGGTATTCGAAGTGCCGTGTCCGTTGACGGCCGTCAGGTCTCCGCAGCGGATTTGGCCGCGTCGTCCGACAATGACCTGTTCGACGAGCTCGGAAAAGGCGTGCAGGCGTTGCTCTCCGCATCCGGCCGCGCGCACGTGGATCATGCTGCGGGTCTCGTTCAGGTCACGGATTTTTCGGACAGGCTGGATCAGGTGGGCGTGTACGTCGAGGCGGTACAGCTGCGGGTCATGCGCCAGGTGCGTATCGAGGCGCACGTCTTCGACGTGGCGTTCGACGAGGGGGGCGCCGCCGCGATCGACTGGAAGACGGTGGCTTTGCGAACCGGTGCGGGAACCCGGTCGTCGGCCGGCCACGGCGCCGCAGGCTTGACCGTCGCCGACGTCGACGTATTGAAAAAGGCGATCGCGGAACAAGGTGTGGTCACCATGATTGCCGCGCCGCAAGTCGTGGCGATGAACAACGAGCCGGCCGTGATGCGGGTCGGGACAGAGACCGTCTACTTCGAGTCCGCGTCGACGATGATCCAGGACAGCGCCCGGCAGCGCACGACGAAGTCGGGTGCCGTGCTCGAAGGGCTGACGCTGACCGTGACGGCGCAAATCTCGGCCGACGGCCTCCTGCTGCTGAATGTCTCGCCGACTTACGCGTCACGGGCAGGGCAGTCGAAATCGGTGGACGGAGAGACGTTTCCCGTGCTGCGGATCAACGAGGCGGACATGATGGTTCGCGTGCGGGACGGCGAAACGATCGTGCTCTCCGGGTTCCTGGAGAACCGGGAGACGACGAAGCCAACGACGGGGCTGGCCGCGATGTTCGGCGCGCACCCTCGCACGACCGTGAAGTCGGAACTGGTGATCCTGCTGACGCCGAGCATCGTCGGTCCCGGCGTCCCGGCCACCGCGGCCGCCAGGCAGTGATGTGCCTTGCCGGTCTGACCCTGGTCTGACCCTGGTCTGACCCCGGTTTGACACGTGCCTTCCGCCTTCAGGCGGAAATGACGCATCTCGGAAAGACAAGCCGCTTAAGGCAGAAGGAAGGCTCCCTATGCACGAGGAATACTACGGATTCAGCGAGAAGCCTTTCAGCCTCACTCCGGATCCGAAATACCTCTACAAGAGCGAATCGCACGCGAACGCATTCGATCTGCTCCAGTACGCCATCCGCAGGCGGGAGGGATTCGTCGTCGTTACCGGCGACATCGGCACGGGAAAGACCACACTGTGCCGGGCCATCCTCGAGCAGCTCGATCGCAAGACGTTCACGGCGCTCGTGCTCAACCCGTTTCTGTCCGAAGAGGATCTCCTGCGCCTCATTCTCCAGGATTTCGGTGTCGTCTCGCGCGAAGAAATCAAACGCGGGCGTCTCGCGGGGGTGAGCAAGCAGGAGCTGATCGATACGCTCAACGAGTTCCTGCTCTCGCTGCTGCCGCTCAGAGCAGGCGCGTTGCTCATCATCGATGAAGCGCAGAACCTTCCGCGGCAAGTGCTCGAGCAGATCCGCATTCTGTCCAATCTCGAGACCCACAAGGAGAAGCTGCTGCAAATCGTGCTCGTCGGGCAGCTCAACCTGAAGGATCTGCTGCGTTCGCCGGACTTGCGGCAGCTCGATCAGCGCGTGTCGATCCGGTATGAGCTGAAGCCCCTCACGCGGGAAGAGACTGCTGCCTACATTGCTCACCGATTGACCATCGCGGGTGGCGGCGCCGTCGTCAGCTTCGCGCCAAAGGCGCTCGATCGCGTTCACAAGTACACGGGCGGCATTCCCCGTCTGATCAATCTTGTGTGTGACCGGGCGCTGCTTGGCGGGTACTCCGTCCGGACGAATCGCATTACCCCGGAGATCGTGACGGCCGCCGCTGCGGGTCTCGATCTCGTGGCGCCGCGCGTCCCGGTCTTCGGCTGGTTGAAGCGGCATGCCGCTGCATTTGCCGCCGGCGCGGCGGTGACCGCCGCCGTGACTGTTGCTGGCGCCTACGGCGTGAGCGCCTTGCAGGCGCGCGCCGCATCGGGGCGGTCAAACGGCGCGCCGGCCGCTCTGGCCCAGGCGCCGGCCGATCTGAAACAGATGTCGTCCGAAGTCGCCGCAGCCATGCCTGCGGCGCAGGGGACGACCGGGCCGACGACCCCGGCGCCCGTTGATTCGCAGCCGCGTCCGGGCGAACTGGAAGTTGTGGTCCCTCGAGCGGCAGCGCAGCCAGCTGCGCGCAAGTACTCGGTCCTCGTCGGATCCTTCCGGTACGAACCGGAAGCGGCGTCGTTGCTCGAGCAGCTGCGGGGACTCGGCTATCAGGTCCGAACGACCCGCGTGAACTCCACAGGGCGTGGCACGTGGCATCAGGTCTTTGTCGGCCCGTACGGCGATCTGGGTCGGGCGCGGCAGGATGAGGCGCGTGTACGGCAACTGCCTGGCTACGCCGATGCGCGCCTCGTAACGCAGTGAGCCAGATCTTTGATTCGCTGCGACGCGATCGAAGCTCGCAGCCGCGCCCGAACGCGCCGCGTACGGCACACGGAGACGCCGTGCTCGCAACGCTCGGGTACGCACCGGTCAGCCGCCGGCGCCGATCGTCGGGTGCAATCGTGCGGGTGGCGCTTGCCCTGGGCATCCTCGCTCTGTGCTGGGCGGGCTGGCAGATTTATGACCGCTCAGCACCGGTCAGGTCTCCTCTGCGGAACCCGCCGGTGTCTTCCTCCATTCAACGCTTGCCGTCACATGCGTCCAGCCTGCCGTCCGCACCGTCGCCGGCCCGCGGATCGAGTCAGCGACCCCTGAACGCTCAGCCTTCCGGGGGGGCGCAGCCGCAGACGCCCGCTGCTCCTGCGATGGGGGACAGGCACCTTCAGCCTCGGGTTGCCGCGCCGCCGCCGTTGCCGTCTGTTTCAGGCCCGCAATCCTCCGCAACGGTGTCTCCGCCACGAGGAGTACCTGGATCGACCGCCGGACCGCGACGGCCAGCGGCGCTCGCCGGGTCAGAGTCGGCAACATCGATCGTCTCGACGACAGGCGGCAACGATCTCGAGCTGGCGCTCTACTATCATCGTGCGGGTGATTTCGAGAACGCGCTCCAGCACTACCGTGCGCTCCTGCAGCGGAATGAACTGAACGCCCAAGCGCACAATAATCTCGGGCTGCTGTACCAGGAGAAAAATCTGCTGCAGGAGTCGGCGCGCGAGCTGCAGCGCGCAATCCTGATCGAACCGCGCAACGCGGGCGCCCGAAACAACTACGGTGTTACCCTGCTCATGCAGGGAAAGCCGGATGAGGCGACCGCGCAGTTTCGTTCGGTGCTCGCGCTCGATCCGCAGAATCTCGACGCGCTCGTGAATCTCGCGCTCGCCCAACGGGCCGGCGGGCAGCTCGATGTGGCGAGGGAAACACTGCTCAGTGCGCTGACGATCGCGCCGCGAAACGCCGCCGCGCACTACAATCTCGGCCAGTTGTACGATCAAACCAATGAACCGGCGCGCGCCGTCGACCATTACAAGAAGTTCCTGGAAACCGCGGGTCCCGAGCATGCGACACGCGCCGCCGCGGTTCGAGGCCGGATAGCCGCGCTGTCCAGAACCCCCGAGTGACCATGTCAGAGATCGATAACCTCCTTCAGGAAAACCGACGGTTTCCTCCTCCCGACGCGTGGACGAAATCCGCCAATATCACGGACCCGGGAGTCTACGAACGCGCCGCGCGCGATCCCGAAGGGTTCTGGGCCGAATTCGCGCGCGAGCTCGAGTGGATACGGCCGTGGGAGTCCGTGCTCAAGTGGGATCCGCCTTACGCGCGATGGTTCGACGGAGGGAAGATCAACGCGAGCGCGAATTGCCTCGATCGCCACGTCCGCACCGCGAGGCGAAACAAGGCAGCGATCATCTGGGAGGGAGAGCCGGGCGATCGGCGCACGCTGACGTACTGGGACTTGTTCCGCCAGGTGAGCGCATTTGCGAATGTACTCAAATCGCTTGGCGTGAAACGTGGTGACCGCGTCGCGCTGTACCTCCCACTCATTCCTGAGCTCGCCATTGCAATGCTCGCGTGCGCGCGGATCGGCGCGATTCACAGCGTCGTTTTCGGGGGCTTCAGCTCCGAGTCGTTGCGCGATCGCATCAACGACTCACAGTGCGTCCTGCTCGTGACGGCCGACGGCGGCTACCGCCGCGGCCAGCTCGTGCCGCTGAAACGCATGGCCGACGAGGCCTTGCGCGGGACTCCTTCAATCAAACATGTCGTCGTCGTGCAGCGTCAGCCCGGCGCCGAGGACGGGGCGTTGATGGTCGCGGGACGCGACCAGTGGTACCACCGGGTGATGCAGGAAGCCGGCGCCCGCGCGGAGCCGGAACCGATGGATGCGGAGGACATGCTCTACATCCTTTACACCTCGGGCACGACCGGCAAGCCCAAGGGCATCGTCCATACGACAGGCGGATACCTCGTTGGCACGTACGCGACGACCAAATGGGTTTTCGATCTCAAGGAAGACGACGTGTATTGGTGCACCGCCGACATCGGCTGGGTCACCGGTCACAGCTACGTCGTGTATGGCCCGCTCTCGAATGGGGCCACGGTGGTCATGTACGAAGGGGCGCCCGACTGGCCGCAGAAAGATCGCTTCTGGGAAATCATCGAGCGATACGGCGTCACGATTTTCTACACAGCCCCGACCGCGATACGCGCGTTCATGCGTTGGGGCACCGAGTGGCCCGGGCGGCGGGATCTCGGCACTCTGCGTCTGCTTGGCTCGGTCGGAGAGCCAATCAACCCCGAGGCGTGGATCTGGTATCACAAAACGATCGGCGGTGAGCGGTGTCCCGTTGTCGATACCTGGTGGCAGACGGAAACCGGCATGATCATGATCACGCCGTTACCCGGCATCACGAACACCATACCCGGGTCCGCCACTCGTCCGTTCCCCGGTGTGTTTGCCGAGATTCGCGACGGACAGGGCCGCCCGGTCGAATCAGGCGGCGGGCTTCTCACCTTGACGCGGCCGTGGCCCGCGATGCTGCGGGGCCTCTACGGAGATCCCGAGCGGTACGTGCAACAGTATTGGAGCCGATGGTCCGATGGCACCTATTTTACCGGCGACGGCGCACGTCTTGACGCGGACGGCTTCTACTGGTTGCTGGGACGCGTGGACGACGTGCTGAACGTCGCGGGCCACAGGATTGGCACGATGGAAGTTGAAAGCGCGCTGGTCGATCATCCGCAGGTCGCAGAGGCGGCAGTGGTCGGCAAACCGCACGACATCAAAGGCCAGGCGGTGGCAGCGTTCGTGACCTTGAAGGAAGGCGTGAGGGCCACGCCCGCGCTTGCCGACGAATTGAAAGAACACGTCGTCCGAAAAATCGGCGCGATCGCGCGCCCCGATCAGATCCTGTTTACGGCGGATTTGCCGAAGACGCGTTCGGGAAAGATTATGCGCCGGCTGCTTCGCGACATCGCGGAAGGTAAGGCGCTCGGCGATACGACGACGCTGGCTGATCCGGCCGTCGTGGCGAAGCTGAAGGTCGAGTACGAGGAGAAAGAATAACCGCGAACCGCGAACCGCTGGCTTGCACGTGGGACGGCGAACGCGCTTTAATCGGGGCAGTAGTTAAATCGGCCCCGGACCGAAAGATCCGATGGACAGCCATGGCCAGCACGACCGGTATCGAGCTCGGGTCGCAATCTTGTGTCCTCGTCGGCGTTCGCCCCGGACCCGCCGGGACCGGCGACGTGCTGGCGATCCATACGATCGGCTCGTCTGAATGGCCCACAAACGACACCACACTGGCTGAAGTCCTCGCGTCGGTCCGGCGCGCAGAACGTCTGCCACGGCGTGCCGCCGTCGTCGCGTGGGGGCTGCCCGACGATGCCATGGACGGCGCGTCTACACGTGCCGCGCTGCGATTCATCGAAGCCGCCGGGTTCCGGATCGGATCGGTCCTCACACCTCCTCAGGCCCTGGCCCGCCTGGCCAGTTTGCGGCCGCGCCAGGACTCAGCCGACGCGGTGGTGTGGCTCGCGCTCAACATGCACGGGGTGGCGATTGCGATCGTTCGATCGAGCGAGTTGCTCTTCGCCCGGACCTTCCCCTGGAAGTACACCCCCGACTTGATGGAGACCAAGGCGCAGCTGCTGCAGCGCTACTCGCTCATTGCCCATCTCGCGCCGGAGGTGCGACATGGCATCGCGGTCGTCCGGGCGTCTCACGGTGCGTCGGTCGACGCCGTGGTGACCTGCGGAGACCTCCCTGAGCTGAGGTCACTCACCATGCCCCTCATCGAGGAGCTCGACCTGGAAGTCGAAACGCTCGATTCTGCGGAAGGTCTGCGAGCGGCCAGGAACGTAAAGCCGGAGCGTCTGATGAAGGCAGCCCCCGCGATTCGTCTCGCGTGCGCCGCGACCCTCCCGTCCGCCGTGACGCCGCGTGCATCGAAGCCAATCGGTGCAACGATGCTCAGCGAGGAGCCTTCAGCGATGAGGCGCGCGACCGCAGCGCTCGCGTTGGCGGCCGCCCTGGGGTGGGGCGTCTACGCGTACTCGAACGTGTTCACGTCCTCTCCGGTCAGGCCGATGCCGGTTCCGGTGCGCAGCGGCTCCGCGCAGCCGGCGCAGGCATCCGTGAAGGCGGCCCCGTTTCCGCCGCCATCGACAACGAGGAGCGAGGGGAAACCGGCGCCGCAGCGCCCCGCCGTGAAGGACGACTCGAAACCGGTGTCAACAGTCCTGTCCGTGAGGAACGGCGCCACGTCCAAGCCGGAGCCAACGGCGCCGCCATTGAACGCACGGTCGACTCCGGCGCCGACCGGGCTACCACCGATCGTCCTCCAGAGGCCGGCGGGTCCATTGGGGACCGATCAGGTCGAACCAAAACCCATACCGCGGGCGTTACAGGCCGAGCGCCGATCCTCGCCGGTGCCCGTGACGCCCTCGTCAACACTCAGAACCGGCCCCGAGCAGCCAACAGGTGCGTCGATCGGCATGAGGAGCGAGGTTTTGCCATCAGCGGCCAGCCTGACACCGGGCACACGCTACGTGCCGCTGAAGGACCCGTTGCCACAGGTGGATTCCATTCTCATCGACCAGCAACGCCGTCTGGCGATCATCGATGGCGCGGCCGTCGGCGTGGGCGACACCGTGGGGCCTCGACGCGTAAGTCAAATCGAGAGCGACGCGGTGGATTTGCGTGAGCCCTCCGGGCTCCTGGTCAGGGTCCATTTGCGTCCGAAGTCACCGAGATAGGCCCAACCAGCAGTCGCTATTGACGTAAACAGACCGCAAACGACCTCGCAACGGGTCCGTGATCGTCATTCCCCGTCGATGTGAGAGACTGGAGGCGCTGTTCTGGGCGGAACCAAGGAACAAACCGGACCTCTTTAGCGTCTTCGACCTTCTATGTCATTAATTGAAACGCGCGATCTCTGGAAGACCTATGTGATGGGGGACGAGGAGATCCATGCGCTGCGAGGTGTCTCGATTGCGATCGAGCGCGGCGAATACGTGGCCATCATGGGCCCTTCGGGTTCCGGGAAGTCCACCCTTATGAACCTGATTGGATGTCTCGACACGCCGAGCAAGGGTAGCTACCTCCTCAACGAGAAGGAGGTCGCGGCGATGAACGACGACGAGCTGGCGCGCATCCGGAACGAAGAAATCGGCTTCGTTTTCCAGACGTTCAACCTGCTGCCGAGAGCCACGGCGCTGCACAACGTGGAACTGCCCCTGGTCTACGCGGGTGTATCGGGAAAGGTCCGTCAGGAGCGCGCGAAGCAGGCGCTCGAGAAGGTCGAGCTGACGTCGCGCGCGTCGCACCGCCCGAACGAGCTGTCCGGCGGCCAGCGCCAGCGCGTCGCCATCGCCCGGGCGCTCGTCAACAATCCGTCGATCCTTCTCGCGGACGAGCCGACCGGGAATCTCGACTCGAAGACCGGCACGGAAATCATGGGCGTCTTCGCTCGTCTTCACGAGTCGGGCAACACGATCATTGTCGTTACCCACGAGCCCGACATCGCGGGATATGCCCATCGCGTCATCTCGATCCGCGACGGCCAGGTCGAGAAAGACGTCAAGCGGGCGGCGTAAACTAGACTGCCGCGAGGTGCCCCGCAGTGATTTCGCGCAGCGGGGCTTCGTGGCGGAACGAGGCGGGATCGAGCACGACTCGCTGCCTGGGCACGTTCGGATCCGGCACGGGGATCGCCGACAGCAGCGCGCGCGTGTATGGGTGCGCGGGCGCAGCGAAGATCGCTTCGGTTTCCCCCATCTCCACGATCTTTCCCAGATACATCACCGCAATCCGGCTGCAGATGTGCCGCACCAGCCGGAGATCATGCGCGATGAACAAGTAGGTCAGTTTCAGGCGGTCCTGCAGGTCCATCAGCAGGTTGATCACTTGTGCCTGCACAGAAACGTCGAGCGCGGAAACGGGCTCGTCGGCAATCACGAGCGACGGGTTGAGCGCGAGCGCACGGGCCAGGCCGATCCGCTGGCGCTGGCCCCCGCTGAACTGGTGCGGATACCGTGTGAGTTGTGAAGGATCGAGCCCCACGAGCTCGAACAGCTCGGCCACGCGCGCCCTGCGCTGCGGCCTGGTGCCGACCCCGTGAATGATGAGCGGTTCTTCGACGATGGCGCCGACGCGCATCCGCGGGTTCAGCGACGAGTATGGATCCTGGAAGACGATCTGCATATCGCGCCGCGCCTGGCGCAGGCGCTCGCGCGAAAATCCCAGGACATTTTCTCCCTTGAAACGCACTTCGCCGGACGTCGGTTCGATCAGCCTCAGGATGCACCGCCCTGTCGTCGTCTTACCGCTGCCCGATTCGCCCACGAGCCCGAAGGTTTCCCCCTCGTCGATCGTGAAGCTCACGCCGTCCACGGCGCGCACGATCGAGACCGGCGCGAGCAGCCCGCGCTTCCGGCTGAATTCCTTGACGAGGGCTTCAACTTCGAGCAACGGCATCAGCGTGATCTCTCGGTCGCTACCGGAGCAGGTGGCAGCACTTCGGGTTCGATTGCGGGGCCGTGCAGATAACACTTTACCGTCTGACCGCCGCCGAAATCGGTGGTGCCAGGATGCGCCTTCGAGCACGGATCGAACCGATTCGGACACCGAGGCGCGAACGAGCAGCCGGGCGGCAAGTCACCAAGCGGCGGCACGCTGCCCTGAATGGCCCGCAGCCGCGTGCCCGGGGCACCGCCTGGAATCGACGCCATCAGCCCTTGCGTGTACGGGTGTTTCGGATCCGCGAAGAGCTCCTTCACCGGCGCCTCTTCCACAATCCGCCCGGCGTACATCACCGCGACCCGGTCAGCCATCTCCGCGACAACCCCCAGGTCGTGCGTGATCAGCAGCAGCGCCAGCCCCATCTTGCGTTGGAGCGACCGGAGCAAATCGAGAATCTGCGCCTGGATCGTCACGTCCAGCGCCGTCGTCGGCTCGTCGGCGATCACGAGCGCGGGCTCGCATGCGAGCGACATCGCGATGAGCGCCCGCTGGCGCAGGCCGCCGGATAGCTGATGTGGATAATCGCGGACGCGCTTGTCGGGCTCGGGAATGCTCACCGCGTCCAGCAGCTCGATGGCTTTCTGCCGCGCCGTCCGCCGCGTCGCGCGTCCGTGGACGCGCAGCGTCTCCTCTATCTGGTTGCCGATGGTGAAGACCGGATTGAGCGCGGTCATCGGTTCCTGGAAGATCAACGCGATGTCCGCCCCGCGGATCTTCTGCATCTCGCGCTCGCGGAGCGTCCTGAGGTCGCGTCCGCGGAAGACAATCTGCCCGTCCGCGATCCGCCCCGGCGGCTGCACGAGCCGGATGATCGACAATGCCGTCACCGACTTGCCGCTGCCGGATTCGCCGACCAGGCCCAGCGTCTCCCCCGCACGCACGTGAAAACTGACGTCGATGACTGCGGGGAGGAACTTGCCGCTGATGTCGAAGCCGGTGGTGAGGTGTTCTACTGCAAGGAGTTGCGATTCGCGATTCGCGATTCGCGATTCGTCCGACGAGGAACCGGCCGCAGTCTGAGCCGAAAGCCCCGAACCGCGAGCCGCGAGCCGCGAATCGCGAGACTCAGGCATCAATCTCTTTGTGCTCCCCGAACACGCTTCGAAGGGTATCTGAGATCTCGCCGATTGTCGCGCGCGCCTCGACGGCTCCGATGATGGGCGGCACGAGATTCGAGCCGTCTCGCGCAGCGGCCGCGACCGCATCGAGGGCGGCCCGCCAGTTTCCGGCATCGCGCGCCGCACGCACGCGCCGCACGCGCTCGACTTGGCGACGCTCTATGTCCGGATCGATCTGCAGCACCTCGATTCCTGACGGCTCGCCGGAGACGAACCGGTTCACGCCCACCACCACACGCTCCCCGGAGTCGATCTCCTGCTGGGCCCGATAAGCCGACTCCTGGATCTCTCGCTGGATGAGCCCGGCCTCTATCGCCGCGAGCGTGCCGCCAGCCGCATCGATTCGATCGAGCAGCGCGCGCGCGTCGTCCTCGATGCGGTTGGTCAGCTCCTCGATGGCGTACGCCCCGCCAAACGGATCGACGGTGTTCACGACGCCGCTTTCCGCGGCAATCACCTGCTGCGTTCGAAGCGCGAGGCGAGCCGATTCTTCGGTGGGCAGCGCCAGCGCCTCGTCACGCCCGTTGCAATGAAGCGACTGCGTGCCCCCCATGACCGCCGCGAGCGCCTGCAGCGCCACCCGGACGATGTTGTTGTCCGGCTGCTGCGCCGTGAGCGTGCTGCCTGCCGTCTGTGTGTGGAACCGCAAGTGCTGCGCCCGCGGGTTGGTCGCGCTGAAGCGATCGCGCATGATCGTCGCCCATAGTCGGCGGGCCGCCCGGAACTTCGCGACCTCTTCAAGGAAATCGTTGTGCGCGTTGAAAAAGAAAGACAGCCGCTGGCCAAAAGCGTCCACGTCGAGTCCTGCGTCGATGGCCGCCTGCACGTACGCGATGGCGTTCGCAAACGTGAAAGCGACCTCCTGTACCGCGGTCGATCCTGCCTCGCGGATGTGGTATCCGCTGATCGAGATCGTGTTCCAGTGCGGCAGCTCGCGCTCGCAGAACGCGAAAATATCGGTGACGATCCGAAGCGACGCGCGTGGTGGATAGATATAGGTGCCGCGCGCCACGTACTCCTTGAGAATGTCGTTTTGAATCGTCCCGGAAAGAGCCGTCGGCGCCACTCCCTGCCGCCGCGCGACCGCAATGTACAACGAGAGCAGCACGATGGCGGTCGCGTTAATCGTCATCGACGTCGACACGCGGTCGAGGGGAATCCCCTCGAAGAGCTCCGACATGTCCTCGATCGAATCGATTGCCACGCCCACGCGACCGACTTCCCCCGCCGCCAGCTCGTGGTCCGAGTCGTAGCCGATTTGCGTCGGTAGATCGAAGGCGACGCTGAGACCGCTGACGCCCTGGCTCAACAGATATCGGTATCGGCGGTTTGATTCCACCGCCGATCCGAACCCCGCATACTGCCGCATCGTCCAGAGTCGTCCGCGGTACATGGTCGGCTGGATGCCCCGCGTGAACGGAAAGGCGCCCGGGAACCCCACATCGACACCGGGATCGCGCCCGGCGATCGATGACGGGTCAGCAAAGGGGCGTGACTTGTTCAATCTTTTGTCCTGGGGCGGCGCGTCCAAATGAATGAAGGGGCGGCTCATTGTAGCAACCACGGGCCGTCGGGTCGAAACCTGATTCAGTGGTCGTTCCCAGCCGGTCGTTCTGCCTCCTGATTTCGGGCAAAAATGTAACGAAAGTGGACGGCTGGACCATTGACAGTCGATCAGGGGGCGCTTACAATGAACCTGCGTTCCCGCGCTGTAAATCCTTCATATGAACAAATTTGGCGCTCGATCCCTGTCGCCTCACCCCGGCGGCAGCTGTCCGCCAACTCCAGGCCAGCCCTGGACTTGCCGGACCGACGGATCGGGATACGCCCCGGTTTCCCAGCTCCGGCGGCGGTGAGGAGGTCTCGTATGGATGACGTCGTGAACCGGATGGCCCGTGAGCTGTCCGACGCCATTGCTGCCGCCGTCGCCGAGGATCCACGAATCGAAGCGTGCCGCGAGCGCGCACGCGCGGCCGGCTTTGAAATGAAGGTGTCCCTCGAAGCGGTGATCGGCTTCATGAACCGCACGACGCCAGGTGCGCTCGCGAAGATCAGCACCGCCCCGCAGAAAGCCGCCCGGGCCGCCGAGCGCCGCAACTTCGAGATCAGCGCCAACGATAAACGCTTCCTGCGCTCATTGCGGATTGCCGCCGACGAAACGCAGGAAAAGGAAGTCGAATAGGACTCAGGTCCAAGGACTCCGGTAGTAAACAGGGCCGCCGGCATACGCCGCGCGGCCCTTTTTATCGATCCTGTCACCCGCCTGGCTGCTGCAGGTGCACAGGAGGAAAGAACTCGCCAACGAACTCGCGGTTCCACCAGCGGCCGGTGGCTTTCCGCTCGGACCGCGTGGTGAACGTGAATCGATACATCCGTGCGCGGATCCATCGAGGCGGGCGATCGGGAAACGGGTTTTCCGCCAGGAGTCCGATCATGCCCAGGTCGCCTTCCAACAGCTTCACGATCATCGGAGAAAACCACTCCTGGTCCTGCGCGCTTCCCATGGCCGCGAACCACATCAGCCAGTCGAGTCGCAGGTGATACGGCGCGATCTGTGCCGGTCGTTTCGAGGGGTCGCCTGGTTTTCCTTTGAATTGGTACTCACGCCACAGAGCGTTGGCGCCGGCGGCTTCATCAGCGGTACCTTCGAGCACAATTTCATACCGCTCGCGCGTGACGCTTCCAAACGCGCCGTATGTGTTCACGATCTGCAGCCGATTGAACGATGTGTTCATCACCTGATGGGGCGACAGCATGTTGAGCGTTGGCGCAATGCTGAGAAAGCCGACGAGCACCGCAAGCCCATAGACCGCGATCCGCTGCGCGTAGGGCAGGGGGTGTAAGGCCGGCATCGAGACGGGCAGCCACGAGAGGAACCGATTGTCCAGCGTGGTGAAAGCGAGCACGATCGTCAGCCAGTTCAGCCACGACAGGTTGCCGCTCACGATCAACGTGAGCTGGAACACGATCGTGATCAACCCGGCGATTCCCGCCAGCGGCTGCGGCAGGAAATAGCCGAAGGGGACGATCAGCTCCACGATGTGATTGAATGCCACGCCGCCGTGCAGAACGGATCGCGGCATCCAGTGGAAATACCAGCTCAGTGGGTTCGGTATCGGCTGGGTCTGGAAGTAGTAATCCAGACACGTCAGGTTGCGCCAGCAGGGATCACCGCGCAGTTTGATGAGCCCGGCTCCAAACATGAGCCGGAACAGGGTCCACCGGTAAATCCAATTCAGGACCCTGGCGGGCTCGGTCGTTCCCGCGCCGGCAACGATCGTGAAAAAGCCCGCCTCGAGAAGGAGCGACTCCCACCCGAACCCGTAAAACGTCTGTCCGACATTCACGAAGGAGAGGTACAACAGCCACAGCAGAGCCCACACGATTGCGGCGGCGATCGCGCTCCTGTGCTGGACGATCCCCGTGAGGGCGATGATCGACAGGAGGATTCCGAGCCAGCCTGCGGCCTGGAACGCACCATCGGTGGGGCGCAGGTAAAACAGGCTTGGCGACGCGCGGAACGGCACCTCCTGAACAAAGCGCGGCACAGGCAGCAGACCGCGCTCGCCCAGCAACGGCACGAACTGGTTGACGACGACGGTGAAGGCGATGAGATAGAGGAGCGCGAGGCCGCGCTCGAAGAGAAACCGTGAGTACCAATAGGACGTCGGGTCGTTGTTCATCGGAGAGATAACGGAGCGAAATTGAGGAAACGGAGGGATCACCACAGAGGCAGGAGCGTTCACGGAAACGACATGGGATCGTCTCTGTTCGCTCCGCTATCTCTGTGGTGAACTGCCCTCCGCTATCTCAACCGATAGGAGTTATACCAAAGGCGTGGCCGCTCCAGATGCAATTGTGATTGGCGCCGGTCCGAACGGTCTTGCCGCCGCGATCGTCCTCGCGCGCGCCGGCCGTAAGGTCGTCGTCTACGAAGCGCAGGAGACGATTGGTGGAGGCTGCCGATCCGAGGCGCTCACGCTGCCGGGCTTTGTCCATGACGTCTGCTCGGCGGTGTATCCCTTGGGCGCCGCCTCACCGTTTTTCCGGACGCTTCCGCTCTCTGACCACGGGCTCGCGTGGGTCGAGCCGCCGGCCATGCTGGCGCATCCGTTCGACGGCGACGTTCGGGCGGCCATTGTGGAGCGGTCGCTGCCGCGGACGGCTTTCGGACTCGATGCTGACGATCACGCCTACCGCCGTCTGATCGGATCGGTAGCGGACGCGTGGCCTCTCCTGGAGGATGCGCTGCTCGCTCCACCGGGGGTTCCGAGGCATCCATTCGCCGTGGCGCGGTTCGGATTGACCGCGCTGCAGTCCGCGGAACGTCTGGCGTCCGGGTACTTTTCCGGCGAACGGGCGCGGGGGCTGTTTGCCGGCATCGCCGCGCATGCCATGGTGCCGCTCCATCACGTGCCGTCGGGCGCGATCGGGCTGGTGCTGGCGGCGCTCGCCCACACCGCCGGCTGGCCCATCCCGCGTGGGGGTGCGCAAAAGCTCGCCGATGCGCTGGCGTCGTACCTGCGCTCGCTCGGCGGCGAGATCCTGACGAGCGCCCGCGTGAACGCGATTGAGGAACTCCCCCCAGCGAAGGCGATCCTGTGTGATCTGTCGCCGCGCCCGTTTCTCCGCATGGCTGAACGCCTCGTGCCCGACTGGTACACGAAAAAACTCCAACGGTATCGTTACGGCATGGGCGCCTACAAGGTCGATTGGGCGCTCGACGGCGAGATTCCGTGGCGCGACACAGCAGTCGCGCGGGCCGGCACGGTCCACCTCGGCGGCACGCTGCAGGAGATCGCCGCCTCGGAGAGCGACGCGTGGACGGGCGGCGCGTCCGAGCGCCCGTTTGTGCTGCTGGTACAGCCCACGATGTTCGACCCGACGCGTGCGCCTGCGGGGAAGCATACGTTGTGGACCTACTGTCACGTGCCCAACGGATCACCAGCCGACATGCTGCCGCGGATCGAGCGTCAAATCGAGCGCTTCGCGCCGGGGTTTCGTGAACGCGTGCTCGCGCGGCACGTCATGACGCCGGCGGATCTCGAGCGGCGCAATCCGAATCTCGCCGGCGGCGACATCGCGATGGGGGTGACCGACCTGCGGCAGATGATCGCGCGCCCGACATGGCGCTGGTATCGCACGCCGCGGCGCGGTCTCTACATCTGTTCCGCGTCCACGCCGCCCGGCGTGGGGGTCCATGGGATGTGTGGATACTTCGCCGCGCAGTGCGCGATCCGCGACGTGCTGTCCTAGGTCGATGTACGCGTGGCGAACTGAACAGCTAACCGCAGGCGGTTTCGACGCGGTGTTTACCGCGCCGCGGGGGTTCCCGCGCGGGCCGCCTCGTGCAGGGCCGCCGCGAATGCGATCGGATCGGTCCAGTTCCCGCTGAAACGTCGCCCGTTCACGAAGAATGTGGGCGTCCCGTTGACGCCACTGCGGATGCCGCTGCGAAAATCCTTGCGGACGCGGCTGGTCATCGCGCCCGACGTAAGGTCACCGGACACGAGGGCCGGCTCGACGCCGGCGGCCAGGGCGTACTCGAGAAGATCGTCGAGCTCGAGCGCATCCTGGTTTTCAAACAGGGTGTCGTGCATCGTCCAGAATGCGTCGTTTCCGCCGTGTGCGGCGACCGACTCCGCGGCTTCCGCCCCAACCTGCGCGTGCGGATGAACTTCGGCGAGCGGGAAGTTGCGGAAGATGAACCGGACCTGCTCCTCGAGCCCGGACAGGACCGTCTGCAGGACGGCGTGTGCGCGGCCGCAGTGCGGGCATTCGTAGTCGCCGTACTCCAGGAGCGTGACCGGTGCGTGAGTGGGTCCAAGGATGTGATCAGCGGGTCCGACGGGCGGGTTGAGCAGACCGTTGCTCATGAGTTCTTCACCTTGCCGGTCGAGGACGTAGCCTGGCCGCGCTGTTCGGGGCTCAGCGACTCGAGCGCTTCGAAGATCCCGTCCGCCCCGGGATTGACGCCGATCGGCGAGAGGTAGTTCCACCGGACAAGCCCGTCGGCGTCGATGACGAACAGGGCTCGTTCAGAGAATCCGTCCTTTTCCCGATACGCTCCGTATCGTCGCGAGACATGACCTTTCGGCTCGAAGTCGGCCAGCAACGGGAACCTGAGCTTACGGGCCTCGGCAAACGCGCGGTGGCACCACGCGCCGTCGACCGAAATCCCGAGGAGTTGCGCGTTGTAGTCCTCGAACTCACGCCACATCTCGTTGTAGAGCGCGACCTGGTCTCCGCAGACCGGGCTCCAGTCGGCTGGATAAAACACGAGAACCACGGGGCGTCCGCGAAAACTTGTGAGCCGCGTCGTCTGATCGGGGGCCGAGCGCAGCTCCAAATCAGGCGCGGTGCTGCCCACTGGGACGAGACGGGAAGCCTGTGTATCAGTCATGATAAGAGGAGGAAGCAAGATGGTGGCCGACTCGAAAGGATGGAACCACCCTATGACAAGCAAGATACCACGGCGTCAACTGGGCGCGAACGGCCCCTCGGTCTCCTCCATCGGTCTCGGCTGTATGGGAATGTCGGACTTTTACGGCGGCGCTGATGAGTCGCGTTCCATCGGGACGATCCACCGCGCCCTGGATCTCGGCATCAACTTCCTGGACACAGCTGACGTCTACGGCCCTTTCACCAACGAGCGGCTCGTCGGACGCGCGATTCGCGATCGGCGCACACGGAGGTCGTGCTCGCGACAAAGTTCGGGAACATGCGGTCGGAGGATGGCGCCTTCCTGGGCGTCAACGGCCGGCCTGAGTACGTCAGGCACGCGTGCGACGCGTCGCTGCAGCGGCTGGGTGTCAGCGTGATTGACCTCTACTATCAACACCGCGTGGATCCGCAGACGCCGATCGAAGACACGGTCGGGGCGATGGCCGAACTCGTTACGGCGGGGAAGGTTCGCTACATCGGTCTGTCAGAAGCTGCCCCCGCGACCATTCGGCGCGCGCACGCCGTGCACCACATCACGGCACTACAAACGGAGTACTCGCTGTGGACACGCGACCCTGAAGAGGGCGTCCTCGACACCTGCCGCGCACTTGGGATCGGGTTCGTCGCGTATAGTCCGCTGGGGCGGGGGTTCCTCACGGGACGCTTCCGCTCGGTCGACGATCTTGCGCCAGACGACTGGCGCCGCAACAATCCTCGATTCCAGGGAGAGAACTTTCAGAAGAACCTGGACCTCGTCGGGCGCGTCGAGGCGCTCGCCGGGAAGAAAGGCTGCACGCCCGCGCAGCTCGCCATCGCGTGGCTCCTCTCGCGGGGCGACGACATCGTGCCGATTCCGGGTTCGACGCGGGCCGAGCGCGTCGAGGAGAACGCCGCCGCGGCCGCAATCACGTTGTCGGTCGACGAGATCGCGGCGCTGGACGCCGTCGGCGCCGGCGTCGCGGGAGACAGATACCCGGAGGGGGGGATGCGGACGCTGAATCGCTAGAACTGGTTTCAAAACCCGATCGCGGTGACCGCGAACGGGGCGCCCCGCTTGGCGCGCAGGCCTCTCCCGTGACACATGCTTTTGGCCGAGCACCAAGTGGGGCTGTTCGCGGGCAGGACCCGCGCCTGACTCGGGTTTTGAAATCAGTTCTAGGCTCAGGGATTCCTGGCTGACTGCGCGGCGACACTGGCCGCGGCGCGCGCGGCGGCTCCGGGATCGCCCAGGTAGAAGTGGCGGATCGGCCGAAGGTTGTCGTCGAGCTCGTACACGAGCGGAATACCGGTGGGGATATTCAGCTCGACGATCTCTTCGTTCGGAACCTTGTCGAGGTACTTGACCAGCGCGCGCAGGCTGTTCCCGTGCGCGGTAATCAGCACGCGCTGCCCGGCCGCAATGGCGGGCGCGATCGTCTTGTGCCAGTACGGGAGAAAACGCGCGACGGTATCCTTCAATGACTCGGTGAGGGGGATGTCCTCCGGCCGCACATTCGCATAGCGCGAATCGCGACCCGAGTACCGCTCGTCGTCGGGCGAGAGCGGCGGCGGGGGAATGTCGTAGCTCCTGCGCCAGATTTTCACCTGCGCCTCGCCATGTTTGGAGGCGGTTTCCGCCTTGTTCAGTCCCTGCAGGGCGCCATAGTGACGCTCGTTCAGGCGCCAGTTCTTCGTGACCGGGATCCACAACAGGTCGAGGGTGTCGAGCGCGATCCACAGCGTGCGGATCGCGCGTTTCAGTACGGACGTGAACGCCAGGTCGAAGGTGTACCCGGCTTCCTTCAGGAGCCGTCCGGCTTCGGAGGCTTCCTGGCCGCCCTTTTCGGATAGATCCACGTCGGTCCATCCCGTGAACCGGTTTTCCTGGTTCCAGGTGCTTTCTCCGTGACGCAACAGCACGACGGTGTACATCAGCGTGTCCCGAGCTGGCGGACCGCCGACGTGCCGGCATAGCGTCCGGCCGAGCCCAGCTCCTCTTCGATGCGCAACAGCTGGTTGTATTTGGCGATGCGATCGGTGCGGCTCGCCGATCCGGTCTTGATCTGTCCGACGTCGGTCCCGACCGCGAGGTCGGCGATCGTCGTGTCTTCGGTTTCGCCGGACCGGTGTGAGATGACGCTCGAGTAGCCGGCATCACGCGCCATCGCGACGGCATCGAGCGTTTCGCTGACGGTGCCGATCTGATTCAGCTTCACGAGAAGCGCGTTAGCGATCCCCGCGCTGATGCCGCGCTGCAGGATTTCCGGATTCGTCACGAACACGTCGTCGCCGACGAGCTGCACGCGGCTTCCGAGCGCCTTGGTGAGGGTCTTCCAGCCGTCCCAATCCCCTTCCGCCAGGCCGTCTTCGATCGAGATGATCGGGTATTGCCGGACCCAATCTTCGTACAGCGCGACCATCTCGTCGGCGGTCCTCGTTTTGTCCTTCGATTTCTTGAACTCGTACGTCTTCGTGTCGTCGTTCCAAAGCTCACTCGAGGCCACGTCGAGCGCGACGAAGACCGATTCGCCGGGCTTGTAGCCGGCCTGCACGACCGCCTCGAGGACGACGTCCACGGCTTCCTGGTTCGAGGACAGACTGGGCGCAAAGCCCCCCTCGTCGCCGACGCCTGTCGAGTACCCCTTCTTCTTGAGGATGCCGCGCAGCGTGTGGAAGATCTCGGCGCCGCACCGGACGGCCTCCGCGAAGGACCGCGCGCCGACCGGCATGACCATGACTTCCTGGAAGTCGACGCTGCTGTCGGCGTGCGCCCCGCCGTTGAGGATATTCATCATCGGCACCGGCAGCAGGAGGCCTCCCGACGTGCCGTAGAGCGTTGCGACATGTTTGTAAAGCGGCACCCGGAGTGCGGCTGCCTTCGCACGCGCCAGCGCCATAGACACGCCGAGCAGGGCGTTGGCGCCGAGGCGTCCTTTGTTCGGCGTTCCATCGAGCTCGATCATGAACGTGTCGACCGCGCGCTGATCCGAATCGCGGCCCGCGAGCCCTTTCCCGATCTCGCCGTTCACGTGCCCCACGGCCTTGGTCACGCCTTTCCCGAGATACCGTTTCTTGTCCCCGTCACGCAGCTCGAGTGCCTCCCGCTGTCCGGTCGAGGCGCCGGACGGCACCGCCGCGCGCCCGAACGCGCCTCCCTCGAGCGTCACGTCAACTTCAACCGTCGGATTCCCGCGCGAGTCGATAATCTCGCGTCCCTTCACCGCCTGAATTCTCAAAGTCACCTCTCCTGAACGGATGTGTCGTGTCCCGCAGAACCGCATTGGAGCCTGCAGAACCCCGCGGAACCTGGCAGAACCCGGGAACCCGGCAGAACCTGGTAGAACCTGGTAGAACCCGTCGACCCTACTTCCTTTGAGACCCGTGCTTGTCAAACTCCGCTTCGTTCCTCAGCGCTTCCTCCGAAATCTCGGCAATGAACGGCTCGTCGTCGGTCGTGACGACAACGATGCCGCTGTCGCTGACGGTGTGGCGCCGCCGATCTTCATCCGCGTTGAATCCGATGAGCGCGCCCCGCGGCACGAAGACGTCGCGATCCACGATCGCGCGCCGAATCCGCGCGTGACGGCCGACGCGGACGCCCGGCATCAGGATGCTCTGTTCGATGTCGCAGAAGCTGTGCACACGCACGTTCGGGCAGAGCACGCTGCCCGAGATGCGGCTGCCCGACAGAATGCAGCCGGCGGAGATGATCGAGTCGAGCGCCTGACCGCAGCGTCGTCCTTCGTCGGCGAATACGAATTTCGCCGGTGGCGCCTGGACCTGATAGGTCCGCAGCGGCCACTCGGGATCGTAGAGGTTGAAGTCGGGATTCACGTGGCACAGATCCATATTCGCGTCGTAGTACGCGTCGAGCGTGCCGATATCGCGCCAGTATTTCGCGGCCTTCTTGTTCTCGTCGTAGAAGCGATACGCGTAGATAGGGACCTTGGCAATGAGCGCCGGAATGATGTCCTTCCCGAAATCGTGCGTCGAGTTACGGCGCGCGTCCTCTTCGAGCGCCGGCACGAGGACGTCCATGTCGAAGATATAGATCCCGAGCGAGGCGAGCACCTGATCGCCGGCCGGCAGGTGCCTGGGTTTTTCGAGGAACCCGGTCAGGCGTCCGTCGGCGTCCACCTCCAGGACGCCGAAACGCTGCGCCTCTTCGGTCGGCACTTCGATGGCGGCGAGCGTCGCACCGGCGCCGTGATCGCGGTGGAACCTGAGCATCTTCGCGTAGTCCATCTTGTAGACGTGATCGCCCGAGAGCACGATCAGCTGACGCGGATTCTCCCGCATGATGGAATAGAGGTTCTGGTAGACCGCGTCCGCCGTGCCCAGGTACCAGTGCTCGCCCACGCGCTTCTGCGGGCTGAGAATCTCGATGAACTCGCCCAGCTCGTCGGCGACGACGCTCCATCCCATGCGGAGATGCCGGCTGAGCGAGAGCGACTTGTATTGCAGCGCGATGAAGATCTTGCGCAGACCGGAGTTGATGCAGTTGCTCAGCGTGAAATCGATGATGCGGTAAGGTCCGCCGAAATACACGGCGGGCTTGGCGCGTTCCTTCGTGAGCGGGTACAGCCGTTCTCCCACTCCTCCTGCGAGTACCATGACGAGCACATCGTCCAGCACGTGCTGCTCCTCAACCCTGCGCGTTCGCGCGTTGACCGCCGCTCACCGCTTCAAGACCACGCGCGCCGGCGCGCCGTCGCCGCCGGCGATGCGCAGCGGAAGGCAGTACAGCTCGTACATGCCCGGTTCCACTTCGGCGAGATTCAGTCCCTCGATGATGATGACCGACTGCGAGAGCAAGGCGCGGTGCGCGGGCGCGCCGGCCTTCTTGAACTGCTCCACTGAGAGGTAATCGATCCCGATCACCCGGACCCCCTGCTCGACGAGGTATCTCGCGCCGTCCTCCGTCAAATAGGTGTAGTCCTGGTGAAACCCCTCGCCGTTCCATAAGGCGGAGTTCGGCGTCTTGAGAAGCAGCCGGATGTCTTCGCGGAGGCCGGCTGCGGCGAGTTCGTCCTTGCCGATGCCGCCGCGCTTCATGATCTCGACGACCCGGGCGCGCCCGAGCAGCAGGTCGAACGCGAGCGCGTCAACGCCGGCGCCGTCGTCAAAGAAGTGCCGCGGCGCATCGACGTGCGTGCCGGTGTGCGTGCCCATCACGAGCTTTGACACGTTGGAGCTGCCGCCGCCGGCGATGCGTTTGATCGGCTGCAGCTCGAACTCGGGGTTCCCGGGATAGGCGGGAATGCCTGCGGCGAGCGACACGCTCACGTCCAGGAATTTGGGTACGCGAGCCATAAGATCGGTGATGATATCACCCGCGGCGCGTGCCGCGTTCCTCGCGAGCAGCCCTCCCGTCAATTTGTCTCTTTCTCCCCGCCAGTTCCCGGCGATTGCTGTTCTCCGGGGCTCCAGGTCGCCCGGGCGCCGGCTTCTTTGACTTGGCCGGGGAGGTCGCCTATGATCAAGTTGATAAATCAGCTTCATGCGCGGAAAAAGACAGGACGTCGCGAATACCACGGGCCGGACGCAGTCGGGGCGGCGAGCGGCCGTCGCGGCCCTGCTGTTCGTCTGCGCCGTCGCGGTTGCCGGGGCGTCGTCCTCCCAGAACCGGTTCGATCGGCGGTCGCAGGATCGCCTGGACGAGCTGCGCCGCCGGGAAGGGGAAGCGCTCATCGGGCTGGCGGACGCCGCGATGGCCGGACGCGCCCCGGCGGATTTCTCGATCGCATGGAGCAACGATTTTTTCAAGGCACAAACGGGCACGTTCGTGCCGTTCACGGTGACGATCGATCGGTCCGCCCTGACCGCGGCGGACGCCCTGATGTACGTCCGCGCGGCACGGCGCGACGCGCTGCCCGCGCGGGGCAGTCTCGTGCGGTACCCGTTCGACATCATCTTTCCGGTGGCGCTCAGCGGCACGCCCGGACAGCCGCTTCGCATCACGCGCGGCTTTGCAGTGGCGCCGGGCGATTACGACGTCTACGTGGCGTTGCGTGAGCGCGCGGCGGATCCGCTGGCGTCGGAACGGCGTCTCAAGGGTGCGGTTCTGAAGCAGCCCCTGACGGTTCCGGATTTCTGGACCGGGGAGCTCGCGACGAGCACGATCATGCTCGCCGATCGCATCGACCCGATTGCCATGCCCGTCACCGGCGACGATGTGCTCGATCGTCCCTACGTCATCGGATCGAATGAGGTGCATCGCGCCGCGGGGGTGGCGTTCCGGCGGGATCGGGAATTGATCGTCGTGTTCCTGATTTACAACCCGACGGTCTCGCCCGACAGGAGCTTCGATATCGAGGTCGATTATCATCTGTTCCGAAAAGATGGCGCCGCCGGGCAGACAGCCGAGGCTGCCGCGGACGGCGATCATCCGCCGGCGCGTGCGGGTGAACGGTACGTGACGCGAACCACGCCGCAGCGGTTCAAACCGGGGGTGATGGCCGCGGATTTCGATCCGGCGTCGGGCCCGATCATGGCAGGCCAGGGCATTCTGCTCTCGTCGTTTCAGGACGGCGAATACCGGCTGGGGATTACCGTCACGGACGTGATGTCCCGCAAATCGTTGTCGCGCGACGTCACGTTCAAGGTTGTTGGTTCGTAACGGAGGAGCCATGGGACGCATCAATCGCGTGCTCTCGGCAACAGGCTTCGTGGTGATTGCCACCGCCGCCGTCCCCTCGTCCGTTCTGGCCCAGCAGGGCGCCGCTTCGGAGCTTCGCACTGTGAGCGCCATCGTGGCCGGTGGGATCAACGGGATCGTCAGTGACGATCGTGGCGGGCCGGTGCCCGGCGCGATGGTATCGGTGCTCGGCGCCACCATGGCGATGACGGTCACCGACGTGAACGGCCGGTTCTCCCTTCAGCGGATTCCCGCGGGAGACTACACGCTGCGCGCCCATCTGGCCGGCTTCGCGGCGTCGGCGCGGGAAAACGTGCGCGTGGGCACGAGCGCACCCACCGTGTATCGACTGCAGCTCCATCGCCTCGAGAGTCCCGTTGCAACCACGGGTCGCTCGACAGAGTCCGTCACCGCGCGGCCGATTCTGGCGGCAGGCTTCGACTTGCCGTCGATCGAGATGCCCGATCCGGCGGCCAACGACGATCATTCGCACACCGATACCGCGTGGCGCCTCCGCCATCTGACGCGCAGCATTCTCAAGGACTCGGCCAACGCTGTGATCGTGCCCGACGACGACAACAGCCATCCCGACGATTCGTTCTTCGGCCGATCGGGCCGGGGCGCGGCGTCTGTGGCCGGTTCCTTCCTCGCCGATTTGCCGTTCACGGGCGAGGTGAATCTCCTCACGACCGGCGCCTTTGCCCCGGGTGGGCTGTTTTCCGGCAGCATGATTCCGCGCGGCGTCGCGTATCTTGCCATTGGGGCGCCGGCGCCCGCCGGCGACTGGACGCTGCGCGCCGCGATGAGCCAGGGCGACCTGTCGTCGTGGATTGTCGCGGGTTCGTTCGTGTCCAAGCGCGAGGGCACACATTCGTACGATCTCGGGCTCTCGTACAGCACGCAGGAATACCAGGGGGGGAACCCTCTTGCGCTCGCGGCGGTGAGCGACGGAAACCGGAACGTCGGCGAGGTCTATGCGGTCGACCGCTGGACCGTCGGGTCTGGCGTGTCCTTCGAATACGGCGGGCGCTACGCGCGCTACGACTACCTCGCGCAGCCGGGCATGTTCAGTCCGCGGGCCGCGATCACGCTGGAACCGTCGAAACGCACGCGCGTCACGACCGTCGTGGCGCAGCGCATGATCGCGCCGGGCGCGGAGGAATTCCTCGCCCCGGCCATCGCCGGTCCGTGGTTGCCACCCGAACGCACCTTCTCGCCGCTCTCGGGAAACAGTCTGCGTGTAGAACGGGCACGGTACGTCGACGTCCTCTTCGAACACGATCTCGGGCGGTTGTACGCAATTGGCGTCCGCCGGTTCTTCCAGGGCGTGGATAACCAGGTGATGACGATCTTCGGGATGCGTTCTCCATCCGGCACGCGATCGGTCGGGCACTACTACGTGGCCACGGCCGGCTCGGTCGACGCGCAGGGTTGGGGCGTCCGATTGAGCTCGTCCACCTCGAAGCGGATCAGTGGATCGGTTGATTACACTCTCACGCACGGCCGGTGGAGTTCATCCGGCGAACTGGGCCAGGCCAGGCCGTGGATCGCCAGGCTCACCCGCGCGCAGGACGAAGACGTGCACGATTTGACGACCTCCGTCAGGACCGATATTCCCGAGACCGCGACGCACGTGTTCGTGCTCTACAAACTGAACTCGGGGTACGCGCGCCGGAGCGGCAGCTTGTCGGAGGCTGGTCTCGACGGGCGCTTCGATCTGCAGATTAACCAGGCGCTGCCGTTCGGACTCGGGAGCACGAAGTGGGAGGTGCTGGTCGGCATCCGCAACCTCTTCCACGATCCCAACGATCCAGCATCGATCTATGACGAACTGCTCGTCGTGCGCCCACCCAAGCGCGTCGTCGGCGGTTTCCTGGTCAGGTTCTAGGGCGACGCCAGGGGTCCTCCAGGGTCTTCCCACGTTTTCCAATGGTTCCTCAGGGTTCCCGTAGGTTTTTCTCCCAAAATCCGGGATCCGACTTTTTGAAGCGAACGTCCACCCGGTTGGAACCGGGCATCAAATCGGATCGTCGTCGCCTCGAAATTGCTGATAAATCAGGCATTTACCGTGAGCGGACGGACCCCGGTTGGGGAACGGTGTTTGCTACCCGGAGCTGAGTCACCCGTGCATCGGAGTCCGGTGGTATCCGGACGCGTCAGACGCGGTCGCATCTGGCTTCAGCCAGACCGGTTGATGGGGCCTGCGGGGAGAGCCGCAGACGGAGCACTGTTGAATACCCGAACACAAGGTCACGCGCTCCTTCGATTGACGGCCCAACTGGGCGTCGTCGTCGGCCTGCTGTGCCTTGCCGCGGCGAACATGTACGTGCGCGCGACGTGGAGCGAGCCGGAAGACGGGGTGCTGTGGACCGCGACCCCTGAGGGCGTCGTGGTCGCGCAGGAAGTTGCCGCGGATTCCCCGGGGGCGAGGGTGCGGTTGCGCGCGGGCGACGTCCTCGAGGCCATCGATGGCATACCGGTGGAAGCTCCCGCCGACGTCACGGCCGCGATGCATCGCGCGTCGAACGGCCAGGCGCTGAAATACACGATCCTTCGCACGAAGACTCCGGAAATGCTGACGGTCACGCTGGCGCCGATTCCGTCGGGCGCGCGGGGCCTGTACTACGTGCTCGCGTCGGTCGGGATCTTTTCGCTGATCGTCGGCGCGGTTGTGCGCGTTCGCCGGCCGGACAATCAGGCGACGCTGCATTTCTTCTGGCTGACGGTCGCGTTCTTCGGCATGCTCGCGTTCTCGTTCAGCGGCCGGCTCGACACGCTCGACTGGGTGATCTACTGGGCCGACGTGACGTCGATGCTGCTGCTGCCGCCGCTCATCGTGCACTTTGCGCTGGTCTTTCCCGAGCGTCCGGACAGCTGGGCGCACACCGACGCCGGGCGTAAGGCCTTGCCGCTGTTGTACCTGCCGGCGCTGCTGCTCGGGGCGGCGCGCGTGGCGGCGCTGCTGCGGGCGCGTCAGCAGGGCGCGGTGTTCTCGAGCGTGGTCACGCTTGTCGAGCAGGCCGAATTGATCTGCCTCGGGCTCGGGCTCGTCGTGGGGCTTGCCGTGATGATCCGGGCGCTTGGCCGTGCGCGATCGGTGACGGCGCGCCGGCAGCTCCGGTGGATCGTGGGCGGGACGGCCTTCGGCGCGGTTCCGTTCGTGTTCGGATACGCGCTGCCGTACGCGCTGGGCTTCACGCCGTGGCGCGGGGCCGATTGGACGGCCGTGCTCCTCGGTGTCGTGCCGCTGGCGTTTGCCTCGGCCATCGTCCGATACCGGCTGATGGACGTCGAGGTGATCATCAAGCGCGCGCTGGTGTATGCCGCCGCGCTCGCCGCGATCGCGGCGATCTACGCCGTGGTCCTCAAGCTGGCCAAAGACGCGTTCCTCGGAAGCGGCAGTGGCAACGGGAACTTCGTGATCGCGCTTCTCGCGACGCTCGTTGTGGTGCTGCTGTCTCGTCCCGTGAAGAATGCGATCCAGACCGGCCTGGACCGCGTGTATTACCGCGATCGGTACGACTACCGGCGGGCGCTCGTCGGGTTCGCGCGCGATTTGAACAGCGATCTGGATCTGCTGCGCCTGAGCGAACGGCTCGTGCACCGCGTCATGGAGACGCTGGTCGTCGATCGCATGGCGCTCATGCTCGCGCCGGCCGCCGCCGGCCGTGAAGGGGAGTTCGTCACGATTGCGCACATCGGGTTCGCGGGCCAGCCGCCGGTGCTCCCGCGCGCCTCCGAGGCGGGTGCGCGGCTGATCGCGGGGCACACGATGTCGCTCGACGATCCGCTCGCGCAGCGGCGCATCGATGCGCGTGAAGTCGACTTCTGGCGCGAAGCGGGAATTCATTACTTCGTCCCGTGCGTGTCGAAGGAAGGCACCATTGCCGTCATGGCGCTCGGCCGCAAGGCGAGCAACGAACCCCTCAGCAGCGAAGACATGGCGCTCCTGGCTGCGGTCGCGGCGCAGGCGGCTACCGCGCTCGAAAACGGCCGGCTCTACCGCCAGCTCACCGTGAAGGCCGACGAGCTCGAGCGCATGCGCGAGTTCAGCGAGAACATTCTCGAGTCGTTGAACGACGGCCTGGCGGTCGTAAATCGCGACGACCGCATCGTGCGGTGGAACCGCCGGCTCGAGGAGCTCTACGGCATCCGCCATGAGCAGGCGGTCGCCCGCCGCCTCGACGAGATCTTCGAGCCCGGGTTCCTCGAGGTTCTTCGCGCGGCCCGGCGCGAATCGCCCGAGGGCGCGGCCTTCTATCGCGTGCCGCTCGTCACGCGGCACGAAGGCGCCCGGCCCCTCCTCGTCAACGTCGCCACGACGCCGCTGCGGGATTCCGATGGAGCCATCGCCGGCACCATTGTGATCATCGAAGACATTTCTGCCCGGGTGCAGCTCGAGGAGCAGCTTCAGATCTCGGAAAAGATGGCATCGATTGGACTGCTCGCGGCAGGCGTCGCGCACGAAGTCAACACACCCCTCACCGGCATCTCGAGCTTTACGCAGATGCTCCTGCAGGGGGCCGAGCCGGACGACCCACGGACGAAAGTACTCGAGAAGATCGAGCGGCAAACGTTCCGCGCGGCAAAAATCGTGAACGGCCTCCTGAACCTCGCGCGCCCGGCGCAGACCGACAGCTCGGCGGTCGATGTCAACGCGGTCATCAACGACGTGCTCGCGCTCCTCGAACACCAGTTGCGGACCGGCCGCATCCAGGTGCGGAAGGAACTGAGCGCCACGCCGCTGCTGGTGCAGGGGATCGAATACAAGCTGCAGCAGGTGTTCCTGAATCTGTTCCTGAACGCGCGTGATGCGATGCCCAGGGGCGGCTGGCTGACGATCGTGACCAGGGACGGGGACGCCGGCGCGGCCATCGAAATTGCCGACACCGGTTCCGGGATTCCGCCGGAGCAGCTCTCGAGGATTTACGATCCGTTCTTTACCACCAAAGAGATCGGCAAGGGCACCGGCCTGGGTCTCTCGATCACGTACGGCATCGTCCAGGAACACGGCGGCACGATCACCTGCGACAGCTCCCTCGGCCAGGGCACCCGCTTTGTGCTGTCGCTGCCTGCCGCCTCGTCGAAATCCGGCGCGCTGCCGCACGCCATGAACAGGCAGGCCTGATCGTGGCCCGCACGGCTGCATCCGACGCGTCCGCCAGCCCAGTCCGTCCAGGCTCTATCCTCGTGATCGACGACGAGGAGATCATGCGGGAGATCCTCGAAGCGCTCCTCACGCGCGAGGGCTACGAAGTCCGTTTGTCCACGAATGCCGCGGAAGGACTTGAGCTCGTCCGATCGATGCCGTTCGACGCGGCGATTGTGGACATGATGATGCCGGGCATGGACGGGATTTCCGCACTCGACGAGATCAAGAAGATAGACGACGACCTGCCGGTGCTGATGATCACGGCGTTTGCGTCGGTGGAGAACGCGATTGCCGCGATGAAGCGCGGCGCGTACGACTACATCACGAAGCCGTTCAAGAACGACGAAGTGCTGGTCGTCCTGCGCAATGCGCTCGCCCAGCGCCGGCTCGTCGCCGAAAACCGTGCGCTGCGTCAGAACCTTCAGGCGCGTTCGAACCGGTTCGGCGAAATCATCGGGCGGAGCTCGCGGATGCGGCAGGTGTTCGACCTGATCATCCAGGCCGCGCCGAGCCGGACGACGATCCTGATCAACGGCGAGAGCGGCACCGGCAAGGAGCTCGTCGCGCGGTCGCTGCACCAGAATTCCGCCAGGAGCGATCGCGCGTTCATCACCGTCAACTCCGGCAACCTCCCCCCGGATCTGCTCGAATCGAACCTCTTCGGGCACGTGAAGGGCGCGTTCACGGGCGCGGTGTACCCGAAGAAGGGCCTCTTCGAACTGGCCGACAAGGGCACGATCTTCTTCGACGAGATCGGCAACGTCCCGCTCGAGACGCAGGCCAAGCTGCTGCGCGTGATTCAGGAGCGCGAATTCATGCGGCTCGGCGGCGTCGAGACGATCAAGGTGGACGTCCGGATCATTGCGGCGACCAACGTCGATCTCCGCCGGATGATGGAGGAAGGCAAGTTCCGGGAAGATCTGTATTACCGGCTGCACGTCATCACGGTGGAGCTGCCCGCGCTTCGCGAGCGCAAGGACGATATTCCACTGCTCGTGCAGCACTTCCTCGAGAAATACAGCGAGGAGAACCAGAAGACCCACCTCGACCTTACGGCCGACGCGCTCGACCTGCTCCAGGAGTACGACTGGCCGGGCAATGTCCGCGAGCTGGAGAACGTGATCGAGCGTGCCGTCGTCCTGTCAACCGGCGCGCGGATCGATGCCGATCTCATTCCCGATCACGTGCGCAGCAGCAAGCGCTTCCAGATGCCGCAGTTCATTGTGCCGCCGGAAGGCATTTCGTTCAAGGAAGTGATCACCGACTTCGAGAAGCGGCTGATCGAGTCCACGCTCGAAGCCGCCGGGGGCGTCCAGAAGCGCGCCGCCGAGCTCCTCCACATCAAGCCGACGACGCTCAACGAGATGATCAAGCGCCACGACATCCGGCCGCGGCGCAAGCGCGGCGCCGCGGGGCGCGCCGGCGCCGACGTCCCCGAGGCCGAGGACATCGACGACGGCGATCCGGTCGCCGCGGTCAACCGCGACTAGCGGGCTTCTGCGCCTGGCCCTTGAGCTGGGCGAACATCCGCTCGTACTTGGCCAGAATCACGTCCCACCGGTAGCGCGTCCTGATGTAATCGCGGCCGTTGGTGCCGAGCGCCGCGCGCAGGCGCGGGTCCCCGATCAGCAGCCGCAGCGCCTCGCCGAACTCGTCGCCATCCGCGTAGTAGAGCCCGGCGTTGCTCTTGCGGCAGTGATCGACCAGCACCTCGCTGCGGGCGTTGGCGAGCACCGGTGTGCCGACGGCGAACGACTCGAGCGCCCGCAGCGACAGGCTCTCGTCGGGGGACGGGACGATGACCACGGAGGCGGCTTCGAGCGCCTGGACCCGCTCCTGATCGGAGAGCCGGCCGGCGAAGCGGATGAACGGCTCCTCCGGCAGCGGCATCAGCTTGACCCCCATCAGCACCAGCGAGGCGTCCCCCCCTTCCTGCGCGTAGGTGCTGAAGTACTCGATCAGCTCCTCGCAGCCCTTGCCGGGATCGATGCGGCCGCCGTAGAGCGCGATCGGGCCGTCGAGCCGGTGGCGGCGGCGGAAGATCGATCCGCGCTGCGAGAGATGCGGCCGGAAGGTCGGCGAGGCGTCGTCCGCGGCCGCGGCCTCGGCGACCTCCTCCTCGTCGCCCACGTGGGGGCCGGTGTGCTCGCGCGGATAGGCCTGGGCGTGCGGCAGGTCGACGCCGCAGCCGATGGTCTCCTCCTCGACCGCGCGGATCGAGAAGTGCGTGGTCAGGAAGCGCCGCTCGACCTCGGTGTTGTAGGCGATGCCGGCGGGGGAGGCGAACAGCTCGCGGTAGATCTCGAGGTGGATGGCCGGCTCGTCGTGGGCGGTCGGCACCAGGATCGACTTGTGCGGCGCGATCTTCGAGCCGAGCACGGTCGGGGCGTAGAGATAGGTGAAGAACACCAGGACGTCGTACTGGCCCTGGTTGCGCTCGAGGTAGTCGAGCAGCGCCGGGCACCACGGGCCCTGCTGCCGCAGCCACTCCATCTCGTCGTCGCGGCTGTGATCGTTGGTGAAGATCCACTCCGAGTAGCGGTTGAAGGCCTGGATGTCGCGGGCCTGGGCGTTGGCGAAGCGCCGGACGGTGACGCCGCGGATGCGGTCGGTGCCCTCGGGATAGACGTTCTCCCAGGTGATGTAGTCCTCGGCGCAGGTGGTGAGGACCTCGACCTGGTGTTTGGGCGCGAGCCGTTCGGCGATGAGGCGGCAGTGATACTCGGAGCCGCCGAGAATCTCGGTGCCGTAGCGCTGGACGACGAATGCAATCTTCAAGAAAGTCCTCGCTGATGCCGGGTCAGGCGCCGAGGCCTGCCAGCACGTCCATGAGCCGGGTCTGGACGCGCGCGGCGGCAAAGTCCCGGGCGCGGCGCCGCTGTCCTTCGAGGACGCGGTCGCGGACCGGACGATCGTACACGAGCGTGCCGGCCATTTCGGCCGCGAACTCGAGATCCTTGGGGGCGAACAGCACCCCGGCGCCGCCGAGGGTTTCCGGCACCGCGCCCGCCGCGTAGGCGAGGACCGGGACGTCGGCGGCCATCGCCTCGACCAGCGGCACGCAGAAGCCCTCGTGCTCGCTCAGCGAGACGTAGAGATCGGCCCAGCGGTAGAACGCCGCCAGGTCCGCGTCCGGAACCGGGCCGGTGAACCAGAACCGGTCCGGGAGCATCCGGAACTCGGCGAGCATGGCGCGGATGCGCGCGTAGTACCGCGGCACGCCATCGTAGCGCCCGACGAAGATGAAGCGGTAGTAGCTGTCGACGTAGCGCTTGTAGATCTCGGCGAGCAGGATGTGGTCCTCGATCCGCTTGTTGGGGACGATCCGGCCGACGAAGAGGATGTTGATAAGGCCGTCGCCGAGAATCTTCTCGAGCGCCGGGCGACGCGGGGCCTCCGTGATCCGAGCCGTATCGACGGCAATCGGCATCACCCCGGTGCGGGTGAAGCCCAGCGCCGCGAGCTCGGCGCGGTTGCACTCCGAGTCGCCGAGCGCCAGCTCGACCTGTCCGACCAGGGTCGCCAGCTCGCGGCGGCCGAGGGCGGCGAGGCGGAACA
>JBBQEJ010000041.1:0-35643 GCA_038320555.1 Vicinamibacterales bacterium | reverse complement strand
GGGCTCCGGCCCACGCTGCCGCGACGAGAATCGCGGCCATTGCCAACGGCCCTGCGAGCGTCCGATCCTTCATGCGGCGCGTCATCGATTATCTGCCGGCACAGGCAGCCGCGGAGAAAGACGGTGGGCTTCCGCGAAATGTACGCGTGCCTCGGCACGAGCGCCCGTGTGCTGAAGCGCGAGAGCGAGTTGGTAATGTGCCTGCGGATTATCAGCCGCGAGCCGCAACGCCTCACGGAACTGTGTGATGGCACCGGTACGGTCGCCCGCCTTCAACTTCTGCATGCCCACACTCACCGCAAACGTCGAGGCCTGCGCGTCCGCCATCTTTCGATTCAGCCGTTCTGCTTCAGCGAGCTCTGCCGCGGCCGCCTGCGTCTGCCCTTGTTGGGTGAGAAGCTGGCCCAGACTCAGGTGCGCTTCGGCCGACGAGGGCCGGTACTTGATGGCCTCGCGAACCTGCCCAACGGCTTCATCGATGGCCCCCTTCTGCTTCAGCACGGTGCCAAGCATGTAGTGGGCATCGGAGTAATCACGTTTACGGGCAATCGCTTCGCGAAACTGCTCCGCGGCCTCTTCCGGGCGACTCGTCTGCCAGAGGACGACGCCAAGCGTGAACGGCGCCTCGGGCAACGACGAGTCGAGCGACATCGCGCGCCGCAATTCGACCTCGGCGGCGGCAAACTCGTCGTGCTGCTTGAGCGCAAGGCCAAGGTTGTAGAACGCTTCGGCATTGCCCGGGTCGAGCTCGACCAGGCTGCGGTAAACGGTAATGGCCTCCGCGAGGTTTCCCTGCTGCATGAGAGCTGTTCCGAGATTCAGCCGCGCGGGCACATAGGTCGGACGGCCGCTGACAAGCTGCCGGAGGACCGCAACGGCCTCGTCGCCCCGCCCTTTCTGGGACAAGGCCAGGCCGAGGTTGTTCTGCGCATCGGCCGCGGAGGGATCAATCCGCACCGCGGTCTCGAGATGCGCAATCGCGCCGTCCAGATCGCCCACGGCTTGGAGCGCGACACCGAGCCGGGCCTGTGCTACCGCCAGTCGCGGATTCAATCGGACAGCTTCCTGTAGCTCTACGATCGCGGCATCGATGCGTCCGTCCTGTTCGAGGGTGAGTCCGAGGTAGTAGCGCGCTTCGGCATGCCCGGGCCGCAATTTCACCGCGGCCTGCAACGCCGGAAGTGCGCCGGTAAAATTCCTGGTCCACCACCGTGTAGCACCCAGATGATATTGGGCGTCGAACAGCCCCGGCTGGAGTTGAACCGCACGCTCGAACTCCCGGATAGCCTCGTCCGTTCTGCCGAGTTGACCCAGAACGAAGCCGAGCCGGTCGTGGGCATTTGCCATCGCGGGTGCATAACGAACCGCCGACGCATAGGAGGCGGCGGCGGCGGCCAAGTCCTTGCGGCGCTCGGCAACGATCCCCAGCTGGTAGTGCGCTTCGGCGAAGGTGGGATCGCGAGCGAGCGCTGCTTCGAAGGTGGTGCGCGCGCGCTCGAGCTCGTTGGCACGCAGGAATGCGAGGCCCTCGTTGAGGATCGAGCGATTGGCTGGGGCCGGATTCGCTCGGGCTGCGACTTGAGCGACGGCGGCGGTCGAAAACAACAGCAGGATCAGCACGAGCGCGGACACAGGCCGGTGGCCCGACTGACCCATGACGGCATTCTACAGCCGCGGGCCCTCAGGTGGCTTCCGCCTCTAGGCGGACGGACGTTTCTTGCGTCGCGGCGCCGCTGGCGTCAGGTACTTGCGCAGATCCACTCGATCGCCCGAGTTCAGCAACGGCTTCCACAGATCGCCGAGCTTCTCGATGCGCGTGCGCACGTTATCGATCCGGAAGTCTTCAATGCGTACGCCCTTGTCGATTTCTTTCCACGTCACGGGCGTCGACACGGGCGCGAGCGGTCTGGGACGCACTGAGTAAATCGACGCGAGCGTGCGTCCCCACGCGTTCTGGTTGTAATCCACGAGCACGCGTCCCTTCGGGCGCTTTGCGACACGGTACTCGGAGGTCATCAGATCCGGATGGCGCGCGGCGAGCTCCACCGCGAGCGCCTTGGCAAACGTCCAAACGTCCTTCTGCACCGGACCGCGGACGATCGGCGCATACACGTGCAGCCCGCGCGACCCGGTCGTTTTTACGATCGACGGCATTTCGAGCGCGTCGAGCGCGTCGCGCACGATCCGGCCGGACTCGAGCACGCGCTCCCATGTCGCGCCGTCGCCCGGATCCAGATCGAAGTGGACGTAATCCGGGCGGTTGATGTCGTCGCATTTCCCGTACCACTGATTGAGGTCGATGCAGCCGAGATTGATCACCCAGAGCAGCGACGGCACATCGTCCACCACCGGGAAGTCGATGATGTTACCGGACCCGTGCGTGATGCGGCACGTGCGAATCCAGTCGGGGCGTGGTACGGGGGCGCGCTTCATGAAGAAGAACTCGCCGCCGGCGCCGTGGGGATACCGTTTCATCACCATCGCGCGATCGCGGATATGCGGAAGGAGGACAGGCGCAACGTCGGCGTAGTACTGGATCAAATCGCCCTTCGTGATCTCCTCTTCCGGCCAGAACACCTTGTCGAGGTTGGTGAGGCGGACGTCGCGGCCGTCCACGCCGAGCGTGACGTTTCCGGATTTGGGAATAGCGATCTTAGCGGAAGCCACATCACATTGTAGACGCGCGGCCCCTTTTACCTGTGCGCTTCCGTGTTAGTCAGTGTTCTTCCGTGGCGCGTGGCGGAAGTTCGTCGTGATGCCCTTGATGGGCGGGAGCCTGGCCGGACGCGGACCGTGGCGCACCGCACCGGCCACCGGCGCGTACGGCAATTCCTCGCCCGATCGCACGCACCGCAGCAGTAACCCCCCGCGGCTCATATCGCCTCGGCCGACGAAGTCGATCGGGAAGAGCAGCCGTTCGCCGAACACGTCGGTCAGCACGTCCACATACTTGGCGGACGCGATGCTTCCGAGAAGCACCACGTCGCACTCCGGGCCGATTTCTTCATCAAGCGCCCGCGCGCTCGCCACGAGCGGGCGCCGATACCGCGGATCGTTGGCCGCGATGTCGACGCCCGCGAACCCCCGCAGCGCGTCCATCGTGATCGCGGTCTCGACGCCGCGCAAGCCTGCCGTCGGCGTGATCACGAGCGCGCCGCTGCCGGTCAATGCGGCGCCAGGCTCCGGCGGCCTCGCGAACTCGAGCGCATACGCCAGCTTTCCCTTGAAGTACAGGCCGCTGACGAACGCGAACACTTCGCCGATCGCCACCCCGCCGCCGTTCCGCAGGCGCATCGCGAGATCGAACTGCGCGCGGTCCGACAACACCATCTTCGCGCGCGGACCCGAGCAGTTCGCTGGAGAGAGAAGAAAGATTCGGGCCACTGACACTGATGATATCCAAGCGAGGCTGCTCACGCACAGATCTCGCGCGGAGATCGCTGAGACCGCCAGGAAGAAAAATGAAACTGGCTGCCAGGGCACGCCCTGCAGCCCTTCTCTGCGATCTCTGCGATCTCTGCTCGATGCTCGTTACAGGCTCCAGCGCAGCAGCACCGCCCCGACCGTGAAACCCGCGCCCACCGATGTGAGCAGGACCAGATCCCCCTTCTTCAGCCGCTTCTGGCGCATGGCGTCGGCGAGCGCCAGGGGAATGGTCGCCGCCGTGGTGTTGCCGTACATCTCGAGGTTGATCACGACCTTCTCGTCAGGCAGTCCGAGCCGCTCGGCCGCGGCGGTGATGATCCGCCGGTTCGCCTGATGCGAAACGAACAGATCGAGATCGCCGCCGCTGAGATTGTGGCGCTCGAGGACACGACGGCAGATCTCCTCGGTCTTCTTCACCGCGAATTTGAACACCGTGGCGCCGTCCTGCTTCACGTAATGGAGCCGCTTGTCGATGGTCTCGTGCGAGGCGGGCAACTTGCTCCCGCCCGCCGGCATGCACAGGGCGGGCCCCCCGCGCCCATCGATCTCGTGCGCGAAATCCATGATGTGAGGCTCGCCCTCCTCGGCCACAGAGAGCACGACCGCTCCCGCGCCGTCGCCAAACAGCACGCACGTCGTCCGATCGGTGTAATCGATGATGCTCGACATCACGTCGGCGCCGACGGCGAGGACGTGATCGTGGGCGCCTGTCGCGACCAGCTGCATGCCGGCCGTCAACGCATATGTGAATCCTGAGCACGCGGCGCCCAGATCGTAGCCCCACGCGCGATGCGCGCCGATCTTGTGCTGCAGCATGCAGGCGGTGCTCGGAAAGATCGTATCCGGCGTGGTCGTACCGACGACGATGAACCCCAGCTGGTCCGGAGAAACGCCGGCCTGCTGGATGGCGCCCAGGGCGGCCTCCTTCGCGAGATCTGACGTGGCGACGCCGGGGTCCGCGATGTGGCGCTCGCGGATTCCCGTTCGTTGAAGAATCCACTCGTTGCTCGTCTCGACCAGCTTTTCGAGATCGGCGTTCGACAACACCTTGGGCGGCACGTAGGTCGACAATCCGGAAATCTTCACGTGCCTCAGCGCCTTCACCACAGACGATCCTTTCCCGGGGCGTCCAGCCCGAAATACTCGTAGGCCCTCGCCGTCGCCACCCGCCCGCGCGGTGTCCGATCGAGAAACCCGATCTGAATGAGAAACGGCTCGTAGATGTCCTCGATGGCGTCCCGCTCCTCGCTCATCGCCGCGGCGAGGCTGGCCACGCCGACGGGGCCGCCGTTGAACTTCTCGATGATGGTGCGCAGGAGCCGCCGATCGATCTCGTCGAATCCGCGTTCGTCGACTTCGAGAAGCGAAAGCGCACGGCGCGCGACGTCCATCGTGATATGGCCGTTGGCGCGCACCTGCGCGTAATCACGCACGCGCCGGAGCAGCCGGTTCGCCACACGCGGCGTCCCGCGCGATCGTTTCGCGAGCTCGATTGAGGCGTCCCGATCGATTGGAACGCCGATGATTCGCGCCGACCGCTGTACGATTTCCCGAATCTCGTCTTCGCCGTAGAAATCGAGCCGATGGACGATGCCGAACCGCGCGCGCAGCGGCGCCGTCAGGAGGCCCGTGCGCGTCGTCGCGCCAATCAACGTGAAACGCTGCACCGGCACCTTGACGGACCGCGCGCTCGGCCCCTGCCCGATCATGATGTCGAGCTCGTAATCCTCCATCGCGGGATAAAGAATCTCCTCGATCACCGGGCTCATGCGATGCACCTCGTCGATGAAGAGCACCTCGCGCTCCTGAAGATTGGTCAGCATCGCGGCAAGGTCTCCGGGCTTTTCGATGACCGGGCCGGCCGTCGCGCGAATAGGCATCCCCAGCTCGTTCGCAATCACAGAGGCGAGAGTGGTCTTGCCGAGGCCCGGAGGACCATAGAGCAGCACGTGGTCGAGCGCTTCGCCACGCTGCCTGGCGGCCGAAATAGAGACATGGAGCTGTTCACGTACCCGTTCCTGGCCGATGTACTCGTCGAGCGTGCGGGGCCTGAGGCCGGCCTCGTACTGAGCGTCCTCCTCACCGCGGCCCGGGTTGACGATGCGATCGTCGCTCATCCCTTCATCAACCCCCGCAGAACATCCCGCAGCGCCTCTTCGAATCCAGCGGCTGCCGATCCTTTTGACGTGCCCTTCAACCCACGGTCCACTGCCTTTTCGGCCACGGCCCGCTGGTAGCCCAGGTTGAGAAGCGCCGACAGCAGATCATCGCGCAGCTGATCTTCGGGAGTCGTGGCGGCGGGCTCCGGGCCGGCTGCCTGCAGCGCGGCCGGCAGGCGATCCTTCAGCTCCAATCCGATACGCTCGGCGGTCTTCTTGCCGATGCCGGGGATCGCCGTCAGCCGCGCAACATCCTGAAGGCGGATCGCCTTGACGAGTTGAGCGGGCTCGATGCCCGACAGCACCGCCAGTGCCAGCTTCGGTCCGATTCCGCTGATGGCAATCAAGCGCTCGAAGAGGTGTTGCTCGAGCGCCGTCGAGAAGCCGTACAGCGCGATGACGTCTTCGCGCACGTGGGTGTGAATCCGCAGGGTGACCGGCGTGCCTGGCTCCCCGAGCACGTAGAAGGTCGACAGCGGGACCTGCACATCGTAGCCAATGCCGCCGACCTCGATGATCAAGCGGCTGGGATGTTTTTCGACGATGGCACCGCGAAGCTGCGCAATCACGGACGATAGTCGCGCCACGATCGCATCGTCGTCGACGGTTTCTCTGCGGCCGCGCGCTCCGCGATGATGCCGGTTGCTGTGTGCACGTGGCAGATCGCAACGGCCAGCGCATCGGCGGCGTCGTGCGGTGCGGGAGCCGCATCCAGCCCGAGGAGCAGCTTGATCATCTGCTGCACCTGATCCTTCTCGGCGCGCCCGTATCCAACGACCGCGCGCTTGATCTCGGCCGGCGCGTACTCGGCCACCGGTAGCCCGGCCTCGGACGCCGCCAGCAGTGCGATTCCGCGCGCGTGGCCGAGCTTGAGCGCGCTGCGCACGTTGCGCGCGTAGAAGATGTTCTCCACGGCCACGCAGTCCGGGCGGTGGCGCGCGAGCAGCGCGGCCAGGCCGCCGTGGATGTGCTTCAGCTTGTCGGGGAACGTCGAACGGGCAGGAGCCGAAATCGAGCCACAAACGACGAGATAGTGGCGACTGCCAATCACCTCGATGCAGCCGTATCCTGTACGCTCGGAGCCGGGATCGATCCCGAAGATCTTCACGCCAACGAGGCCTCGATCTCCTTCTCTTCGATGTCGGCGTTCGACCACACTTTCTTGCTGTCCTCTGAATCCTCGAGAGCATCCATCAGCTTGATCATCTGCTGGGCCTGCTTGCCTTCGAGCTTCACGTAATTCTGCGGCAGGAACGCGACCTCGGCGGCCCCCGGCTCGATCCCGAGCGCCTTGACCGCGTCGAGCACTTTCTGGAACGCGTCGGGCGCGGACACGATCTCCCAACTGTCGCCGTCGTCGCGCATGTCGTCGGCGCCCGCGTCGATGGCGGCGGCCAGCAGGGCTTCCTCGGCCGCCTTGGTTTTTTCGACGACGATGTAGCCCTTCTTGTCGAACATCCAGGCCACGCTGTTTTCGGCCGCGAGGTTGCCGCCGTGCTTCGCCAGCACGTGACGGATTTCTCCGACGGTGCGGTTCTTGTTGTCGGTCAGCGTTTCGATGATGACGGCGGCGCCGCCGGGGCCGTAGCCCTCGTAGTTGATTTCTTCGTAGGACACGCCCGGCAGCTCGCCCGTGCCGCGCTGAATCGCGCGCTTGATGTTATCGGCTGGCATGTTGACGGATTTGGCTTCCGCCACGACCGTACGCAGTCGCGGGTTGCTGTCGATATCGCCGCCGCCGGCCCGCGCCACCACCGTCAGTTCCTTGATGATGCGGGTGAAAATCTTCCCGCGCTTCGCGTCCGCGGCGCCCTTTTTGTGCTTGATCGTGGCCCACTTGGAATGGCCGGACATGATGAAACTCCAGAGAAAGACGGGAAAATTGACGGCTCATCTTACCACGCGCGGACCGGGGCCTGACCCCATCCCCGGGGCGCCGGGATCTGACCCCGCGCCTTGTGGGGTGGGGACAGGGCTCCCCTGACTTCGTGTCTCGTGTTAACCGCCGGTGTGTTCAGCAGGACAGCGAAAAGCGTGACTATCGCAATCACCTCTTCGAGGCCAGAATCATCCAGACGTCGGCTCGTTCATCCCACGGACCGCCCTGGTAATCCCCGAGTACGGCACGCACGCGGAAGCCGGCCTGTTCGAGCCGCCGCGTCATCTGCGGCACCGACAGCGTACGAAAGGTCAGCGAGAATCGGTGCGTTCGTCTCCGGCCGCCCGACGTTTCGCGGTATTCCTGGTCGAAGATCGTCAGATGCCGGCGACGATCCTGACGGACGGTCTCCACCAGGGTCAGCGTCGTCTTTCGTCCACGGCGTCCCTTGAGGCTCACGCGATCGCGGTACTCTTCCCACTTCGGCAGATCGGGGACGACGTCGATCGCGAAGAGCCCCCCGCGCCGGAGCACGCGGGCCACCGATTCGAACGTGCGGGCCAGGTCGCGCTCGCGCGTGAGCGACTGAAGAATCCCGTACGCGGCGAGGACGGCGCTGAACCGCGCGCGGGACCTGAACGGAAGGTCGCGAATGTCGCCACGGACGAGCATCACGCGCCCGACAAGCCGCGCGCGTGCGATTCGCTTCCGTGCCCGCGCGAGCATCTCGTCCGATCGATCGATGCCGACGATCTGGGCGCCGGCCCGGGCCACGGGCACCGCGATTCGGCCCGTTCCGCAACCGAGCTCGAGAACGGGACCCTCCTGCGCAGCGGCAAGACGCTGCCAGAATGCGACGTCCCGCCGTCGGACCGTCTGGGCGTTTTCCCAGTCGTAGAAGGGCGCGTAGTCGTCCCAGCCGCGCCATCCCTCGGTCATCAATTGTCCGGACACTGACCGACCGACGCGAACAGCATCGCGTTCTGTATCTCGACAAACGCGCGGCCGGCCGCCGTGGCTTCCCGGCCATAGCGCGCGACGGCAGCCGCGTAGTCGGTGCCGAGACGGCGTAGCGATTCATCAGGCGCCAGCGCGACCGCGGCGTCGATCGCCTCCGCCCGCGCCTTCCACACCGCGGGAGGAGGCGCGCCGACAAATGACCCCGACACGGGGAACAGATCCACCGACAGCGGGTGGATTCCAGCCGCGACGAATAATCCCGGGAGCGCGGGACCAATGGCGGTGGGCGGCGCTTCCCCGCGCGCGACGGCAAGCGCCGCGAAGAAGCGGCGTCCCAGTTCGAACGCTTCCATGCCCGACGGGATTGAGCTGAACCAGTACCGCGCGGCGTTATCCGGCTCGACGGCGAGGACCAATCCGCCAGGCCGCGTCACGCGCGCCAGTTCCGCGAGCGCCGTGGAGACGTCGCGGAGATGCTGCAGAACCGCGACGCAGAACGTGCAGTCGAACGCGCCGTCCACAAACGGCAGACTGCAGGCATCGGCGGCCGCGAAGCCCGCGCGCGCGTTGATTCCGCGGACCCTGTCGCGTCCTTCGCGAACACGTTCGACGAGGAGATCCACACCAAAGAGCTGGAGCTGTGAAATCTGAAGCCGCGCGAGGCTGATCTCCGCCGTGCCGGCGCCGCATCCCACATCGAGGATGCGCTTGCCCGGCTTGGGCCGAAGCGCCTGTTCGAAGAATTCGCCGAACGCGTCGTTCCACCAGCGATCGCGAACGTGTTTGAGAGTCAGGGACGTGAGGGCGTCGAGACCGCGCACCATTGAGGCACCATGATAATCGCAAAAAACCAGCGCGGCGCCGGGCTCACGGCTCCGTCGAGTACGAACTCACATAATGAGTAAATCTCCCACGGAATAGTGACGGTTTTGCAATTGTTCGGACAAAAGCGTAATCACCTGTGCCGTGTTGTCACAGCGAGCGGAGCATAGGGGAGCCCGGACGTGACGATCGCGTGGGAAACCTCCGGAATCAGGACCATCTCCCGCGAGCCCGGTGGTCAGTTTCTTGCTTTAATCACTTGTTCGCTTACAGGACTCTGGACTACAGTAACTATGCAGTCTCCTCGACAGCTCATGGGTCTCGGCAGCCTCTGCGGCTCGCCTTCGCGAGGGTGCAGATGAACGTGACCTACGTACGGACCATTGCGGCACCACTGGCTTGCGCGGCGCTGGCCGGCCTGCTTTTTCCGGGAGGTCTGCTGGCGGGCGCGAGGGGCCCTGGTGCGCCTGCCAGGACGGCCGCCGTTGCGCGATCGACGTCGGTGCACGGCGTGGTCTGGAACGCTGACAACACGCCTTTCCCGAACTCGAAGGTGCGGCTCCGAAACCTGCAAACGGGCGGCGCCGATGCGACGGCTACTGCGAACGAGGAGGGCCGGTTCACGTTCGAGAATCTCGAGAGCGGCTCGTACGTAATCGAGGTCGTCGGCGACGACGGCCGGGTGATCGCGCTCGGCCAGAGCTTCAGAATCGAACCGGGTGAAACCGTCGCGACGTTTGTCCGGCTTGGCGTGCGTCAGCCACGACTGGCGGGCCTCTTTTCAAACGCCGCCGCCGCCGTCATCTCGGCGGCGTCGAGCGCCGGCGTAACAGCCATCGGTTCGCAGGCTCCCGCCGCCAGTCCGCAGTGAAGGCGTAGCTCCACACGATGTTTGACGCCCAGGACCTTCCGGCTTCCGTCTCGACGCAGGCGGATGCTCCGTCGCTTCCCGTCCCGGGCGGGGCGCAGCCCATCCATCTGCTGGATCGTCTCGCGGCGGTATTCAAGCATCGACGCATGGCCGGGGCGGCGTTCGCGCTCGTCGCCGGCGCGATGATGGTCCAGACGTATTCACAGGTTCCGATGTACCGCACGAGCGCGCGCGTCATGATCCAGGACGAGCGAACCGTGGCGGTCGGTAATCTCAACGCCACCGAATACTGGCAGGACACGGATCCGTACTACAACACGCAATACAGCATTCTGCGCAGCCGCGGCCTCGCGAAGCGCGTGGTCCGCAAGCTGCAGCTGCAGAATCATCCGCTCTTCAACGGCACCGCCCCCCGGCGGGAGGGCATTTCAACGATGGTCGCCGACGCGCGGCGGAAGGTCAGCACGGCCGTGCGCTCGCTCATCCGCCGCGAGCCGCCCCCGGCGTCCGAAGCGCCGGGACCGGACGAGAACGCCGTGGAAGCCGGGATCATCAGCCAGTTTCTCGGCGGCGTCCGGATCGTGCCGGAAGCGAAGACGCGTCTCGTGGAAATCGTGTACGAGTCGTCCGACCCGAAATTTGCCGCCATTGCCGCGAACGCGCTGGCCGACGAGTACACGACGCAGAACCTCGATATGCGTCTCGACACCATTCAGAAAAACCTGCGATGGCTGAGCGACGAGGTCGTGAAGCAGGAAAAGAAAGTCAGCGACGCGGAAGCCGCCATCACGCAATACCGCGAAGATCAGAACGCGCTGTCGCTCGGCGATCGGCAGAACATCACGATCGCGAGGTTGAATTCGCTCAACGAGACGGCCACGCGCCAGCGCACGGAGCGCATGCAGAAGGAGGCGACCTACAACCAGTTGAAGTCGGTCGATCCCGCGACCGACGCCGCCGACGCGTTTCCCGTCGTGGCGGCAAGTCCGGGCGTCGTCGAAACCAAGAACCGGCTGACCGATTTGCTGGCGGAGAACACCCGTCTCTCGGCGAAGTATCTGCCGAACCATCCCGAGATTCAGAAGCTCGATCTGCAGATCAAGAACGCGCGGGAGACCCTGACCGCACAGCGCGCACGCGTAATCGAGACCGTGAAGAACGAGTACCAGACCGCCGTGGCGCAGGAGCGAAGCTTCAACACGTCGCTCGAGCAGCAGAAGAACGAGGCGATGGATCTCGACCGCAAGAGCGGAAGCTACGTGGTGCTTCAGCGGCAGGCCGAGAGCGATCGACAGCTCTGGCAGTCGCTGCTCACGCAGCAGAAGGAACTGCAGGTCGTCAGCAACAGCCGCTCGAACAACGTGCAGGTGCAGGACCGCGCGGAGGTGCCTGGCGCGCCGTTCTCGCCGAATACGCGGCGGGAGTGGTTCACGGCCCTGATGGCCGGTTTGCTGGTCGCCTTCGGCCTCGCCTTCGGCATCGAATACCTCGACGATACGATCAAGACCCCCGAGGACGTGGCGAAGCGGCTCGGATTGCCGCTGCTCGGCCTGGTGCCCGCGATTCGCGGCGACCGCGTGCCGCTACTGTCCGAACCGGTTCCGCACGATTTCGGCGAGGCGTTCCGGTCGCTGCGCACGTCGCTCGTGTTCACGGCTGGGGCGGGAGACGCGCGCGTGATCGCCGTCACGAGCAGCCAGCCGCTCGAGGGCAAGACAACCACCGCGTGCAACCTGGCCACGGCAATGGCCCTCGGTGGATCGCGCGTGCTCCTCGTCGACGCCGACATGCGCCGGCCCGGCCTGCACCAGATCCTGGGCGTGGAGAACAACATCGGGCTGTCGCACCTGCTCGTCGGCCAGGCGCGCGTGCGCGAGGCCGTGCAGCGCACAAGTGAACCAAACCTCTTCGTGATCACTGCCGGCCGGACCCCGCCGAACCCGTCAGAGCTGCTGGCGTCCGACCGGATGAAAAGCTTCATCACCAACCTCGGTCAGGGCCCATTCGACTGGATCGTGCTCGACACGCCCCCGGTGCTCGCCGTGACCGACGCGGTCGTGCTCGCCAGCGTGGTGTCGGCCGTCGTTTTTGTCGTGGGCTCGGAGATGACGCGCCGCGTCCACGCCGAGCGCGCGCTCCAGACCTTACGCGCCGGCAAGCCGCGATCGATTGGCGTGGTGCTGAACCGCGTCGATTTCGATCGGAACAAGTATTACTACTCGCGGTACTACGGGTACAACTACAAGAGCTACTACGGGAGCGAATCGCCTGCGGCATGAGGGTCGTGGGAGCGGGCGCGGCGCGCTGGCGCTCGTGCTGCTCCTCCTCTGGCCGCTCGCCGCCTTCGGTGGACGCAGCGCCACAACCGCGATTCCGTTCAGCATTTCCTGCGTTCTGTTCGCCCTCGTCTCCAGACCCTGGCTCGGGTCCGCGCGGCACGGCGCGTTACGCGGGCTCGATCTTTTCCTGCTCGCCATCGCGCTCCTCACCTTCGTTCAAGCCGTGCCGGCGCCTCGGGCCGTCGTGAACGCGCTGTCGCCGCATGCTGCCGCCATTCGTCTGGCGCTGAAGCTTGACCCGTCAGCCGTGCCGGCATGGCTGCCGTTGTCGATCGATGACGAGGCCACGGTGTGGGCCTCCCTTGACGCGATCGGCGCCATCGCGCTGTTCTTCGCCGCGCGCGCGATGTTCGTGTCCGGAGGCGTCCGCCGAACTGTCCGCGGAATCAGTGCCATCGGCCTCGCGGTTTCCGGCGTAGCCGTCGCGCAGGCCGCCACCGCGGGACGCATGATTTACTGGCACTTCCCCACGGAGTACGAGGGACCGCTGCCGTTCGGGCCGTTCGTGAACCGCAACCACTTCGCGACGTGGACGATCATGGCCGCCCCGGTGTGCCTCGGTTACATCGTCGCCCGCGCCAACAAACCGGGAGCGGCGCACGCGGGCGGTGCCCACCGGCGCACGCGCCTCGCGCGTATGGCAGACGGCCGGACCCTGTGGCTGACCGCCGCCGGCGCCGCGATGATCGGAGCGTTGCTGGTGTCGCTGTCGAGATCCGGAATCGTTTCGCTGGCGGGGGCCGCGATCGCAAGTGTGCTGCTCTTACGGCGCCGCTCGTCGCCTGGACGCGGCTGGTGGCTTGCGGGGGCCCTCGTGCTCACAATCGGACTCGGCATCAGCCGCGCCGATCTGCCCGCGCTCGCCGACCGATTCACGCGGTCAGGATCGAGCGTCCAGAACCGGTTGCGGATTTGGAGCGATACGCGGCCCGTCGTGCGGGATTTCTGGCTGATCGGGACCGGCGTCGGGACGTACCGGACGGCGATGCTCTATTACCAGCGGTCCGAACGGGTCGTGCAGTTCAACCAGGCGCACAACCATTATCTGCAGGCGACGGCGGAAGGCGGAATGGTACTGCTGGCGCTGGTCGGTTGTGCGTGCATGGCCCTCGGGCGCGCGGTGCGCGAACGGCTGGACTCGGACACCTCGACCACGTACTGGATTCGCGCGGGGGCCGCGACCGGCCTCATGGCCGTCGCGCTGCAGAGCCTCTGGGAGACCGGTCTGGTGATGCCAGCCAACGCGGCGCTTGCGGCTGTGCTGGCCGCGCTGGCGGTCCACGAGCGGCGGCCGGCCGAAAAGAGTATTTTTATGACTGATGGCGCTGAGACTGGGCGTGGATATCGACGGGGTGCTGGCGGATTTTCGGACGGCTTTCAGGGACGCCGCACGGGATTGTCTGAAGCGGGAGCTCCCGGTCGATGCCGAGGACGAAAAGGCGCCCCTGACGCATCCCGATATCGAACGCATCTGGAGCTATATCGGGCGCAGCCCCAACTGGTGGATGGGGGTGAAGGCGTACGAGCCGGCAGAGATCGCCAATCTCTACGCGCTTGCCCGCGCCGGGCGATGGGAAGTGTGCTTCCTGACCAAACGACCCGCGAGCGCCGGGGACGCCGTTCAGTTTCAGACGCAGTGGTGGCTTGAGCAGCAGGGCTATTATCTGCCGGCCGTCATAACCGTGCCGGGCTCACGGGGTGATCTCGCCAATGCCCTGCGGCTCGACCTCGCCATCGACGATCAGTTCGTCAACTGCGCCGAGATCATCGGCGCAGGGCCGACCAAGGCGCTGCTGATGCTGCGCGATGGAAAGCCCACGATGCAGAAACATGCGATCGATCGCGGGGTTGGCGTGGTGTCGAGCCTTGCCGAAACGATGCCAATCCTGCAGCAGCTGGACCACCTGATCCGAGGCCAGCGTGGACGGATGCTGCGCCTGACCGAATGGTTCCGTCCCACGCCTGCCGACACGCTGCCGCACAGTCCCCGTGTCGTGCGTCCAGTGCCAGGTCCGGCGCCCGAGGCGAAGACCGAAGGCTGACGAAATCGATTCTGATCCCGCGATCAGGAATGACGATGGGTCTCCGGCATGCCGAGACGACGGACCGTGTCCCCTTCGAAATCGAATTCGATCAGCACGACCGGCTGACGGCCGACGACCCAGCCGTCGTGGCCCGGGTCGATCGCCACAATCTGAGGAGCCTTGTGCTCGACGACACAACCATCGGCGTATTCGATGTGGATCTCGCCGCTGACGAGGAACCCGACGTGCGCGTGCATGCACAGGTCCGTCCCGACAATCGGTTTCATGTCGACCGACCAGCGGAATCCGGCCGGGTAGACCATGCGCTTGACCCGCGCCGCGCCGGCACGCCCAACCTCGAGGCGGACGTGGCCGATTTCCCGGAGCTCGGCCCCCTTCACCGGCGCGAACAGCGGATCTGACGTCCTGGCGATTCGTGCGGTCCTGGTCTTGGGACGTTTCGCGATGGCGGCGGCTCTCTTGAGGGGCTTCCTGACGGGCTTCCTGACGCTCTTTCGTGCGGATTTTTTCTTTGCCATGTGACCTCACTGCGGCCGGCAGAACGGCCATGCTAACACGTCCTGCTTCCTTCAATCTTCATGCTGGTGAAGATCTTCCTCCTCGAACTCGAGAGACGAGTGACTCGCCTCACAATCCCGGCGCTGGAGTTGACGAAGACGCTTCGCGAATCTCATTTCAACCGCCGCGGTCGCTCTCTGCCATTCATCCGTTGACTTCACTCGCGACGCCGCGAGCTTTCCGAATGGTTCTGGTGTGAGGTAATACACATTACGCCGTACGGGTTACACGCTACACGACGCGCCATCGCGAAGATCCGTCACTGGCGCGGTCTCTCGTTTGGTCGGCGGTTGCGACACGATCCCTGACCTGCGAGCGAGCCGCTCCGCAAGAGTCACTTTTCGAAACCTTCGAATGAGTCTGCCGCGAGCATGAGTTCGCGCACGACACAAGAACGCGTCAGCCAACCAGGCGACGTGCCAGCGCCGAGCGCTCGAGTGAACGCGACCACACATCGCGCAGCCTCATGGTGACAAATCGAAGAGTGGTTGGAACCAACACGTGTAATGAGGAGGTCTGATGGGTCACATAGCAGGAACCACGTTCGGAATCGGCGCACCGGCTACTCTCCCCGTACCGTCAATCTCGTGGGGAGTCTCTCCCTATGCGGGTCAGGCACTCGGCGCCCAGCCGTTTCCGTCACAACCATACCTTCGACCATTCTCGAATCAATCGATCGCGGGACAGGGGATTGGCGCGGGACAGCCGCTGCCGCAGATTCTGCAGTTCCTGCAGATCGTGCCACAGCAGCTTCAGCAACTGATCCCAGTTCGTGCCCCAGCAGGGTCAGTATCTCCAGCAGCAGCAGCCGTTCGGTTCGGCGAACTCGGGCGGTTCGATCTCGTACCGCAAGCCTTCGCCGGACAAGGAGCAAGCTACGTGATGTAGATCGACGAGGACGGCCGGCCTGCGGTCGAGAGGCCGCAGGCCACTTCAACAAAGAACATGACGAGAACAGGAGAGCTCAGATGCTGGAGCCAATTTATGGATCGGGTGGTCCGATGTGGGACGACCGTACCGCTGACGGGATTCGCCTTTCAGACCCCGATTGGCATCGGCAATAGTCCGATCGCCGCGCCGGTGTTCGGGTCGCCGAATGTTCCCGGCCTCGCAGGCAGAGTGCCGGCCGGGGCGCAATCCTTCCCCGTGTCGGCGGCGGTTCCGGCCAACGCGTACGGCTACGGTGCCGGATTGATCGCCGTCTTGCCCCAGAGTTTCTCGGGACTCAATACTCCCGGGGCGTCTCCGTTTACGCGCAGTCTGTCATCGTTTGTTGGCCCTGATCCGGTGGTGGGGTTGACGGCTCCTTCGTTATTGGCAGCCCTCGCGATGCGCCGGGGTCAGCCTCAGGGGCCGACCAATGATCAGGAGGTCGAAGATTTCATCTACGATCCTGCCTGGTGCCGCCGACGTGGAAGTCCGCTGCGACGGAGGACGCGGACGCTGACGGGTAGCGTGCAGCACAAGCGCGTCAAGCGCGACGTGGGCGAGATCGGGTGGGCGATTCCTGGTCTGCACGCGCAGAACAACGTGACGATTGCGTCTCGACGCCGAACGCGGTCAGCCGCTCGGGAGGGCGAAGGCACGGCACCGCGCGGTTCCACCGTCTACCGCAATGGTTGGTGGATTGTGAATTGGTGAATTCGCGCCTCTCGCGCGGAGAGCGCTCAGTTTTTCGCGCAGAGGCCGCCGAGAACGCAGAGGGGCTCGGGGACTACCGGATCAGCCGCGAAGCGATCGGTCAGGCTGATCCGGTAGCCCCGCTTCTCCGCGTGCTCCGCGTTCTCCGCGCGAGATACTCCGCGACCTTGCGTGGTAACTCCGTTTGCCCAATTCACTCCATTCACCAATTCACAGATTCACTAATTTGTCCGTTTCCGGCACACGAACCACACCTGGCTGTTGAGCCACGGCCCGGTCAGCGGCACAGGCGAATACAGTCGCCGCTCGATCGTGAAGACTCGCGCGATCAAGCGTTCGAGTGCGTGCCAGTTGAATCCCTTATGACCGTGGAACCGCACGCTCGTGCCGCTGGCGGTGGTCGCAACGGTTTCGGGTCGCTCGATTTCCGAAGTGCTATCTGCGAGCAACATCCGCAGGAACTCTGACGGGCGGTACCGCTCGCGGTGGGCATACTCGGTGAGGCCGCCCGCGGCCGCTACGGCACGTACCGCCTGCTTCACCGCGAGCGTGGGCCCGATCTCAATGGGGACGCTGATCACCACGACAGCATCGGCCCGCGACAGCCTGGCGAGATCGCCGAGCACGTGTGGCTGCACGTCTGACGGACAGTGCTCGAGCACTTCCATGCACACGACCGCATCGTAGCGCGCGGCGTGATCCGGATCGCGCAGGGCATCAGTGGACACGAACTCGACGCCCTGAAGGGTGCCGAGCCGCTCGGCGCAGCCCCGCACCTGCTCGACGTCGATGTCGGCGCCGACCGTTTCGCGGAACAGATCGTGCGCAAGCGCGACGAACGTCCCGTCCCCACATCCGTAATCGAGCAGCGCGCCGCCGGCGCGCGCCGACGCCAGCTCGCGCGCGAGCGTGAAGCGGCGCCCGTGGCTCCACGCCACAACCCTATTGCGGCTGAAGATCTGTTTGCGGGCGTAATGCCCCTGTTCGAGCAGATCGCGGTGTGGTGACGGCACGGAAGGATCCCGCGGCGGTTTCAACTCCAGATGGAGCTGAAGACGACGCGGCGGAATGACGGATGACGGAGCAGCGACCGCGCGGCGGCGCCGTGCCAGTTGAAATCCGCGGTCTGCTTGAGCAGCGGCACAATCCCGTCCACGCGGCCGAGCTCGACGACCGCGTCGATCGCACGGTCGTTCAAACGGGCCGCCATGGTCCGGAAGGCGAGCCCCGCCCGAATTTCCGGCCACAGCCGCGCGCGCCATCGCCGTTCGTACTCACGCAGCCGGGAGGCGGTGAGTCGATCGTCGCGCAATGCGCCGCCGAGCACCTCTGCCGCAATTTTCCCGCTGAGCAGGCCGAAGTAGATGCCGCCCCCTGTTGTGGCCTTGACCAGGCCGGCCGCATCCCCGACCGCGAGGATCCGCCTCGACCACGTCCGCGTCACGGGCGCAAGCGGGAGAATCTTCACCCGCGGCTCTCCCCACTCCGGCGTGATGTCGAAGCGCGCGCCAATGCGCTGCGACAGTTGCTTGAACGCCGCGCGTGCGCGGCTCTCGCACATCACGCCGACGCGCGCGTACGACGATCCTTCCCGGCGGAACGGCACGAGCCACCCGAAACCGCCGGCCGCGATCTGACGCCCGAGGTAGACCTCGACATGATCCGTCTCCTGAAACGGCACCTCGCGCTGGGCGCTGTGAACGAACGCGCGCGGCAGACCGAGACCAAGACGACGGTTGAACCGGTAGTTTGCGCCGCATGCAATCACGCACGCGCGCGACAGAAGCATGCCGGCCGCGGTCGACACGCTCACGCCGTCCGACGTCACATCGATCTGCCGCACGCGGCAGCCCGTCAGGATCTCGGCCCCCGCGACGGTCGCGGAAGCCGCGAGCGCCGCATCAAACGCGCTGCGATCGATGATCGCCGCCCGCACCCGGTCGTGATCGACGATGAGTGACGATCCGTCGGCTGAAATGAAGCGTGCGGCATGCGCGGTCTGGAGAACGGTCTCACGCGGGAGCTCGAGCTCGTCGAAGGCATCTACGCCGAGCACGCCCGTGCAGTGCACCGGCACGCCGATCTGATCGTGCTCTTCGAGCACGGTCGCGCTGAAGCCTGCAGCCGCGAGATCGCGCGCCGCCAGGAGACCAGCCGGGCCGCCGCCAACGACGATCACGTCACGCCGGCCGGCCGTCAATACTTGCGGCCCCTGGATTCCCATGTGCCCCGGAAGCTTATCCAAAACGACAGGAGAATCAAACGTACATCGAGCCAGAAGGACTGACGACGGATATACACCGCGTCGTAGCGGAATTTGTCCCGGCGCGAGATATCTCGCGCCGCATAGACTTGCGCAATACCGGTCAGACCGGGTCGGACGGCAGTCCGGAGCGTGTATCCAGGGACGGCCTCGAGTGCGACCGGTACGTTTCCTTCAATCTCAGTTTCTTCAGGCCTCAACGCGCGAGGTCCCACAAAGCTCATGTCTCCCCGAAGGATGTTCCAGAGCTGGGGCAATTCGTCCATGGCCGTTGCCCGCATGACGCGACCGACACGGGTAATACGCGTATCTCTGTGGCGCGCCTGCAGGGGCCCGGTCGAGGCTTCGGCGTCCTGCCGCATCGATCGAAACTTGAGCGCCCGAAACGCACGACCACCTTTGCCCACCCGTTCCTGCGCGTAGAACACCGGGCCGCCATCTTCGAGCTTGATCGCGGAAGCAAACAGCAGCCAGAGCGGGGCCGACAGCGTGAGGCCGGTCAGGGCGAGCGCGCCGTCGAACAATCGTTTCATCGTCGCTCTGCAGCAACCGCGTGGCAGAGAGCCACGAGACGATCCGCCATGGCGGGCATGGTGAAGTCCGACTGCACGCGCGCGACGCCCGCTGCCCCAAACCGCGCCCGCAACGGAGCGTCGGCCAGGAGTGTCTCGAGCGCGCGGCGCAGCGCCACGACGTCCCCCGGTGGGACCACGAAACCGGTCTCGTTGTCGCGGTTCACCCACGGCACGCCTGAGGCCAGGCGAGTGCTGACGACCGGCGTGCCGCTCGCCATCGCTTCGAGCTGCACGACGCCAAACGCCTCCGCCGGCGTGATTGACGGCAGAACCAGCACGGCTGCCGCGTGCAGCCAGACCTTCACGTCGTCGTCGGACAGTGAACCGGGAAAATCCACCGTTGCGCGGTCGCGGTGCGTGGCGGCCGCACGCTTCCACACATCACCCATCGGGCCGTCGCCGGCAATGACGACCTGCACCGGTAACGGCGCGGCGGCCCTGATGAGCACGTCTACGCCTTTGTATGGCACCAGGCGTCCGACGAAGAGCACGATCGGCCGTCCGGCCGCGGCTTGCAGTTCCGCGGCCCGCTGCCTGATCGCCGCGGTCGCCTGCCAGGCTCCGGCATCGATGGCGAACGGAATGACGGCGATGCGGTCGGCATAAGGCTTCAACACCGTCGACGCCTCCCCAAGCGCCGGCGACGACACGACGAACCGGGCCGCCCGGTCGTACGCAGGCCACGCGACCGGCGCGTAGAACAGGCGATACTGCAGCCAGGGACGCACGACGTCGCTGTGGAACCAGATCGCGAACGGCATGCGTGGCCTCGCAAAAAGCAGCGACAGCAGCGCCCAGGGGTTGGGTTCGTGCACGATCATGACGTCGGCGCTCGCGCGCCGAAGGTGGGCAGCGAAGGTGGGCGCGACAGGGACGGATCCAGCCTGGCCAAGCGTGGCAACGCGCGTGACCGGCACGCCATCGACGATCTCTTCGATCGTTGACGTGCCGCGGGAAAACGCCAGCACGCGGCTGTCGAGCCGATCCGGCGCGACGCTGCAGAGCATCTGCACCGCACGCTCCATTCCGCCCGACACCGGCGGATAGTACTTGCCGACGTGCAACACCTTCAGCACGAAGGGTCCGTGGGGCCTGCCATGCGCCGATAGAGCGCGGCGATCTCGCCGGCGTACGTCGACCAGCTGAACGCATCGGCGCGGCGAATGCCCTGCTCCCGCCTTCTCGCCCAGTCGTCCGGCCGCCCGGCGCGCTCGTCGAGCAGCGCGGCGATCGTCCGGCTCCAGCCCTCGACGTCGCCAACCGCGCAGTACGTCACTGCATCGCCGCCGACCTCGCGCAACGCGGGGATGTCGCTGGCAACAACGGGCGTGCCGCACGAGAGCGCTTCCACGAGCGGCAGTCCGAACCCCTCGCGCTCGGAGGGCAACAGCAGCAGCGCGCTGCGCCGATAAATCGCCGCCAGCGTCGATCGATCGAGAAACGGCAGCACCACGACGTTATTGACGCCGAGGTCGCGCGCGAGTGCGGCCTGCTCCGCCGCAAACGCGCCGCCCACGCGCACGAGCCGCGCCCGCGGTCCGAGCGCGGCCATGATCCGGATCAGGAGATCGATGCGCTTGCGCGGAATCGCGCTTCCCACGTGAAGGAGATCGATCGCCGACCGAGGCGGACCAAGGAGACGCGCCGCTTCGTAATCGGCAGAGGCTTCCGGATGGGGCGTGCAACTCGGATGCGGACCATTGTGCACGACGCTGGTCTTCTGCTCGGCGAAGCCGGCCTTGTGAATCAACCCCTCCCTCGTTGCCTCCGTGTCGCACACGACGTGGCCGGCCTTCCGAAGGCCGCTCAGGATCCGGCGCGTCATCGCCCGAAACGCCGCGTTTCTCGGCTCGCGTCCCGGTTCGATCACGCTTCGGAACGTGTCGATGTCGTGGCACGTCACGATTGTGCGGTTGCCGGGCAACTCGTGCACGAGCTGCGCGTAACTGTGATCCACGACGTGGAAGATGTCGAAGCGATCCGCAAGCGTCCTCGCCTGCCGTGGATAGTCCCACATGCGGCCGGCCACGCGATCGAACCCGACGACGCGGGTATCTCGCGCGAGCCGTGACAGCCGCCGAGGTAACCGGGGCCTGATCAGCGTCGCGTCGATTTCGCCCGCATGCTCGCGGCTCAGCCGATCCAGGAGCATGTCTGCCACCAGGTCCATGCTGGGCCATCCTTCCTCGAGGAAGTCCGCGAATAGCGCCACGCGCAGCCGGCTCATCGCGCGCAGAGCTCCTCGAAGAAATCAAGGTGCGCGCGCGCGACCACCGGCCACGCGAACCTCGAGCGAGCGCGCTCGACACTGCGCGCGGATAGGTCCTCGCGGAGCGATCGATCGGACAGCAGCCTCTCGATCTCGCGGGCCCAGGCGGCCGGATCATTTTCGGACGCAAGAATCCCGGCCTCGCCGATGACGTAGGGAATTTCACCGCTGGGGCTCGCGAGAACGGGCACGCCACACGCCATGGACTCGATGAGCATCCTCCCGAACTGCTCGCGCCACGTGGGCGTTGTCCGGCTCGGTGCGCACAGCAGATCCATCGCATTCACGTACGCCGGCACGTGGTCGTGTGGCACTCCTGTCACGACCCGGACCCGCGACGGATGGGCGACCCGAAGCCGGTCGATGTCGGCCTGCATGACGCCCCCGCCGACGAACAGAAGGCTCCAGGGCGTTGTCGATCGCGCAAAGGCTTCGAGCAGCGTGCCAATTCCTTTCTCCTCGACGAAACGGCCCGTGAATCCCGCCACGGCGTCGTGTGGTGCCCAGCCCAGGCGTTCGCGTATCGCGCGGCGCGCGGCAGGGTCGGGCCGGAACGCCTCGATGTCGACGCCGGGATTGATGACCCGCGCAGGCTTCGACGCGTACTCCGGCTGATCGCGATGGGCGTCACGCACGGTTTCACCGAAGGCAATCCATCCGTCGGCGCGTGCCATGACTCTCCGCTCGATCATCGCAACCGGCGCGGGGTACTGCCTGGCGATATTCTGGAACGTCGCGGGCACGAACCGGGCTGTTGCGGAAACGTGCCACGCGATCTGCGCGGCCGCAACGACATACGGCTCTTCCCAGCAGTGCACAACGTCCCACGGCTGTCGCAAGAGGGAGCGCAGCCCTGGGCCGTAGAAGCGCAGATGCGGATGCCCGCTGAACCGGACGGCAAGCGGCGCCACGGCGCATGCTTCCGTGGGAAACGGCTCGAGCTCGATGTCGCGAAGGTCTCCGCGAAGCCGCGAGGGCGCCGCGACGGTCACGTCCCATTCTCCTGCGCCCTCGAGCGCCATTTCGTGCGCAAGACGGCGGTTCTGGGCGACCACATAGGAGTGCCCGATGGTGAGCAGCCGCTTCAGTCGATTCTCCGCGCACGAAAGAGCGGTCCGCACCGCCGGCTGCCGGCCAGGGTGAACGCGAATCCTGATTGCTCGAATGTGGACCGGCACCTCGCGACGACATCCGGAACGCGATCCTCATGGTACTCTCCGACAAATTGCGCGACCGACCGGACCATGTCGCGTCCACCCTCGACAATGTCCGCCTCGGCCCCTTCCGCGTCGATTTTCACCACCCCGGCTGTCCCGCCGGCGCGTGCCACGACGGTGGGAAGATCGACCATCGCACACGTGGCCGAGGGGCCCGTCGCCTCAGACGCGTGGGGATACCCCGTGGCGATGACGCTCCCCGCACTGCCCCACAGGTCGAGGACTCCGGGAACACGGCCGACAGCCTCGGGGTATGCACGCACGCGGCTCTCGAGGTGATTGGCCGCGACGTTTTCCTGCAGGAAACGATATGCGCGCGGGTTGGGCTCATAGGCTTCGATCCGGGAGGAAGGAAACCTCGCCGCGCAGTCGAGCGTGAACGCGCCGATATTCGCCCCGATGTCGACGATCGTGTCGCCCGGTTGCGGCACGGTGAACTGCCGCCTGTAGCAGGCATTCGCAAAGATCTCGAAGAACAGAAACACCGGCGCGTCGCCCGCGCCGTGGGAGAGAACCAGACCGTTGCGGAAACGAAGAGGGGGCACAGCGCTCCCGGCCCGGTGCGCCTGCCAGACCTCCGCGCCGTTCGAGAGTTGCCCACTCAACAGCGCACGCAATCGCGCGCGTCTCGCAAGGTCCAGAATCGCCTTCACGGCCGCTGCTCGATTGCCGCCGGATATGGCGCCGTGCCGTCGCGAAGACGCCGCCATGCTGCGAGCGTACGGCGCGACACGGGTTGTCGCGCCCGCAAGACCCCGCCTGCGTTCGTGGCGATTTCCTTCAGAATCCAGAGCAGTCCAGCGGGATCGTCTACGCCCCACCGCGCGCGCATTCTGAAATACAGCGCAAGGCGCGCCGGCACGAGCCATACGACGCGACGGAGCGGCTCGTTATAGAGCGCGTTCAGGCAGTCGTTGCGCGTCACGTACCGCAGGTATCGTTGCGGTGTCCTGCCGGATGCATTCTGCGCGTGGATGACGAGCGCGTCAGGCAGATAGACCACGCGGAGGCCACGATCGAGGAGCCGCAGGCAGTATTCTTTTTCTTCCCCGTAGAAGATGAACCTCTCCCGATACCCGCCAAGGCGCAGAAACACATCGCGGCGGAGCAGATGCGCGAAGCCGATGAATGCCGCGACATAGCGCGGCGACTGACCGCGGCCAGGCTGCATCGTCTCCGGCCATGGCCGGCCGTCCTCATTCGCCTGTGCGAAGGCGACGGCGGCCACATCGCTGTCCCGCGACAGAATCTCGAGCGCGCGCTCGATACCCGCGGCCTCGAGCAGGGCGGCGTCGTCGTCGAGCAGCAGCACGGCGTCGGCAGACGCCTGGGTCATGAGCGTGTTGCGCCCGACGATGTTGCCGGGGCCGCGATCGTCGCGAATGATTCGAAGCCGCGGTTGCGCGGTCAGCGTGCTGGCGACGGGCACATCCGAGGCATCGTCGAAGATCAGAATCTCGGGTGACAGGTGGTCGAGGTGCCGCAGCGACGCCACGCAGCGCTGAAGCGAATCGTGTCGGTTCCGCGTGGTGATGCCGACGCTCAGGAGCGGTTTGCCCTCAGACATATGCGGGAGCCGGACTGCGAAGGGCATCGATCGTGTGGCGAAGATCGAACCGCGATGCATACGTGGCGGAGGCACAGGCCTCGAGCGCGGCGCGGGCGGCGGTGTCCGACAGCAGCCCGCGGGCGCTCGTAACGAGCGCGTCGACTGACGGAGCCAGCCTGACCGACCCGGTCTCGCGCCAGATGTTCTCGGTGAGCGGGCCTTCGGAAGTCACCACTGCCCGGCCATTGGCCAGGCCGGCCATCACCGACGTGCGGCGCGTCGTGACACCGTCGGGATACGGCTGAATGAGGAGATCGCACGCCTGCAGATGCAGCGAGATGTCACGCGCGGCTGCGCGCCCCGTGCCGGCAAGGCGCCCGCGAAACGCCGGATGCCCGGCCAGGAGCCGCTCGACGAACGAATCACTTCCGGCGCCTGTGCAGACGGCGGCGACATGAGGATCGGATGACAACAGATCGTGCAGGGCCTCCCGCAGCATCGGCGCGACATGGTTGCCATAGGAACCAAAGTGCCCGACGAGGTGAGTCGCGGTCCCGATCGACCTGCTCCGCGCGGCAGCAATGGCGTCGGGACCATTCACGCGAGGGATGGCGGACGGGATCGGAATCGTCACGGCTCGTCGCACCGTGTCGGATCCATAGCGCGAGAGGTAGCGCCGCCATGTATCGGTCGAGAGGTAGACGAGCGGAGTGGCGTCCAGAAGGATCCGGGCCATCGCGCGTTGCGCGACGGCGGTGAAAACGTGATCCGGCCGCCATCGAAAGTACGAATACGGTTCGTGAAACATGACGCGAACGTCGGTACCCGCCTGTCCGCGAGCACGAAACCATCGACAGAACGCCTCGTTCGCGCCGCGGCGGCCGAACACAGCGGGCACGTACTGGACGAGCAGGCACGAGGACGGCTCGCGGTCAAGACGAATCGATAAGGTCCGCACTGATTCGGCCCCGAAGCGATCGGCGAGCGGCACCGCCTCGATGCCTTCGGGCGCGGTCCAGCCTGCAAGTGCAGGCGGGCTGTAAACCGACACGGTATCGCCGCTCCGTGCGAGGGCTTCCGCGACCTGCGCTGTGTAATCACCGACCCCACCACAATCGGGAGGAAGCTCCGGTGTCAGGATGTGCCAGCGGAGAGTCATCGATGCGTTACGGGATCGTGGCGAACTGAAAGGGAGGGACGCGCGGCACGCTGCAGCACGCGCTCCAGCCCGGACAAGTGGGCGTCGACGGACATCTGGCGCGCGGTTGTGAGCGCACCCCGACTCAAGCGATCTCGAAGGCCGCGATCCTCCAGGATCTCGCTCAACGCGGCCGCGAGGGCGGCGTGTCCGCCTGCCGGAGGCACGAGCAGTCCGCTGACCTGGTGATGGAGCCATTGCCGAATACCGCCCGTGTCGAACGCGACAGCGGGTACTCCCATCGCGGCGGCCTCGAGTCCGACCAGGCCGAAGGGTTCGGGCCAGACGCTGGGCACCGCGAGGACGGCGGCGGAGGACAGCGCCGCGAGGCGCTGATCGGCGTCAAGCCAGCCGGGAAACGTGGCATCGATCCGCTCGCGCGATGCCAGGCGCTCCCAGTCGCTCCGCTGCGGGCCGTCGCCGGCCATCACCAGCGGAATCGATCGTCCCAGGCGTCGCGCCGCGCCGCCCACGGCGCGGATCAGCAGGTCCCCGCCCTTGAGATCCGTCATCCGTCCGAGGAACAGCACGCGATCGCCAGCTGCCGCAGGGGAATCGCGAAGCGTCAGCGAGGGGAAGAGAGGAAGCATCGCGAGGCGCTCGCGAGGGACACCGTGACGCGCATACTCCTCCGCCATGTGGTCACTGGCGACCACGACAGCGGCATACCGCGTGAGCAACCCCTGTTGCGCGCGGGCCCATCGATAACCGCCCGTCAAGGCTGCAGGGGTCAGCGATCCGCAGTGGCGCGGGACATACAGCACGAGGCACGCCGGCCCCAGCGTGCGGCTGCACGCCGTGCGGAAGGGGACCGCATGGGTCTTCAACGCGCTGACGCACGTGCCGAAGTAGCCATGCATGAACTTCACGACGGGCCATTCGTCGAGCGCGCGCCGTTCGACGTCGAGCGGCGCCATGTTGTTCGAGAAGCACACGTCGGGTCCCCATGCACGCAATTCGGCGAACGCCGCATCGAGGTCCGGGGGCTCCACGGCGACCTGCGGGCCGTCGACTTCGCCGATGAGCGGCGCGCCGCGTCTGCGGATGAACAGCAAGGCAACCGAGTGGCCTCTGGCGCGAAGCGCTGGAATGACGGAGGCCAGGTAGGTTTCAACGCCGCCCTCAGCGTGAAGCGCGTCCTGGGCGACGACAATCTTCATGCGCGGGCGCCGGCGGGCCTGAACACGACATGTCCGTCACGGGCAAATAATTCGGCGCCCGGTTCGAGCGGCGTTGCGTCCAGTCCGAGCGACGCGATTGTGTCACGCGCGTAAGACGCATCGATGCCGAAGCCCGGCCAGCATTGTGGGTGCATTTCCGCGACGATCGTCAGCCGCGGTCCTGCCGCGCGGATGGCGTGGCTGGCGCCGCGGAGCGCGTGGAATTCGGCCCCCTGAACATCCATCCGAATGAACGTCGGTACGATCCGCAACTCGCTGCACACTTCGTCGAGCGTCACCACGTCCACCGATCGACGCATGGGACTGCCCGCGACGTCGACCGCAGCGGCGAGGGCATTGACGTATGGCTCGTCGTATTCGTACAGCGTCGCGTGTCCACGCATTTCCCCAGCCGCAGCTTCGATGAGCGTCAAGGGGGCACCCGCTCCGGCGTTGAACGCAAAATGCCGGCGGGCGATCGACGCGCTCCACGCGGTCGGCTCGAGGGCGATCACACGCCCGGCAGCACCGGCGAGTCGCGCTTCCAGTACAGCGTAGACACCAAGAAACGATCCGACGTCCAGCACGACGGCACCCGCAGCGATCTCACGCTGCAGGAATCGATACAGGGCTCCTTCCGAGGCATGCGGCACGAGATGGCGAACGCGCGGATCGATGCGTACGGTGTCGTCGTGCACGCGCCAGGGCATGCCGCTGCGCCCATACCTGGCGCGCAGCGCTACCGAGTAGGCGTGTTGGGCTGCGACAAACGCGGGACTCCACATCATTCAGGCTTCGAGGTCTGACCCTACCAACACCCATACGGGGTCTGACCACCTGTCGTAGGCTTCGTCATACATTCCGTTGGGATCCGAGAGTACACAGTTGTGATGGGGTCTGGCTTCAACGGTTGAACCCTGGCACCACGACTCCGGGGTCAGACCCCGGTTGCTCGCCGTTGCGTCAGACGGCGGGGCACAGCCCGCAAGGCCCGCAGGGCCGTGGCCGTCCAGCCCGCGGGGGAAAGTGGTCTCCCCCAGACGGCGCGGCCTCGCGCGTGGCTGCGAACGATCTCGTCGTCCCACCGCTCGTGAAAGAGCCGACCGTTCCGAAGGACGCGAGCTTTGTAGGCGTCGGACAACACGCCGACCGTGCTGCTGCCCAGGTGGTGATAGGCTCCGAGCCGTTCGTACCCACACGTCGCGACTTTCCAGCCGGCGGCGCGGATGCGGAACGCCAGATCCGCTTCGTCCCACTCCGTCGGCACGAAGGCCTCATCGAGCGGGCCGACACGATCGAGACATTCGCGACGGATTACCCACGGCCGGACGAGAGCATCGACTTCCTGAAGACGAAGCCAGTTCCAGGGAAACGTTCCGATGGTGCTTTGCAGTCGACGCCAATCGAGCAGATCTTCCCAGCGCCCGATCGGTTCCTCCACTGGAAACATGTCCAGGCCGCGGCTCAACCCAAGCTGCCCGATCTCCGGGTACCGATTGAACACCGCGATTAACTCCGGCACGAGCCAGGGGGCGCTCAGGAACATGTCGTCCTGCCACGCCGCGAGGAGATGTCCGCGCGCGGCGGCAAAACCGGCGTTCGTGCACCGCAGCTCGTGCGCATCATTCATATGGATCCAGCGCAGGTGGCGTCGTCCCCAGTCAGTCGCAGACACTTCCTCGAGAATCCCTCGCGTGCCGTCGCGACAACCATCCTCCACCACGAGAAGTTCGACCGGCTGGTCAGCCGTATGCGTACGCCAGCTCTCGATCGATCGGCGAAGAATCGCTTCATTGTTGAATGTGGGGATCACCACCGACAGGGCGGGCGCCGGGGGGCACGGCAGATGACTCATGACGGCCGCCGTGCATACGCCAGCAGGTTGAGCGCGAGCGGCGTGTTCACACCGCCCGGCACGAGCCTGCCAGCGCGATAGAGCGTACGGCGCGCAAGGTTGGCGATGACCGCCACGGCGCCGCGCCCGGGCGGGAGTTCCGGCGGCCCAATCCCGATCCACACCTCCCGCAGCCCGGCCCGTTGGAGCACTTTCCGCAGCGACATGGGTGAAAAGTGATTCACATGGACGAGGTTATCGGCGAGCCGCGGACGATAGCCCTTCCGCAGGCGCGCCCGCATGTTTTCCTTCTGGCGCTGCGCAGGCCCCGACGGGACCTTGATCACGACCCAGCCGCCCGGCTCCAGCGCCTCGTAAATTCTCGAGAGAAGCGGCAGCGGATACGGCACGTGCTCGAGCACGTCGATGAGCGTCACCGCGCCGTAGCTCCGGCCAGAGAGCACGAGGTGGTCGACGTTGACCGAATGAACCGGCAGCCCGGTGTGCTTCGCAGCGAACGCGGCCGTGCGCGGATTGAGCTCGATGCCCTCGGGCTCCCATCCCGCCGCCCGCGCCAGACGCATGAATCGCCCGGCGTGCGCGCCAATGTCGAGCAGGCGCCGGCCTGCCCTGAACGGAGTCGAAGGTCCTGCCGTCCTTCTTTTTGCCAGGCCGGCGAGGATCGTCTGAAAGATCAAATCCTTGTAATCGCTGTCGAATTCCTGCTGAACCCATTCGGGAGACCAGAGCTGGTCGTAGAGCTGATCGAAGAATCCAGCGAGAGACGGCAACTGCTCCGGCTGCGTGAAGCCGCACGACGCGCAGCGGCGGAACCACACCGCTTCGCCCGTGTACTGGGCAAGGTCCGGATGCTGATCGCGGTACACGTCGAGATCGATGATCGCGTCATGAATGCGGGCGAGCGCGTTCCCGCCGCAGACCCAGCACGATCCGACATCGACAAAGCCGGCGTGCATCACGACCTGATCATGGCGACGAGGTCCCGCGACATATCGTCCCAGGTCCGCGCGCCAAGCGCGGCGCCGAACGCCACCGCGTGGTCGCGGAAGCTGTCCTTCGCGTCGCGCCAGGTGCGCAGGCGGCTCGTGAGCTCCGAGACGCTCTCGACGTCCTGCAGCAGAAGCGGACGCAGGTCATGCGGGAATCGCTCGGCAACGCCAGCCGAGGCCGAGACGACGGCCGGCACGCCGCAGCAGAGCGCTTCATGCACGCCCAGCCCGTACGCCTCGTAGCGGGCGGGATGTACCACCAGATCCGCAGCGGCCATGAGCACTGGCATGTCCGTCCAGTAGCCGAGAAACGTCACACGCTTCGCCATCTCGCCGCGCCGTGCTGCCCTCGCCTGCCACGCGCCGAGCTCCGCACCGCTGCCGGCGACGAGCAGGTGCGCGTCCCAGTCCGGGACACGACACAGTTCGCACCACGCAGAAAACAGCGTGTCGAACCCTTTCCGGCGATCGCCAAGCGCGCCGGCGAACAACACGACAGGCCTCCTGGCGTCGAGTTCGAGCGCCGCTTTGGCGCCGGCTGAATCGGACGTCGGACGAAAGCGCACCGGATCGATCCCGTAATACACGCGACGGACGCGCTTCGGATCGATGCCGACGCCATCGACGACGTCGTTCACGGTCCTGGCGCTGTTGCAGATGATCAGGCGCGCTCCTGTAAGCGCACGCCGCTCCGCGACGACATACCAACGATGCCTCGTGGCGGTGATGGCGGAATTCAGCGCGCCGGCCGCCGACGGTTTGTACGCGGCGTGGACGTAGTGCACCCACGAGACGTCACCGGCGTCAACGTTGCCGCCATTCGCGACGACATGGCCTCCCGCAGCGCGAATCTCGCGCGCTCGTCTGGTTGCGACTCTCGTGAGCAGCGGTTCTCCGAAACTGTGCAGCCCGAGTGGACGTGGAACGCGGTGCACGTGGATTGACGGATACGCGGACAGATCGGACGACACGCGGTGAGCGACGAGGTGGATGTCCCCGTCGCCTCGGCGGGCGAGATACGACGCGAGCGCGTAATTGGCGGTGTCCATGCCTCCGATCGGTACAAAGTCGCCGGCGGCGAGCAGCCACGGCGTCATACCTGATCGGACGCGCGCGCCGCGACGATGCCGTGCAGCGCCCCGGCGAGAAACCAGAACTGCAGGCCGATCTGCGTGACGAAAGGTGTGAAGGTGAAGATGAGCGCGGCGGTGCCCAGGTTGGCGGCGAGCACCACGGCCGCACACGCGCGGATCCGGGCATCTCGATCCGTCCGGGCGATCTGAGCCTCGCTCGCGAGCGTGACCGCCAGCGCGCCGACCGACAGAATCAGCAGCGCCACCCCGCCGTCGATCGCCCACCCGGCCACCTGAATCTCGACCCACATGGGCTCGACGCCGGGTGCGGCGCCGCTGCCGAAATAGACGGCGATCATTCCCCAGCGTCCGAGCCCAGCCCCAAGCGGGTACCTCTGCAGGATCTCGCCGAATGTGTACGAGAGTTGCCCACCGCGGGAGCCGGAGTACAACGTCACGGGATCCTGGGCGAAGAGCGTGAAGGTGCGCTCGGCGATGCTCTCTCCACCAAGCGCGAGCGCGAACACGAACGTCGCAACGACGATCGCGGCGGCCACGCCGCCGAAGACCATCGCGCGCGCCTTTCGTTCCTGCATCATGAGGATCGAGAAATACGTCGCAAACATCAGCATCGAGACGATGAGCGACACCCGCACCTGACTCAGATAGATCGCCGCGATGCCCGCAAACGACGCGCCGAGCGCCGCCAGCCGCTTCCACCAGGCGATGGCACTGCTGCCGAATACGAGCCCCAGCAACGCGGCATACATGCCCGGGCCTGCGACCGCGCCCGGCGTATCGAACAAGCCGGGCGGCCGCACGATCATTGTCCCGTCGGGACCGCGATACGACACACTGCCGAGACCATAGAGCGACTCACTCATGAGCCGCGACATCTCCGGCGGCATCCATCGTCCCGGGTCGTACACCTGCAGAACGCCGACGAGCGCGTTGAGCCCGTTGCAGATGAGCAGCAACGCCATCAGCCTCGCCAGATGTTCCGGCGTGCGGACGAAAGTGCCGGCCCAGAAAATCGGTGCCATCACCGACAAGTACAGGACGAACTGCGCAAGACCGACGTAGGCGGATGTGGTCAGCGGGTGAAAGAACATGACGACGACGTAGGCCATGCTCCCGAAAATCCACGGCTGCGCGCGGTGGGGCCGCGATGTTTTGGCGACGGCAACCGCCCACCAGAGCAGTGTCGCAAACGAGATCGCAAACGAGGCGATGCGGATGTACAGGCGGAACTGCTGGGAGCCCGGCAGGTACAGAAGCGCAGGGATCGCGGTCTGGCTGATGACGAAGAACTCCGGGAAGCCCCATTTGTCGCGGGCGCCGGCGGCCGGCATCGTGGCCGCACCGTTCGAGAGTACCGTGAGGGCTTTCATGCTGATTGGGCCAGCGGCCGATGGGGCTTTGCGATTTTCCCCGTGGTTTCAAAGATGCGCGCCAGGTCCGCAGCCATTCGCTCTGGCGCGAATCGGGTCATGGCCGCGGCCCGGGCGCGGCTCCCTATGGATTCGCGGAGCCTGGGATCCGCGGCAAGCCGGTCGATCGCCGTCGCGAGGGCGCGCGCGTCGCGGGGCGGCGCCACAAGCGCGTCACGGTCTGCTTCGATAATCTCGGCGGCGCCGCCATGTGCCGTGGTGATCAGGGCACGTCCGCATGCCATGCCCTCGGCGATCACCAGGCCGAACGGCTCGGGCTCGATGCTGGCGTGGACCACAACGTCGAGCGAGCGCATGGCCGGCGCCGATTCGAGGAATCCCGTCAAACCGACACGGCTGCGAAGATTGCGCGCGTCAATCATGGCTTCCAGGTCTCGTTTCGAATACTGACTGCCAGATGTGTCGTACAACGGACCGCCGATGATGTACCCGCGGATCGGGCGGGAGGCCGGGACACGCTGCAACGCGTCGAGAAAGGTTTCGTGTCCCTTCCAGAGCGCGAAGGTCGCGACGAGCCCGAAACGCGTGACGTCTGCGGGGGCCGGAGGGAGTCCGGCCAGCGCGTCGAGATCGAGCCGTGGCCCTTCCGGTGTGTACAACTTCAAATCGACGGCATTACGGACGACATGCAAGGGCGGGTGCGTGTCGAGGATCGACGCGATGTCAGCGGCAACGCTGGCGGAGTTGGCGACGATCGCGTCGCACCGGCGGGCGTACCGCCGCAAGAGCCAGCGCGTGAGTGGCCGTCGCGAGACGTACTCGTGCAGGTGCCAGACCACGGCACTGTGCGGCAACGGTACTCGGGCGCCGAGCACGTGAGCCTTGAAGCCGTTCGTGTGGATGATGTCGGGTTGGAAGGACGACAGCGTTCGTGCAAGGCGTGCTTCATACGCAGGCAGCGCGAACGCGCTTGCGGCGAGACGCATTCCAAGGGCGATCGTCGAACCTGCGCTCCAGCGCCCTCGAATCGCGGCGGACTCCCCCACCCGCGCGAGCGCGGGGGGCATTGGCACCACGGCGCAGTGCGCGCCGGCAGCCTCGACGCGCTCGCGCAGCGGGCCGTTTCCCGGCACGACGACCTGGCACTGCCAGTCGGGGCGCGCATCGCGAAGCCCCGTGATCATGCTGAGGAGCGCGACCTCGGATCCCCCTAATTGATCGGACACGCTCAGCCAGCTAATTCGCATTACCGGTCCGGGCTCGTTGGAGACGTGCGCGCGAGGAGCAGCACATTGTCGGACAGAGACCGTGGAAACGCGCGCGACAACCAGGGTGGATAGAACGCGCCTGTCAGAGGGATCCGGCCCGAGCCGGTGAAGGTGATGGATATCTCCTGCAGGCTGTTTTCGGCAGCGATTCTCCGGAGGTCGGTATCGAGGAGTGCCGTCTGGTGTGCCGGATAGCTGCCGTCGCGGAACGCCGAAAAGTGCTCCTTCAGCACCAGCGCCCCGAGGCTCACCAGACTCCGCTGATTGGGCGTGGTCACCAGTAGCCACCCGCCGGGTCTGGTGATGCGCACCAGCTCACGGCAGAACGCGCGAGGGTTTTCGAGATGCTCAATTGTTTCAAGCGAGACGGCGATGTCGGCCGATCCATCAGCGACAGGGATCGCGTCGCGGTTCAGGTCGGCGGCAAGAAACGGAACGGCGACGGGAAACCCGTCGTGTCGCACGGCGTCCACGCCGATGTAGGAAGTGGCCAGGTCTCCGAGGAGCGTATGGAGGCGACCCGTGCCGCACCCGACGTCGACCACGGCTCCACGGGCGGATCGGCGTCGCAGCGCATCCACCGCCGCGGCGTAGATCGCCACGCCGCTCTGCCCGAGACTCTGCAGCGCACGAGTCTCGAGCGCGGAATCGTACGCGACGCTCATGCCGCCGTCGGGACGCTGACAGACAACAGGGCGGCCTCGAGCCGTGGGAGGACGACCGACGGATCGCAGCGCGCCGCCGCGTGCGCAACGCCTGCGGCTCCAAGCGACGCGCGCAGCGCCGCGTTCGAGATCAACTCGCCGAGCGCGGCCGCAAGCGCGTCGAGATCGCGCGGAGCCACGAGGCGGCCGCAGGAGTCGTCCACGATTTCAGGGGCTCCTCCCATGTTCGTGGTCACGACCGGCACTCCGGCCAGGAGCGCTTCGGCGAAAACAACTCCGAACGGTTCAGGCCCCACGTTGGCCTGAGCCAGCAGATCGGCGCCGGCCAGGAGCCGGCGAACATCGCGCCGCTCACCCAGCAGTCGCACTCGATCTTCCAGTCGCAGACGCCCGACTTCGGCTTCAATCGCCGCGACATAATCGCGCTCGTGGGGCCGCCGCGCGCCGCCGGCGATCCAGAGCGTCCAGGACCCAGCCGTCACGCGCGCGAGCGCCCGAATCAGATCCAGATGTCCCTTCCACGGTTCGAGCCGGCTCGCGGAGAGGACGACGATGTCCGACGAGGAGGCGCCCAGCATCGTGCGGACGTCTCCGCGATCGTTCTTCGTCGCACACTCTGGCGCAACCGCGCAGTAGACCACGCGATGGGGAACGTGCGGCTGCAAGGCGGCCGCAGTTTCGGCAGTCCACAGACTGTTGCAAATGACCAGGTCCGCCCCGATCGCCCGCGAGGCTCGTTCCACGAGTGTCGCGCCGGTCGCACGGTCGTGCTGCCACAGCACCGATGGCACCCCGCAGGCTCGTACGACGCTGCCGAAAATGGCGTGGGACCATGGCGCATGGCACACCACAGCCGCGTACGGCCGTGCGCGCAGGATCCCACGGAGGTGATGGCGCGCGCGCAGTACGGACCGGGGGCGGCTCAGGCGCACATTGCCGAGCCCGTGCACATGGGCGCCGCGGTCCCGCAGTTCTTCCGACAGCCGTCCCTCGGTCGCCACGGCAAACTCGAAGCTGAGGCTGCCGGCGACGCTTGTCGATTCGGACAGCGTCGAGAGCATCCGCTCGATCCCGCCGTAGAGACGGCCGCTGGCCACATGGAGGACTCTCACTGTTGATAATCAGCGGTTCGCGGTTCGCGGTTCGCGGTTCGCGATTCGCGATTCGCGATTCGTATTGAGCGATTAGAAGAATCGCTGTGGCACCACGAGCGTGTCGTTCGGCTTCACGAGGTCGCTCATCCGCGCCTTGATCTCGACGAGACTGCCGTTGACGATGCGCTGGATTTTCGTGCGGCTCTGAGCGCCGCGCTCCGTCACGCCTCCGGCCATGGCCAGCGCCTTCTGCACTGTGATGTCGCCGTCGAGCACGTAGGTGTTGGGCGCGCGGACGAAGCCGTTCACGATGAACGTCTGCGCCTTCGGCACGTTGAGCGTGTCGCCGTCTCCGAGCAGGATCTGCTGCCCGCGTC
>JBBQEJ010000040.1:0-35724 GCA_038320555.1 Vicinamibacterales bacterium | reverse complement strand
CGCGGAGCAAGCCGAGACGCAGAGATCGCCGAGAAAGGCTGCGTTCAGGCCCTTCCGGCGTGGCCGGCCTGCGGCCGGTACTAGGAGGGCCACGAGATCCAGAAACAAACAGCGGGAGTTTCAATGCGCTGCTTGTTTCTGGGATCTCGTGACCCTCCTGCTCGCGCGTAGCGCGAGCGACGGAAGGGCATGAGCAGCCGCTTCCTTACTGTCTTCTCCGCGCGCTCTGCGCTCTCGGCGCGAGATCCCGGATCCAGCACCCCGGATCCCGACTCCCCGATCGCCGATAAACGCTACAATTCGCGAATGTCTTCGACAGAAGTTGTTCGGGCTGGCGGATTCCTCTATTTGAGTGGCGTGTCTGCCTCAGACCCCCGGGGTGATGTGGGAGCCGCGACGCGGGGTGTACTCGAGCGGGCGCGCTCGGCGCTCGGTGGGGCAGGGTCGTCGCTCGACCAGGCGGTCTCAGTCCTGGTCTTTATCAGGTCCGCTTCGGATTTCCAGGCGATGAACGACGCATACCGGGCCTTCTGGACGAGCGACTTTCCCACCCGCACGACGCTCGTAACGGAGCTTCCCACCCCAGGCGCGCTGGTTGAGATGACGATCATCGCTGCGGAAGCCGAAGGCGAGCGCGTCGTCGTCCATCCGCGCGATTGGGCCGTGTCGCCCAGCCCATATAGCTACGCGATCAAGTCCGGCGACACGGTGTTCCTGTCAGGGCTGGTGTCGCGAAACGGTCGCGACAATTCCGCCGTCGCAGGCGACGTGGCCACGCAGACGCGCGTCATTCTCGAGAACGCGGGAGAGCTGCTCAGCGCGGCGGGCCTCTCGCACGCGAACATCGTGTCCTCCCGCGTTTATCTTACGAACGTGTCGTCCTTCGGAGCGATGAATGAGGCCTACCGCGCGTACTTCACGGCCGCGCCCCCGGCGCGCGCGACGGCCCAGACCGCGCTCGCCGGGCCGCAATATGACGTGGAGATCACGTTCACCGCATCCTCGTCCGCTCGCCGCGTCATTGCCGAAGGGCTGCCGCCGAACCTCAATCTGCCGCTGAGCGCCGCGATTGTGGCCGGCCAACGCGCGTATCTTTCGGGGGCGCTGGGCTTCGACGACACGAACAAGGGCAATGTGGCCGCCCAGACGCGCGAGACGCTCGCGCGCCTTCGCCGTACGCTGGCTGCCGCTGATCGGGCACCCTCAGATGTCGCCGAGGCGATCGTTTACGTCACTGATCTGAAGGACTTGCCGGACGTTGACCACGAATATCGCGCGTTTTTCGGGTCGCATGCGCCGGCCCGCACGACGATTCGCTCCGGCCTGGTGGCGGCCGACGGTCTGGTGGAAATCATGGTGACCGCCGTAAAGCCACGGACAAACACGGACTAACACAGACCTCACAACACTTTGGCGCCTCCCATCCGTATCGGCATCTCGGCGTGTCTGCTCGGGCAGGAAGTCCGTTTCGATGGCGGGCACAAGCGCGACGCGTTTCTGATGGACGTTCTCGGCAAGCACGTCGAGTGGGCGCCGGTGTGTCCGGAGGTTGAAGTGGGCATGGGAACGCCTCGCGAGACACTCAGGCTCGTGCGTGACAACGGCACGACGCGAATGGTCACGACCCGGACAGGCGTTGATTACACCGAGCCTATGACTGCGTGGTCTCGTCAACGTGTTGCCGAGCTGGCGCGCGCGGATCTTGATGGTTACGTGCTAAAGAAAGATTCCCCTAGTTGCGGGATGGAGCGTGTGAAGGTTTTTGCCGGCAGCGGACCGGCGGGTCGTAACGGCCGCGGTTTGTTTGCAAGCGTGCTGCTCGCCGCGCTGCCGCTGCTGCCCGTGGAGGAAGAAGGCCGGCTTACCGATCCGTCCTTGCGCGAAAACTTCATCGAGCGCGTCTTCGCCTACCGGCGCTTGAAGGATCTGTTTGCCGGGCGATGGTCGATGGGTTCTCTGGTCCAGTTTCACACCGCGCACAAGATGACGCTGCTGGCGCGTTCGACGATCGCGTATCGGGAGCTCGGCCGGCTCGTGGCCGACGGTGCGAAGCGGCCGCGCGCCGAGGTGCGCCAGGAGTACGAGCGGTTGTTCATGAAGACGCTTGCCCTGCCGGCTACGGTCCGCCGCCACACCAACGTCCTGATGCACATGGCCGGACATCTGAAGACGCTGCTGGACGAAACGTCACGGCGCGAGCTCGTCGAGTGTATCGACGACTACCGGACAGAACTCGTCCCGCTTGTGGTGCCGCTTACCTTGATCAGGCATCACGCGCGCGTCCACGATGTGAAGTACCTGGAAGGTCAGACATACCTTCGGCCTGATCGTCGAGAACTCATGCTTCGAAACCATGTCTGACTCGCGTGCTCCCTTTCGCCGCGTCAGCGTGACCCGAGTCGGCCGGGCAGGCGGCGGCGAGGGAGAGGGCTTCGCCGCGACCGAGGAACCGCTCGAGGTGCGGCTGCACGGTAAGCTTGGCCAGGCGGCGGCAGGTCTGGACGAGCATCTCCAGCAACGCCGCAACATTCTGACCTCATCCTCGTGCGGTCTGTGCGGACGGGTAACGACACAATGCGGGTCGACAAGGTCATCGGGGCGATGGTGCGTGTCGGCCCCGTCGAGCCTGGCGATCGAGCTCGCGGATGAGGCAGGCATCACACTGCTGGGATTCGTTCGAGACGGCGGCTTCAATCTGTATACGCACGCCCAACGGATCGACGGAGTGTGAAGCTCGCTACACACTCCATTACTTGGCCTAGTGACTCATCCGCAGAACAACCACAAATTCAACAAATTAGCTGGCATCTGGGTTGCTGAAACTCCGTGGGAGTGGTGATGCGACGAGGGGTGATCCTTACGGCGGTGCTCGCGGTCGCGACCGTCATGTGGTCCGCGGTGGCGCGAACTGCTCTGCTCGCACACGGCGTTGTGGCCGAGCTGGACAGGACGAGGCCGCTCGCCGACCTCGCGCCGCGTCCTCAGGCCACGATCGTCTACGACAAGGACGGCAAACCGGCCTTTACCTTCTTCGTCGAGCAACGGATTAACGTGCCGATCGCGCGGGTGTCCCCGCACATGATCGACGCCATCATCGCCGTCGAAGACCAGCGCTTCTTCTCGCATCACGGTATCGACCCGATCCGCATTGCGGGCGCCGCATGGCGGAACTATCGGTTGGGACGGATCGTGGAAGGTGGCAGCACGATCACTCAGCAGCTCGCGCGTGCCTCGCTGTCTTCGGAGCGTACCTACGCGCGCAAAATTCGCGAGGTGCTGCTGGCGTCGCAAATCGAGCAACGCTACAAGAAGGAGCAAATCCTGGAGGAGTACCTCAATACGGTCTACATGGGCGAGGGATACTACGGTGTCGAGGCAGCGTCGCGCGGGTACTTCGGCAAGTCCGCCTCCGATCTTCAACCGTACGAGGCCGCGTTGCTGGCGGCGCTCGTCCGCTCGCCGTCGATGGACTCGCCCTGCGTCGCACCAGCGCGTGCTTTGAAGCGCAGGAATCTGGTGCTCCGGCTGATGCGCGAGCAGGGCCGGATAACGGAGGAGGCATTTCGCACGGCGAGCTCAACCGGGCTGCCGCCCCGCGACCACGAGAACCCCACGGCTGTGGGGGCTCTCGCAGGCAATGGGCCAGCCTCCGGCCTTTATTTCCAGGAAGAAATCCGGCGCCAGCTCTTCACGCTCTTCGGCAGCGACAAAGTTCTCAGGGGTGGGCTTCGTGTGTACTCGACTTACGATCCTGGAATGCAACGGCAAGCCGAGTCTGCGGTGGTCGCGCGGATCGCTGAGATTGTAAAGATGCGGCCGGCGGCGCGAGATCTCCAGGCAAGCTTCGTGGCGATGGACCCGGTCACCGGCGACGTGGGCGCGCTCGTCGGCGGGCGCGACTTCAGCGCGAGCAGCTTCAACCGCGCGACCCAGGCACATCGCCAGGCCGGCTCCGCATTCAAGCCCATCATCTACGCGTCGGCGCTCGAGCGCGGATACTCGCCCGGCACCATCCTTCGCGATCTCGATGCTCCAATCGCCGCCGGCAACGCCACCTGGCTTCCGTCCGGCGGACACGAGCAGTCTGAGTACACCCTTCGCGGAGCTCTGAAGGTCTCGAGCAACCGGGCCGCCGCCCAGCTGTTACAGCAGCTCGGCGTCAGCACCGCGGTCTATTATGCGCAGCGCCTCGGCATCCAATCGCAGTTGCCGCAGGTTCCCTCGCTGGCTCTCGGAACCGGTGAGGTCACGCTCCTGGAGCTGACGACGGCATACACAGCGTTCGCCAATCGAGGCACTGTCGCATTTCCCCGGTTGATTACACGCGTGGATGATGTCAGCGGAACCCCGATTTACGAAGCCGGCGAACATCACACGCAGGCGATCAGCCCGACGACGGCGTATCTGATGTCGAGCATGCTGGCCGACGTGATCTCGAGCGGCACGGGAGCTGCTGCCCGCGCCACAGGGTTCAAGCTGCCGGCGGCGGGCAAGACAGGCACCACGGATAACTACGCCGATGCCTGGTTTGTCGGCTACACCCCGCATCTTGTCGCTGGCATCTGGTTCGGCCTCGATCGGCCGGCGCCGATCATGCGCGGAGGATTTGGCGGGGTCGTTGCGGTGCCGGCGTGGGGCCGGTTCATGCGTGCGGCGACGGCATCCGACAAACCAGACTGGTACGAGATGCCCGCCGATGTCGAGAAGGTGGCGATTTGCCGGCTGAGCGGCGCCAGGGCGACCGAGGCCTGCCGCCACCAGACCGACGTCTACAGCGTGACGAACGAAGACGGATCACCTCAGCTCGTGCCGGTCAATGCGATGTTCGATCAGGACAACGAGAAGCCGGAACGCGCACTCGCACCCGGCCAGTCACCCGTGTATGAGGATCTGTTTCCGATCGGAGCAGTGCCGAGTGAGCTGTGTCCGTTGCACAACCCGGCGTCCAATAACTACGGCATAGCGGCTACATCTCCCCAGAGTCCAACGCCCACGGCCGATTCGCCGGCCCGATCACCGGTCCCAGTTGCAACTTCCGGAATCATCGCGCCGCCATCTACCGACATCGTCCTCGAGCGCGTCCTCGGGGCCGACGGCGTGATGCGCTTGGTGATGCGCCAGCGGCGGTAGGACGGCTTAGACGCCCCGACCCAGGGGGACAGCGTTCGAGTCCGGAAACCCTCAGTGTTCGTCCGTGTTCGTCCGTGGCTAAAACCTGGCGAATGCCCTCCATCCAAGCGCCAGCGCCAACAGGGCATTCGCGACGTGCCCCGTCCAGCAGATGCGGCATTGAAGGGCTCTCGCGATCAGGCTCCAGCCGAGGAATGCACTCATCGCGATCGCGGGAAGCGTCATGATGAACAGCAACGCTGGAGGCCAGCCGAAAAGCACGCCGGCGCCGATCAGAGCGTAGAGCACGACCCCAAGCAGCGCGTTGGGTACCCCAAGAAGCGCCGACCGTGGACTACGGAAGAGCACAGCGCACCCGCCCTGATCCAACTGGCACACGTCCGGCCCCGTGAGCCAGCCGGGAAGGACCCGGTAATGCCCATATAACGCGGCGATTGCCGCCACGGTGCCCGCGCACAACGCTGTCCAGATCAAGAGAGCCATCGGGTTAGGGAATGATACCTTTCGCGGTTCGCGGTCCGGGATTCGAGTAGGGATTAGAGACTAGGGATTGACTGACACACCGGGCACCAGTACGTCAGCCGCGCGTTCCGTTCCCTGTTTCCGGACGCGGATCGCGGTCCCGCAACGCCGGCACGGCAATCGCGCGCGCCCGTAGACCCACAGCCGTTGCTTCGGATCGCCGCGTCCGGTCGTTCGTCTGAACCCGCTGTAGGTCGTCATCAACGCGAGCCCTTCGGACACGTTCGCAGAGAGCACACGGCGTGCGGTCTCTACGATCGCGGTAAGCTGTGCGTCGTTCAGATCACGAACGACTATGAACGGATTGACGCGGCAGATGAACAGGACTTCGGACTTGTAGACGTTGCCCAGCCCGGCGAGGACGCGTTGATTGAGCAGCACCTCGGCGATCGCCGTCGTGCTGCGATCGCGGATGCGCCGGAGCGCTTCGGCGGCATGAAAGTCCTCGGACAGCACGTCGGGACCAAGCATGCGAAGCTCCCGCTGCCTGGTGAGTCCCGGCCCGGACGTGAATTCCGCCACGGGAATATTGAAGCCGACCGCTTCAAACGCTTCGGTCGCGATGCGGATGCGCATATCGCGCCGTGAACGCAGCCAGCTCTCGCCAGGCCGATAGATGTGCCAGCTGCCGTTCATCCGCATGTGCGTGCGCAGGACGAGGTCGCCGGAAAAATGCATGAGGAGGTGCTTGCCCACCGCGGTGACGCGTTCGATCGTACGACCCGTAACGGGTGCGTCGTCGTGAATACGATTGAGAGCAGGGAGGGCAGACTCGAACGAGGTGACGGGTTTCCCCGCGAGCGCACGGTGAAGCGTGCGTGCCGCGCGGAATATCGTGTCGCCTTCAGGCATGCCCGCTCCGATCCCTCTCGATCATTCCGTGTTCATCTGTGGCACGCGGCCCATCGACCGCGCGAAGGGGAGAGGCGCCCGTTCTGCCATGGCCAGACTCCCCGCCGCCGGCGGCGACTTCCGCATCTGGAATCCCATCGCGGACGGGTTGAAGCCGGCGTCGGCCAGGAACGGTGCGAACGGATGATCCGCGGCTGGAACGCCATTGATCTCGGATATCAGGAGACCTCCGCGGCCCTCTTCGCCGCGCGCGAGGTTCGCGAGACGCCCCGCCAGTGCCCGTGCCACAGTGCTCCGCCCCGGTTCGTCGTCGGGAAGGAAGACGAGAAGGTGGCGGCCGCCGCGCGCGATGTACGCAGCAAGAGACCCGTTCACGAGGACCACGAGCGATCCGACCGAGCGCGTCGGGCCGCGGCCTCCCGAACCGTCGCCGTCGCCGGGACTCGGCCACTTCAGCATCGTTCCGTACGGGTTCGCAGGATCGGTAGCGGCGAGCACGACGGTTTCAGCGTGTTCTGGCGGATCCTTGAGCGAGCGCATCAGTTCGAGTGCCGCCGGCAGCGCGAACTGCGTCGCCCCGACGCCGGCGACGAAATAGCCCCTGCGAATGCGGCCCGCATCCTCCATCGCCTTCAGCACGTCGTAAACCGCGCTGAACCCCCCGGCGATCCCTTCCGCGCCGGCAACCTCGCGCGTCAGGACGCCGTAGCGCGACAGCAATTGCTGCGCGGTGGCCGTCGACCATTCCGTCGGCGAGACCGTGCCGGCGGCGCGATCCGCGATGAGGGACCAGCGTCCTTCCGCCGACGGCGGCGCCACGCGGCGGCTTCGGAAGCTGCGCCGCACGGCCGGCTTTCGCTGGCGCCGTTCCGGCGGGCGGGTGAATGCCCTCAACGCATGAAAGGTATCGTTGGTGAGCAGGCCCTTCCAGACGAGATCCCAAAGCGCCTCGACCGTCTCGCCCGGATAGCCGCCGCCACCAGCTTCGTGCAGCGCTGTGAAGAAGGATGCGCCCTCCGACTCGAGATGGGTCACGATGGCACGCTCGCGCGGCGAGAGCTCTGCAAGCGACGCGGGACGCCACAGCCGCGGAAAGTGATCCGTCAAATAGAGAGCAAGGCGTCCATCGCGGTCGCCGAGCGGCTCGAGACCGCTCCACATCACCTCGCCGGCAGCGGTGAGCGCATCGAGATCGGCCGGGTTGTATCCCTCGATCCGAGCCGAGAGCACGTCGGATTCGAAGATGGAAGCCGGCAGGGGAGCGCCCTGGAGATTCTCAATCGCATCGAGGAGCGCGTCCAACCCGAGGCGCCGCCGTGCGACTCCCTGCCAGCCCGTGATCAACCGGCCGAAGACCGCAGGCTCGACCGGTTCGACCTGCTTGCGCAGACGCGCCAGCGATCGGCGGCGGACGGACTGGAGGACGTCGGGTTCGCACCACTCGCGCCCGACACCTCCGGGCCGGAATTCTCCGTCGAGGAGCCGGCCGGAGGCGGACAAATCCTTCAGGATGGATCCGGCGGTTGCGCGTCCGAGCGCATAGCGTGCCGCGAACTCCATGGTCGTAAACGGTCCATGCGTGCGCGCGAAGCGGCGCGCGAGATCGTGCGTCGCCTGTGGAACCGGCGCCAGAAGCGATTCCGGAAGGCCCGGCGGCAGCGGGACGCCGAGCGCATCGCGGTAGCGGGCGGCGTATTCCACTGGTATCACTCGCGGGTCTCCCCCGATGTTCACGGTGATCGCCCGCCGAGCGTGCAGCAGCTCGCGCACCGCTACGTCCGCGTCGGTCCGGCTGCGCGCGGCGATTTCCTCGGGCGTCAAATCTCCAAGCCTCAGCAGAAGATCGTGGATCGCGTCAACGGAGCGCGCGTGATGTTCAGGATCGAGATACTGGAGTTGCCGCTCGATGTCGCCGAGGGCATCCGCGTCGAGCAGCTCCCTCAGCTCCGCTTCACCGAGCAGTTCCCGAAGCTGCGCCTGATCGATCGCCAGCGCCTGTGCGCGCCGCTCCGCAAGCGGCGCGTCACCGTCGTAGATGTAGTTGGCCACGTAGCCGAAGAGAAGGGAGGATGCAAACGGCGAGGGGATCGTGGAGTCGACTGTGGCGGTTCGTATGTCCCGCGTCTCGATCCGGCGGAGCGTGTCGACGAGCGAGGGGATGTCGAAGACATCGCGCAAGCACTCGCGATACGCTTCGAGGAGCATCGGGAAGGATCCGTATTTGGCGGCGACCCCCAGGAGATCGGCGGCGCGCTTACGTTGCTGCCATAGAGGACTGCGTCCGCCCGGCCGCCGTTTCGGCAGGAGGAGCGCACGCGCAGCGGCCTCGCGGAATTTCGCTGCAAAGAGCGCGGTGCCTCCGAGCTGCCGTACAACGAGCGCCTCGACTTCTTCGGATGCCGGAATCATCAGATTCGGATCCGGCGGGTCTTCCGTTTCAGGGAATCGCACCACGAACCCGTCGTCTGTCCACATCGTTTCGACGTCGAGACCCGTTTCCGCACGCGCGCGCTCGACCACGGCCATCGCCCAGGGGGCGTGAATGCGTCCGCCAAACGGCGACAGCACGCAGATCCGCCAGTCACCAAGCTCGTCGCGGCACCGCTCGATCAGGATGGTGCGGTCGTCGGGAACGATGCCCGCGGCCGCCGCCTGATCGCCCAGGTAGCGCAGCAGGTTTTCCGCTGCCTGTTCGTCGAGATCGTGATGACGGACGAGGCGTTGAATCGCCGCCGCGGGTGGCAGGTGTCGGAGCGTTCGTATCAGCTCGCCGATGTAACGCCCGAGCTCCAGGGGACGGCCGGCCGCGTCCGCCTTCCAGAACGGCATCTTGCCGGGCTCCCCCGGGGCCGGAGACACGAGCACGCGATCGTGCGTGATCTCTTCGATCCGCCAGGTCGAGGCGCCGAGCAGAAATGTTTCCCCGACCCGGCTCTCGAATACCATCTCCTCGTCCAGCTCGCCGACCCGCGCGCCAGGCCCTCGTTCGCCGATGAGAAACACGCCGTACAACCCGCGATCCGGAATCGTGCCGCCGTTGATGACAGCCACCCGTTTTGCCCCGTCGCGGGCAAACAACCGGTTCTTCAATCGATCCCAGGTGAGCCGCGGCCGAAGATCCGCGAAATCGTCCGATGGGTAACGGCCCGACAGCATGTCGAGCACGCCTTCGAAGACCGATCGGCTGAGATCGGCGAATGGCGCCGCGCGCCGGACCGCCTCGAACAGGCCGTCAACGTTCCACTCGTCGGTCGCGACCATCGCGACGATCTGCTGGGCCAGGACATCGAGCGGGTTGCGCGGATAGCGGCTCGATTCAATCCGCGCCTCGTGCATGGCCCGGGTCACGGCCGCACACGAAATCAGATCGCCCCGGAATTTCGGTACGATGATGCCGCGGCTGGCAGCCCCGATCGTGTGTCCCGCGCGCCCTATACGCTGAATCCCGCTCGCGACCGACGGCGGCGCCTCGATTTGCACAACGAGATCGATCGCCCCCATGTCGATGCCCAGCTCGAGCGACGACGTGGCGACGAGGCCACGGATTGTGCCGGCCTTCAATCGATCCTCGACCTCGATGCGCTGCGGACGCGCGAGCGACCCGTGATGCGATCGAACGAGCGTCTCCCCGGCGAGGTCATTGAGCGAGGCCGCGAGCCGTTCCGCAATTCTGCGGCTGTTGACGAAGATCAGCGTCGAGCGGTGCGCGCGCACGAGCTCCAGAAGCCGGGGATGAATGGCCGTCCAGATCGACGTCCGCACGGGGCCCTGCGAGGCAGGACCGCTCGGGATCTCTTCCAGCTGACCAATCTTTGCCATGTCCTCGACCGGCACCTCGATGTGCAGGTCGAGCTTCTTCTTCTGCGACGTGTCGACGATCGTGACGGGGCGATAGTGGGCGACAGGGCGTTCGGCGCCGAACTCATCGTGGATCGCTTCGTCAGGCTCTTCGATTGGATGCAGCTTGTGTTTTCCCGTACGCCGATCTTTGTGGGGTGTGGGTGTCTGGTGTTGTCCCTGAGCCCTCTGCCCTGAGCCCCGAGCCGTCGCCATGCCTCCGCCGAGGAACCGCGCGACCTCGTCGAGCGGCCGCTGCGTCGCTGACAACCCGATCCGTTGAATGCCCGTGCCGTCGGGCCGCTGCGGGACGTTACTCTGCGCGCGCAACGACTCGAGGCGCTCGAGGGAGAGTGCCATGTGCGCGCCGCGCTTCGTTGGGACGAGCGCATGGATCTCGTCGACGATCACGGTGTCGATCGACCGGAGCGCTTCGCGGGCGTTCGAGGTCAGGAGCAGATAGAGCGATTCCGGTGTCGTGATGAGAATGTCGGCCGGCTCGCGCACAAATCGGGAGCGCTCGGAGGCCGGCGTGTCCCCGGTCCGGATCGCGACTGTCGGCTGGTGGTGCGCATCGCCCCGCGCATCCGCCCAGTTGGCGATTCCCGCCAGCGGGGCGCGGAGGTTTCGCTCGATGTCGACAGCGAGCGCCTTCAGTGGCGAGATGTACAACACCCGGCAGCGGCGCGCCTTTGGCGGCACCGGGTCGAACATGACGCGGTTGATGCACCAGAGAAAGGCGGTGAGTGTCTTGCCGCTGCCGGTGGGCGCCAGGATGAGCGTCGATTCTCCCCGCGCGATTGCGGGCCATCCCAGCGTCTGGGGCGGGGTGGGTGCCTCGAACGAGGCGCGGAACCATTCGGCCACAGCCGGCTTAAACAGTGACAGGATGTCCGTGCGTCGTTCCACGGATCTATTTTAGTGGGTGCGTTGACCCTCGCGGCGGATCCGGTCACAATGGAGGGACGGTCCCGCTGCCGAGGTGGCGCGAGTGCCCCCGGTGTTGAACGTCAGTGTCAGGCCCTTCTGGGAAGCTCCGTCCCAACCGGACGCGCCCACGGGCACTATTGTGGAAGCCACAGTATTTATGGGTGATTCCGGAGAAGGCCTCGTCGACGCGGAAGCGCGCATCCAGGAACAGATCGAAGAGCGGGAAGCCGAGCGGCGGCGCCGCAGCGGCGGCGGTCCGAAGATCGATCCCGAAAAGGTGCGCGAAATCGAATCGCTTCGGCTGGCGAAATCGAATCTCGAGCGGCAGGCGGAAGCGACCGCGCATCCCGTGCGCAAGCAGCAGATCAAGCTCGCGATCGCCGAAATCGACAAGCGCCTTGCGCTTCGGCGGTAGCCCGTCTTTGCGCGCCCTGTCCTGAGCGAGCGCAACAACAGCGAGTCGAAGGGCCTGGCCTGAGCGCGCATCCTCACGCGGGTCGAAGCGTTCCCCTTAAGCCCTGAACTCCAGGTCGCCGATGGCCTCCGCCACGCGCAGCCGCAGTGTGTACTCGAGCGCCGCCGTGATCAGGAGCATCAGGAGCACGACAGCCGCCGTCAGAGGCGGCCGCTGATAGACAAGCGGCAGGAATACCGGGATAATCGAGGCAATCAGACTCCCGAAGAAGAACGCGGTATAGAGGCCGGCCGACCGGTCGACCTTACGGGACTCACTTGCAAACGGCAGCGCCGGCTTCAACATGACGGCCAGTTGCAGCAGCATGTGCGCGAGCAGGCCAATCACTGTCGCGTGAAACACGGCGTGCCAGACACGCTCGTAGTAGTAGCTCCAGATTCCCGCCAGCAGCAGCAGATACCCGCCCAGGAACCAGACTGCGACGAAGTTCTTGGCCGCGACGATCAACCGCGCGGCCGACGCGGGGGTCGCGAAGAAAATCCACGCCGCCCGCCACGAATCGCTGTACTGCAGCCCTGCCTGCAGCGTCATGGGTATGAACACGACCGCCATGTACAAGGGGGCGCCGGCCGCACTCCCCATTCCCGGCTCGAACGGATCGACCAGTGCGCCTTGATCCAGTCCGAGGAGCAGATAAAAGAAGATCAGCGGCACGATGCCGAGAATGGCCATCCTGAATCTCTGATCGAAACGAAACTGCGCTGCGATGAGCACGGCAATCGCCCGCGATTCCCCGCGCCGAAAGCCCGGCAGACGAAGACGCCTGCCGTTGCGCGGCGGTTCTCCCACCGCGGTCGTCTCTCCGAGCCGTTGCGCGTATTCAAGCGAGAGATGGCCGGCGGCGAGCGGCACGCAGGCTATCGTTACAGCCACCGCGGCCGCGGCGGCCATCCAGGCGGCACGCGGCGGGTCGTCTGACGCGAGGCGCACGAAAGCCGCGAACCATGACGCGGGGTTTGCCCACAGCCAGGGCCGGTCGTTGAAGGACACCTGCGACAGGAAGGAATCACGAAAGCCTTGCATCGACAGGTAATACGCGCCGTAGAAACCCATCATGGAGACGAGCTGAAGGTATGAGAATGCGCGGCGCAGGCGACCGGGATGCACGATGCCGAGCATGACGACGTAGGTGGTAATAATGAGAACCGTGGCGCAGACGTCGCACAGAATGACCGCAACGAAGGTGGCGGCAAGTCCGGTGATCCCGAGGTGCCACCAGAACGCGTAAGACAACGACGGCAACACGGCGAGCAGGGCGCTGACGGTCGTGATGTAGGCGAGGATTGCCGTCAGCCGCGCGGCAAAATACGTACGCGACGAAACCGGACGATGGCCGAGGACCGCGTAGTCGTCGGGGGACACGACGAGACCGGTGAAGTCGACGAGCAGCACCATCACGGTGTTGATGGCCCCGTAGGTCGTCAGCAGGGTAGCCGAAACGAGAATGTCTGGAACGCGGACGGAGAGGATCGCGAACAGCGTGCCCCCCATGCCCGTCACGAGCGCGATCCCGAACAGCGGATGTCCTCGCGACCGCCCGGTCGCCTGCTGCGTGGTTGCGCCGCCGGCTGCCCGAAAGTCCATCCGGAGGTACACGCCGACGAGAGCCCGCCACTGGATCGGATCGACGCCGAGTTCTCGTATTACGCGATCGAGCATCAGCGTTCCAGCGCGTTCAGGAGCTCCTGCGTCACCTGCGCGGTGTCGCGGGTCCCGGTCAGGGCGATGAAGGCCTCTTCGAGCGATCGCGCCCCGGCCTGCGACGCGATCCCGGCCGGCGTGCCGTCGGCGATCGCGCGGCCGCCGTCGATGATGACAATGCGGGAGCACATGCGCTCGACGACTTCGAGCACGTGGGAGCAGAAGAAGATCGTCCGTCCCTGCGCCGCGAGCGATCGCATGAGCTCTTTCACCACCAGCGCCGCGCTGGCGTCGAGGCCGGTCAGCGGCTCATCCAGGAACAGCACCTCCGGCCGGTGCATGAGCGCCGAAGCGATCAGCACCTTCTGTTTCATGCCCTTCGAGAATTCGCTCAGCCGCTGATCCTTCGACGCGGCCAGGCCGAAGCGATCGAGGAGTTCGTCGATGCGCTGGTCGGCGCCCGCGGCCGGCTCGTGATAGAGCGACGCGATGACGTCGAGAAACTCCCGCGCCGTCAGCGATTCGTAGAGCGCCGCGGATTCCGGGACGTACCCGATGCGACGCTTCACCTCGATCGGATCCTTCTCGACGTCAAAACCCGCCACTCGGGCGTGCCCGCCGGACGGCTTGATCATGCCGGTCAGGAGCTTGACGGTCGTGGATTTTCCGGCGCCGTTTGGCCCGAGGAATCCGAGGATCTCGCCGGGGGCGACGCGGATGGTGAGCGGATAGAGCGCCGTCCGGTTGCCGTAGGCTCGCGACAGGTTGTCGGTCTCGATCATGGGTCAGATCTCGATTTTCTCGTTTTCGACAGTGCGGATCCCAAGTCTGTAATGGAACATCGAATTACAGATCAGAATCTCGTCGTAGGAAAACGAGAAAATCGAGATCTGACCCCAAAAAGAAAAGGCGGCCGGGAGGACCGCCTTTGATCATCGGGCCGGATTCGCGCTCAGTCGCGGGTCGCGCCTGACGTGATGAGCAGCGCTTTGATCTCATCCGCTTCGAGAGACTCCTGCTCGAGGAGCGCCTCGGCCAGCATGCGGATGGACTCGCGGTTGCGCTCGATAACGACCCTGGCGCGGTCGTACGCGTTCATCACGATCTTGCGAATCTCTTCGTCCACGCGCTGCGACGTGGCTTCGCTGACCGTGTGCGCGCGATCGGACTCGAAGGCATTGCCGGGTTTGCGGTAAGCCAGCGGTCCAAGATCCGACATGCCCCACTCGCAGACCATGTGCTGCGCGATATCGGTCGCGCGCTCGATGTCGTTCGACGCCCCGCTCGTCATGTGCTTCATGAAGAGCTCCTCGGCGACCCGGCCGCCCATGAGGACGGCGACCTGCGTCTCGAGGTAGTCCTTCGTGTAGGTGTGGCGATCCGCCTCGGGCAGCTGCATCGTGACGCCCATCGCGCGGCCGCGCGGAATGATGGTGACCTTGTGCAGCGGGTCGGCGTGGGGCAGCAGCGCCGCGATAATCGCGTGGCCGGCCTCGTGATACGCGCAGTTGACGCGGTCGAGCTCGCTCAGGACGAGCGATCGCCGCTCGACGCCCATCAGCACTTTGTCGCGGGCTTCAGAGAGATCCAGGTCGGTGACCATCGGCCGCCCCGCGCGCGCCGCGAAGAGCGCCGCCTCGTTGACGACGTTCGCGAGATCAGCCCCGGAAAATCCGGGCGTCCCGCGCGCAATCGATCGCAGGTTCGCCGCCGGATCGATCGCGACCTTCCGCGCGTGCACGCGCAGGATCGCTTCACGCCCCTTGATATCGGGATTGCCGACCGTCACCTGCCGGTCGAACCGGCCCGGGCGGAGAAGGGCCGGATCGAGGATGTCCTGCCGGTTGGTCGCCGCGATGACCACGATGCCGACGTGCGACTCGAAGCCGTCCATCTCGACCAGGAGCTGATTGAGCGTCTGTTCGCGCTCTTCATGGCTGAGCGAGCTTCCGCCGCGGCTGCGGCCGACGGCGTCGAGCTCGTCGATGAATACGATGCACGACTTGTAGCGGCGTGCATCCTTGAAGAGGCGGCGCACGCGCGCCGCGCCGACGCCCGCGTACATTTCGACGAAATCCGAGCCGCTGGCAAAGAGAAACGGCACGCCGGCTTCCCCCGCAATCGATCGGGCCAGCAGCGTCTTACCGGTACCCGGAGGGCCCACGAGCAGGACGCCCTTCGGAACGTGACCGCCAACGCTCGAGAATTTGTCGGGGTGGCGCAGGAAATCCACGATTTCCTTCACCTCGTCCTTGGCCTCGTCCACGCCGGCGACGTCCTGAAACGTAATGACGAGGTCGCCGTGCTCCGCCACATTGGTGCGCCCCGAGTTGGGAATGCGTCCCGCAGTCGAGCGGTAGACGGTGAAACAAATCAGGAGGAAGAAGGCGGCGATGGTGGCCATCATCCCGTAGCTCAATGCCTGTGGATCGGCGACGGGTTCGGACTCGACGATCACGTGGTGCTTGAGGGCCAGATCGTTGATGAACGATGAGTTCGCGGTGAGGAACTGGGGCGGCGCGATCGTCCGACGCGCGCGGCCGTCCCGAAGCACGACGTCGATCGCGCGCTCGCTGAAGGTGATCCTGGCCACCTCGCCGCGATCCACCTGCTGGAGGAATTCCGAGAACGCCATCGACTCGGCGGTCGGCGCGCGCCTCACGATATAAATCCCCGCCCCCACCGCGGCGATCGCGGTAATGACAACGAGGGCCAGGATCAGAAATCGAGGGCGGCGGAAACGCGGTGGCACCACAAGTTACATCCGTTTCGCGAAGTGCGGCCGGACCGCGCGGGATAGAGGCATCCGCCAAAACGGCATATGCGCCGCTGCAGAAACTCCACCCTGACGTCAGGCGGCGGACTTAGAGTGTGAAAAAGATCACTCCGCTGAGGATTGGAATGTGATGAGATCTTAACATGGCACGATACGAAAGTAAATAATCCTTGGCAAACTTCACGGCCGCTCAGCTGATTTCAGCTCATCCGCCAGGCCTGGTGCGGCGCGCGTTTGCCTGGACGGTCCACGGCTATACCGCCTCGGGCGCCGTAGCCGGCTTCGCCATGACGATTTCCATCTTCAACGGCGATTACCGCACGGCGTTCCTCCTGATGGTCGTGGCCATCGTCGTCGACGCCACCGATGGCACCCTCGCGCGGCTGGCGCGCGTCAAGGACACCACGCCGCACTTCGACGGCGCCCGCCTCGACGATATCGTCGATTACCTGACCTTCGTCTTCATTCCGGCCCTCTTGCTGTATCGGGCCGGCCTCCTGCCGGATGGCTGGGGCGCGGCGGTTGCGGCTGCCATACTGTTGAGCAGCGGATATGGGTTTTCGTCAACCGATGCCAAGACGGACGATAACTTTTTCACGGGCTTTCCCTCGTATTGGAACATCGTGGCGTTGTATTTGTACGCAGCGCGCCTCCCTCCCGAGGTCAACGCGATCATCCTCCTCGTGTTGAGCGCGCTCGTCTTCGTCAGGATCGGCTACGTGTATCCGGCTCGGACTCCGGTGCTGCGTGGCCTGACGATTGCTCTCTGCGCCGTGTGGGGCCTGATGACGCTCGCGATCATTCTGATGTTGCCTGACGTGTCGCCCATGTTGCTGACGACGTCGTTGTTCTTTCCGATCTATTACACCGTGCTCTCTTTGGTGCTGAATGCACGGCGAGCCCGCCCGCGGTGAAGATCCCAGCTCGACCACGCGATCGAATCGCCGCGGTCATTTTCGGTGCGTTCGTCATCCTGACGGCCGTGTCGCTGACGTGGACGCTCCGTCAGGCGTGGGCGGTCCACAAGCTTCGCCGCGGCGTCGGCGACACCTGGTTCCTCGCCGCCGACGGTCGCCGGTGGTTCCGCATGGACGAGCACCGGCAGGACGTGCCGCTTGCCGACATCCCGGCCGACCTCCAGCACGCGTTCGTCGCCGTCGAGGATCACCGCTTCTTCATTCACCCGGGCGTCGATCCGATTGCGCTCGGCCGCGCCGTCTACCGCAATCTCCGTTCGGGCAGCGTCGAAGGGGGGAGTACGCTCACGCAGCAGCTTGCCCGCACGCTGTTCCTGTCGAACCAGAAGTCGTACGGCCGGAAGATCCGCGAGGCTGCTCTCGCGCTGTTGATCGACTCCGAGCTGAGCAAGCAGCAGATTCTCGAGCTGTATCTCAACCGCATCTATCTCAGCGCAGGCGTGTACGGCGTCGAAACGATGTCGCGGCACTTGTTCGGACGGCCCGCGAAAACCCTGAACCTTGCCGAGTGCGCGCTTATCGCCGGGCTCGCACGAGCCCCATCCGCCCTCTCGCCCTGGACGAACCTCGATGGCGCGATCCAGCGCAGCCACGTGGTCCTCACGCGGATGCGGGAGGAGGGCTTCATCACCGAGGCGCAGGAACGCGCGGCGCGCGCGGCGCGCATTCGTATCGCGCCGTTTCCGGGCGTGACCGATCCCCGTGGTGGCTACGCGAAGGAATTTCTGCGTCAGCAGTTTCGCGACGAGTTCGGCGGCGATCATCCGCCGGACTGGGAAGTCCGGACGACATTCATTCCCGAACTCCAGGATGTGGCCGAGCGTGCCGTGGCGGAAGGGCTCCGGCGCTTCAACGAGCCCGACCTTCAGGCCGCGCTCGTGGTCATCGATCCGGGCAGCGGCGACATTCTCGCGCTCGTCGGCGGGCGCGATTTCCGTCAGTCGCAGTTCAACCGCGCCGTGCGCAGCCGCCGCCAGCCTGGGTCCGCGTTCAAGCCCCTGCTCTTTGCCGCCGCGCTCGAACACGACTTTTCACCAGTGTCGGTTCTCAGCGGCCTGACGACCATCAGGCCGCAAGGACCCGATGAATGGGCGCCGCGCAATGCCAAGGGAGAGACTCCGGACGCGCTGACGCTGCGCGCTGCCCTGATCGAATCGAACAACCGGGCGGCGACCGCACTGCAGCAGCGTCTCGGATCCCGCCCCATCCTGCGGCTCGCGTCCAGCGCGGGACTGCGAGATTTACCGGACGTTCCATCGCTGTCGCTGGGCACCGGCGAGGTCACCCCGCTCGATCTGACCGCGGCCTTCGCGATGTTTCCGAACGGCGGCTTTGCAGTCAGGCCTCGAGCGATGGTCCGGGTCCTCGATGCGGACGGCGGAACCGTCTACGACAACCCTCCGCACACCGAGCCCGTCATCTCTCCGGAGACCGCGTTTCAGATGGTCTCGATGCTGGAAGACGTCATCGGCCGCGGCACGGCGTCGAGAGCACACGAAATGGGCATCCGGTTTCCGGCTGGCGGAAAGACGGGCACCACCGACGATTTCAAGGACGCGTGGTTCGTCGGCTTCTCGACGTCGGTCGTGGCAGGCGTGTGGGTGGGCTTCGATCAACCGAAGACGATCGGGCGCGCGGCGTACGGCTCCCACTACGCCCTTCCGATCTGGAGCGAGTTCATGCGCCGCGCGGCCCAGCGGCGGCCACCGCAGACATTCGAGGTGCCATCCGGGCTCCGCGAGGAGCAACTGTGCAACGTCTCGTACCTGCGGCCCGTCGAAGGGTGCCCCGTCTACATCGAGTACTTCAAAGAAAAAGACGATGTCCCGTCGCGGCTCTGTCCTGTTCACCGCGGCACGGTCAAGCAGCGGGTGACACGCGCGATCGAGGGGATATTTTCCGGACTCGGGCGCAAGCTCAAAGGCATCTTTCGATGATTTCTTGACACTGCATCGAGTCCACGCATAGCGTTAGCGTTCTCTTATCCGTGTTTGTCGGTCTTCTTCTGTGGCTGATCATGAACACTCCTTTGCGCATACCCGACGAGGGCAATCTTGATTTCCTTGCGCTCGGCGCCCTCATTCACCGGCTCGATCCAGGGATCGTGCCGTTTCGAAAGGCCTCCTCCTGCACGATTCACGTGAGCGGCGGCGAATTCAATACGGCCGCGAACCTTTCCGACTGTTTTGGGCTGCGCACCGGCATCGCGACGGCCATGGTGGAATACCCGATCGGCGAGCTCATCGCCGGGCGCGTGCGGTCGATGGGCGTGACGCCGTTCTACAGGATGTTCAAGCACGACGGAGCCTGGGGCCCGAACATGGCCGCCGTGTACAGCGACCGCGGCCACGGCGTGCGCGCCCCGATTGTGTTCTACAACCGGAGTAACGAGGCGGCGAGCCAGCTCGAGCCGGGAGATTTCGACTGGGCCGCCATCTTCGGATCGGGTGTGCGCTGGTTCCACAGCGGCGGTATTTTCGCGTCGCTCTCCGAAACGACCGCCGACCTGATTATCGAGGGGATGCAGGTGGCGCGTAAGCACGGCGCCGTGGTCTCGTTCGATCTGAATTATCGCGAGAAGCTTTGGAGCGCCTCGGGCGGCGCGAAACGCGCCCGCTCGGTGCTCGGCCGTATCGTTGAGCACGTCGACGTCCTGGTCGGAAACGAGGAGGACCTTCAAAAGGGACTCGGCATCGCAGGTCCTGAAGTTGCGGCGACCTCGCAGCTCGATGCCAGCACATTCGTGGGCATGATCGAACGGGTCGTCGCTGCGTATCCCCAGATCAAGGTGGTGGCGACGACGCTGCGGGAAGTCCACTCGACCACGCGCCATACCTGGAGCGCGGTGGCGTGGATCAACGGCGACACGTATGTCGCGCCGACCTGCGACATCGACGTCTACGATCGTGTTGGCGGCGGCGACGGGTTCGCGTCAGGCCTGTTTTACGGCCTGCTCTCAGGAGAGACGGCCGAGGCAGCGGTGAGGCTGGGATGGGCCCATGGTGCGCTTATCGCGACCTTCCCCGGCGACACGACGATGGCAACCGTCGAGCAGGTGCGCGCGTTTGCCAAGGGTGGATCGGCGAGGATTCAGCGGTAATACCCCGTCGAGAACAGTGGCGCGGAGGATCGGCTCAGCGGATCTCGGGCAACGAGTCCAGCTCCGCGCTTCGGCCGGGCAGCAGGCTCGAGAAGAATAACAGGGTGTCGCGGTGACTTGTCCTTGCCAGCGCCATGCACGAGCGACGACCGAACGTTGAGATCCCGGCTGCTGTCGAACAGCGTTACCAACTTCCCGTGGAATTGATCTCCCCGAGCGCCGCAGCGGCGGCCGCGACGACGGCCTCGCGCGGGTCAGTTCAGTGGCGAAAGGGATCCGGAATCGGGGATCGGGATCCGGGGCGTGATTCGGATGCAAAATCGGGATTCACGGCTGCAAATAGTTCGTCGGCACTTAGCGCCTCGCCATCAGCCCGTTCGCGGGCTCAATATCGCGAATCTCATGGCTGTATCAACCCTGGTCGCACGCACCCCGGATCCCGGCACGCAGCTCAGGTAACACCGAGCGTCCCGAACACGAACGCGAAGATGTCCGCCTCCTCTTCGATCGTCTTTGAGAGTGGTTTGCCGGCGCCATGTCCGGCCTTCGTTTCCACTCGAATGAGCACCGGAGCGGCGTGGGCGGAAGCCTGCAGCCGCGCGGCGAACTTCTTCGCCATGCCGGGGGACACACGGTCGTCGGTATCCGCGGTGGTAATCAGGATGGGCGGGTACGGCGCGCCGTCGGTCACATTGTGCAGCGGTGAGTACTTGTAGAGAAACGGGAACTGCGTCGGATCGTCTGCCGAGCCGTACTCGGAAATCCAGAAACGGCCCACCGTGAAGAGGTGATATCGAAGCATGTCGGCCACCGGGACACGGCAGACAACCGCGCCGAAGAGATCGGGTCGCTGAACCATTACGGCGGCGGTGAGCAGCCCGCCGTTGCTGCCGCCCTCGATTGCGATGCGCGTCGGGTTCGAGTAGCCGCTCGATGCCAGCCACTCGGCCGCGGCACTGAAGTCATCGAACACGTTCTGCTTTCGCTCGAACATGCCGGCTTCGTGCCACGCTTCGCCGTACTCCCCGCCGCCGCGCAGGTTGGCCACGGCGTAGATGCCCCCTTTGTCGAGCAGGACGAAGTTGGCCGGATCGAACGCGGGTGTCAGGCTGATGTTGAACCCGCCGTAGCCGGTCAGCAGGACCGGCCGGTTCCCATCCCTCGGCAGGCCCTTCCGATGCACGAGGAACATCGAGATCCTGGTGCCGTCCCTGGACGGGTACCAAACCTGCGTCGTTTCGTACTGCTCCGGGTTCACGTGGGTCCGATTCTGGCCGAACGGCGAAAGTTGTCCTGTCGCGAAGTCGTAGCGGTAGTTTGCGGGTGGATGAACGAATGAGGTGAAGCCCACGAACATTTCCGAATCTTCCGGACGGCCGTTGATGCCGGTCAGCGAGCCGATCGCCGGAAGTGCGACGTCCCCGGCGTGGCCGCCGGCGAGCGTAAACAGCCGGATTGTGTCGCTGGCGTTGTGCAGATGGACCGCCACGATGGTGTGGTGAATGACGAGCGCCGCCGAGAGCTTGTCGGCGGACTCCGCGACAATTTCGACTGGAGCGGTGGCGGGATTCAGCGGGTCGACGCTGACGATCCGCCCGCGCGGCGCGCGATCGTCGGTACGAAAGAACAGCCGGCCGCCGGCCGATTCGATGAACGCGTAAGCGGCGTTGAAGCCTGTAAAGAGAGGTGCCGGTTCCCGTACGGGTACGTGACGATCAAGGAGGTAGACCTCGCTGCGGTCGCTCGAGCCCTTGAACGCGGTGATGACCGCCCACCGGTCGTCGTCGCTGACCTCGACGCTAAAAACGGTTTCCTTCTCTGCCGGCTTGTCGAAAATCAACCTGTCCGCGCTCTGCGGATCGCCGAGGCGATGGTGGTAGACCGTGTTGAAGTAATTCTCATCGCCAGGCGCAACGGTTCCCGGTTCGGGAAAGCGCGTGTAGTAGAACCCACCGCCGTCCCGGACCCATGCGATGCTGGCGAACTTCACCCAACGCAGCCGATCCGGCCGATCGACGCCGGTCTCGACGTCGCGGAGGAAGATCTCCTGCCGATCGCTTCCGCTCTGCGAGAGCCCATACGCCGCGAGCGTGCCGGCTTCATTCACCGCCAGGACGGTGAGCGCGACCGGCCCATCGGCGTTCATCGCATTGGGATCGATGAGGACGCGGCGGGGGCCGTCGGGCGATTCCTGGACGTAGAGCACCGGCTGATCCTGCAGCCCCGTGTTGTGTGTGTAGAAGTAATAGCGTCCCCGCTTGAACGGCACATTCGTGCGCGGAAAGTCGTAAAGCTCGATCAGCCGCTGGACGAGGCCGTCGCGAACCGGACCTTGCAGGCTCGCCCGCGTCAGCTCGTTCTGTGCCTCGACCCATGCGACGGTCTCCGCGTTGTCGGGATCCTCGAGCCATCGGTACGGATCCACCACGCGGACGCCGTGGAAATCCTCGGCCACGTCGGATTTGCGGGCTGTGGGGTAGGTGGGTTTCACGAAAGGGACAAGGGAAAAGGCACAAGGCACAAGGCAAAAAGGAAAACGACGATCCATGCACCAGCGCCCGATCCCGAGCGCCGGCACATGGACTCGGTGCAGTCCGTACGGTCGGGAAGCGGGCTAGGCCGCCAACCCCCCATCATTGCACGGCCAGTGCGGGCACTCGCTTCTGACGTTCTCGATGGCGTCGTCCATCTCCCCGTCCTGGAAGCTCTTTACAATGTTGAAGGCGACCTCCCATTCTGCGGGGGTCAGCGTGTATCCGTATATCTCCGCCGTGCCGGTGGGGTTGATTTTCATCTCCTCGCGAAAACTCTGGTGCAACAACATGGCTCCGAGGATCTGCAGCACTGGTTTGTTCATACGTCCTCCTTGATGGATTGGGCAAGGGCACTCGAATAAATGGCAGCTATCGGGCGGGTTGTCGCCCCCCGTTCAACCGTTGCAAGGCCTGGGTCGCATCACGCGTCAGCTTCTGAGCGTCGGCACGCTTCCACGCCTCCAATGCCTGCTCGTAGTGTTCGCGCGCGCGCGCCGGCTGATCGAGATGCGCATAGACATGTCCCAATGCGACTTGTGCCTCGATGAGGTCAGGGGGAAAGCCGTCCCTGAGGATTTCCCCGCGTGCCGCAAGCACCTCTCGCCACTCCCTTGCTGCCTCAATCCACTGGCGACGCGTCTCGAAGCCGCGAGCCAGGCCCCGATGGGACAGATGGCTTCGGAACTCTGCGTTCGCCGCGTGGAATGCCGTCAGCGCAGGCTCGACCTGCCCTTGTGCCAACGCCAGCAGGCCGCGCACCTGGTGCACGCAGCTCCGTGTAAATGAGGAAGGTGTTTCTGCAGCCACCGCACTGAGCCGCTGCAGGAGGTCACGTGCGGCGACGATATCACCGACCTGCACGAACACCTCCGCCGCTTGCTGAAGATTGCCGGCCTTAGCGGCAGTGGCCGGGGCAGCGGCTATCTTTGCGGCTTCCTGCCGGGCCTCGCCTGACTGCCCGCGCAACAGGTGGATGCGGGCCAGCAAATATCGACGCAGGAGTTCGGCCGACACGCGGCCCGTCCGGTGGTCTTCCTCGAGATCGTGGATGAGTTGTGCCGACGCCGTATCGAGCTCGCCGGCGAACAAGTCGATCCGAGTCAGATACAGGCGACCGATCCCCTGAAAGGCCGATCCAGCAGGTCCCATCGCCGTCAACTCTCGACGGGCGTCGTCCAGTCGTCCCAGCCCCGTCAACGCCATTGCGGTTCCCCAATGGAGTCTCGGGGTGGGACCGAGGGCGGCGACAGCCTTTTGAGATTCCTTGAGAGCTTCGTCTTCCTGGTTGTTTCGAGCAAGCAGCAGCACCAGTAATTCGCTGGCCCTGACAGAGTCCGTCCGGATGCGGGACACTTCCCGAGTGACCTGAATCGCGCGTTCGATCTGGCCCACCGCCGACAGGCTCGTTGCGAGTTCGTACTGGGCGTCGAGGTCGTCTGGATAGAGCGCCGAGAGGAGCGACAGGCTTTCAACCGCGTCATTGTAACGTTCGTGGACGTTGTAGTAGGCGGCCTCGATGAAGTAGCGTTCGCGCACGGTGACATTTGCGCGTAACTCATAGGCCCTCGTCAGATGCTCGAGTCCTTTCTGACGGTCGCCCCCCGTCTGAAAGACACGGGCGAGCTGACGGTGGGCCATCGCGAACTGCGGATCGAGCGTCAACGCCGCTTGAAGGAGCCGCAGCGCTTCGTCGAGGGCCCCCTTCGCGATTCGGTCAACCGCCTGCGTGTACAGCCGAAGCGCATCAAAAGACTGCGTCGTGACCTTGTCGAGCGGCTCGCTGGCCTGCTGAATGCGATCGAGCGACTCGCCGAGCCTTCGCCGCACGCGGCGCGCCAGATCGTCGATGCGGGCGAAGAACTGCTCTTTGTCGGCGAGTTCAGCTATCTCGGCGAACAACAGGTCACCTGCGGGCGACAGCGCACGTACCGTAATCCGGGTCGCAGCGCCGCTCTGGACGATGGATCCGGCGAGCATCAGCTGCGCGTTCTCCCGGCGGCACACCTCGAGCGCCAGCGCCTCCGGGATCCGCTCGACATTCGGTTGCCGCATTCGCCGTAGCGCGTCGAACATCCTATCTCGAGAGAACACGTTGACGTAGGACGATTGCTGGAGTGCGAGAAGCAGGCTCTCCTGTACCGTTCGCTCGATTTGGGGATCGCCTGAACGGTTCTCGAAATCTGCAATCACGGCCCATCCACGGGCCGGAAACGCCGCGGACACCTCGTCGGCCGGTCCGAACCGCCACCAGGCGGCAGCTGTCGCAAGGGCGACCGTGCCTGCGACTATCACGCGCCTGCGCGTCAGCCTGCGGGGGGGCACAGGAAACGAAACGTGCCACGACGATTCGGTGCAGCGCTGCAGATCAACGAGGAGCTCGCGCGCGCTCTGATACCGGCGGTCGGCCCGCTTGTCGATGGCTTTCAGAATGATCGCGTTGAGGCCGTCGGAGACGAGCCTTGATCGCACCTTCGGCGGCTCGGGTGCGTGGTTGAGAATCTGATCGATCACCACGGCACGCGGCCCAGAGAACGGCGTGGATCCGGTCGCAAGCTCGTATAGCGTGATCCCCGCCGCATAAATATCTGTCGCCGGCATTGGCCCAAGCCCGCGCAGCAGCTCAGGGGCCATATAAGCCAGCGTGCCTGGCTGACGCGCGGGATCGAGATCGGTCTGAGTAATCGCCCCCTCGTTGCCTTCGAACAGACGCGCCAGCCCGAAATCCAGGATCTTGAGCTGACCGTCAGGGGTCAGGCGCAGGTTGCTCGGCTTCAGATCCCGATGCACGATGCCGTTGGCGTGCGCCGCCTCGAGGCCAGCCGCGAGCTGAACGCCTATGGCGAGGACTTCAGCCTCGGTCAAGACTCCCGCGTGCACCCGCTCGCTCAGCGTCACACCAGGAACGAACTCCATCACCAGGACGTCCACATCGCCGAAGGTGTCAAAGTCGTGTACGACCGCGATGTTGGGGTGATTCAAGCGCGAGAGCGCCAGCGCCTCTTGCCGAAACCGTCGACGTGGAGTTGCGTCGGCGGGCAGTGCGGTGGGCAGGACTTTGAGCGCGACCGCGCGGTCCAGATGCTGATCCTGCGCGAGGTACACGACCCCCATCCCACCGGCACCGATGCGCTCGACGATGCGGAAGTGTCCGAATTCCTGACCGAGCATCGTGCGTCCGCGAAGGACAGGTTAGTTAAGCCGCTTTCTCCGCTAAAGTCACGATCCTTCTCAGTACAGGCACGAGGCACGAGGCACGAGGCACAAGGCACAAGGGACAAGGGAAAAGGGAAAGGTCATATAATCGCCGCCCTATGACGACGAAACGCATTCTTGCGCTGGTGGTGTGCAGCCTTATCGCGTCGGCCGCTGCGGTCTTTTCGCAGCCGCCGCTCTTCACGGATGCTTTTCCGCAGGAGGAATTTGCCGCGCGGCGCGCACGGCTGATGCAGCGGATTGGCGACGGTGTCGCTGTTGTGCAGGGAGCAACCGAAACCTCGTCCTACGAGAAGTTCCGGCAGAGCAACCAGTTCTTCTACCTGACCGGCGTTGAAGTGCCGCGCGCGATCCTGCTCATTGACGGGCGCGCGAAGACGTCCGCGCTATACATCGCTCCAGGAAATCCCAACGCCGAGCGATCCGAAGGCCCCGTACTCGTGCCAGGCGACCAGGCGGTTCAACTGACGGGTATCGAGCGTGTGCTTCCGCGCGACGAGTTCAACGACGCCGCGAAGGCTCTTTCCGGGCGCGTCGTCTATACGACCTACCGGGGAGAAACCAGGGGCGCCGGGACGCCCGACCGTGAAGCGGCGCATGCGGCCGCCCGCAAGGCCGATCCCTGGGACGGCGAGCCCTCCCGTGAAGAGTGGTTCATGAGCAAGCTGCGAGAACGCGCGCCGAGGGTGGAGCTCAAGGACCTCGATCCGATCCTCGACGAGATGCGGATGATTAAGAGCCCGCACGAGATTGCGCTCATCCGCGAATCGACCCGGATTGCCGCCCAGGCCATCATGGACGCCATGCGTTCGGCCGAGCCTGGGATGTACGAGTACGAGCTCGAGGCCATTGCCGATTACGTCTTCAAGAAGAACAACGCCCAGGGCATCGCGTATTTCGCGCTCATTGCCGCCGGCAAGAATGCGTTCTGGCCGCATTACCACGCCGCGCAGACGCAGACGAAGGCCGGCGATCTCGTGCTCTTCGATTATGCGCCGGACTACAAGTACTACTCGTCGGACGTGACGCGCATGTTTCCCATCAGCGGCTCGTTTACGCCGGATCAGCGCGAGCTCTACACGATCTACGTGAAGCTGTACCAGGCGATGATGACGTCGATCCGTCCCGGCCGGGTGAGCGCGATCCTGCAGGAGATCGCAGAAAAGATGGATTCGGTGGTCGCGGGATACAAATTCACGAACGCGAGAAACCGCGAAGCGGCCTTGCGGTTCGTCGAGCCGTTTCGCCCACGCGCGCAGGGCGCGCCGGCCGGACGCGGCCCGAGCCTGGGGCACATGGTCGGCATGGAAGTCCACGATGTGTCATTGCCTTACGATGAGCTGAAGCCGGGCATGATCTTCACGATCGAGCCGGCGATGACGATTCCGGACGACCGTGTGTACATTCGCCTGGAGGACGTGATTCTCGTGACGCCGGGCGGCTACGAGAATCTCTCGAAGATGGCCCCCGTTGATGCGGCAGACGTCGAGAAGCTGATGACGGAAGCCGGGTTTGCCGGAAGGCGCGCCACTGGTCCTGTCGTAAAGCGATAGCAGGATCGTGACTCAGGCGCCGACCGAGACCTGCTGCGCGTGGACCGCGGCGCCGAGAAGGCCGGCGTCGGGGTTGAGAATGACCGCAACCGGAATCGTGGCCACGTAGTCGGCCATTGGCTCCTTCGCCCGGAAGGCTTCGAGGAAGAGTCCCGACTCGAGCGCCGGCAGGATCTTCGGCGCGATGCCGCCGCCGACGTACACTCCCGCAGTTGCTACGGCGCGCAGCGCGATGTTGCCGGATTCTGCGCCGTAGACCGAGACGAAGATATCGAGCGCCTCGACACACCGATCGCACAGCCCTTCCATCGCGGCCCGGCTGATGCGCGGCGGCAACTCCGAGGGATCGGAGGCGGGACCGACCGCCGAACAGAGGCGCGCGGGCATCGGACCCGTGCCGAACGCCTCGTGCGTGAACTGGTAGACGTTCACGAGGCCGGGACCCGACAGGATGGCCTCGACGCTGACCCTGCCGAAGATTCGGGTCAGCTCGCGCAGCATCTCGATCTCACGGGGGGTCCGGGCGGCGAAGTCCGCGTGTCCTCCTTCGGACGCGCCCGGCATGAACCGGCCGTTCACGTTGTGCAGCAGCGCTTCGCCGAGGCCCGTGCCGGCGGCAATCACGGCCGCGTTCCCTTTCGCGTGCGGCACCCCGCGCTGCAGCATCGACAGCTCGTCGGCTTCGAGCACGGTGACGCCGTAGGCGAGGGCTTCGAGGTCGTTCAGCACGTGCGTGCGCTTGAAGCCCAGCCGTTCCGCGACCGACGCGCAGTCGACGCGCCACGGCACGTTGGTCAGCCGCGCGATCTCATCGGTGACCGCCCCCGCCACCCCGAAGCTGGCTGCTTTGATATGCCGCGACTCCACCTGACGCGACTGGAGAAAGGATTCGATCATCGGCTCGAGGCCCGAATGATCGAGCGTTACGAATTCGCCGACGTCGATCGCCGACGGGCGATCCGGCTTCGACATGAAGAGGCCGAGCAGCGTTTTGGTTCCTCCGACGTCTCCCGCAAGCAGCATGGCGGACATTCTAACCTTGACTTTTCCACCCGCGTGGCCGATCTTCGCGAGAGAATGACGTCGCTTCCGTCATCGGCGGGCGGTCCCTACGGCCTTCGTGACATTCGCAGCCTCTACCCGGCGGTCACCGAAAATCACCTGCGCTATCTCGAGAAGTGGGGCCTGGTGCGGCAGTCGAACCGGACGCGCGACCTGCGCGAGTACTCCTTTGCCGATCTGCTCACGATTAAACAGGTGGCCGCCGAGCTCGAGCGAGGCACCCCGCTCCGGGTCATGTTGCGCTCGCTCCTCGCGGATCGCCAGGGACAACTCGAACTGGACTTCGCCAGCCCCCACGCCGCATCCGACACGCCCCGCGCGAAGGTCGTGAGCCTGGACGCGCACAAGCCCCGGAATGCCTCGCCCCCGCTGTCGGGCCCCACCCTGTATCCGCCCGGCAATCCCCAGGCTGCGCTTGCCGCGACATACTTCGTCGAAGGCTCCCGCCTCGACGACGGCGATGAGCGGAACATGGAGGGTGCGGCAACGGCCTACCGGCGCGCGCTGCTCATCGATCCGGACCTCGTGCCCGCGATCGTCAACCTCGCCAATATCCGGTACGCGCGCGATGAGCTGATCGAAGCGCAGGCGCTGTATGAGCGGGCCATCGGCCTCGACCCCGACTGCTTCGAGGCCCACTTCAACCTCGGAAACATCCAGCACGATCTCGGCCGTTACGATCGCGCGCTCGTCTGCTACCGCGACGCGGTGGCGCTCAACCCCGGCTACCCGGACGCGCACTTCTATCTGGCGGTCACGCTGGAAAAGGGCGGCTATTCGCCGGAGGCGAAGCCGCATTGGAAGGCGTACCAAGAGCTCGCGCCGAAAGGCGAATGGGTGGAACTGGCGAGGGAGTTTCTTGAATAGGCTTAGTACGAGAAGTCGACGCGCTCGCGCTTCTTGGGCGTGCGGCGCAGCTTGTAGAACGCGCATTCCGGGCACCACGACTCTGCGACGAAGCCTACCTTGCCCGCAAAGGGCAGCACATCGCGATGCGTGCAGAACTCTCCGACATCGGGTGTCGCGCGCCAGCGGCACGACTTGAATTTTTCCACGGCGGGAGACTGCCCGGAAGCCTCCGGCGACAGTCCCGGGGACTGCGCCGCCGCCGGCGTGGGTGTAGGCTCCGCCGGCCCGTCGGCCGGTGGGAACGCCGCTCTCGGCAGAAACGGATTCCTGTCGTCCATCATCCTTGTAACTCGAGGCCGAAGGATTTCTGGAGGGCCTGCAGCGCGCGCAATTCTTCAGGCGCGACCAGTGTCAACGCCGTGCCGGTGGCGTCAGCCCGGCCGGTCCGCCCGACGCGGTGCACGTACATCTCACGGCTTGACGGCACTTCGTAGTTCACGACGTGGGTAATCCCGTCGATGTCGAGCCCCCGCGCGGCGACGTCGGTGGCCACGAGGACGCGGTAACTCCCGCTTTTGAACCCTTCAACCGCTTGAGTCCGCTGTTGCTGTGTGCGGTCGGCATGCAGCGCCGCCGCCTTGAGGCCGAAGGATGCGAGTTTGCGCGCGAGCCGTTCCGCTCCAGACTTCGTGCGTACGAATACCAGCACGGGACCGTCGGTCCGCCGCAGGAATTTGGCGAGCCACTCCGTCTTGTCCGCCGCGGCCACGGTCTCGATGGTGTGGGTGATGCTCTTGGCCGGGCCGCCCGCCGACCCGATCTGCACGTACTTCGCGTCGCGCACGACTTCGTCAGCGAGCTTCATGACTTCTTCCGGCATCGTCGCCGAGAAGAGGAGCGTCTGTCGTGCGGCGGAATCGGGAAGCGTCTGGACGATGCGTCGGACATCGGGCCAGAAGCCCATGTCCATCATGCGGTCCGCCTCATCGAGCACGAGCGTGTCGAGCTTGTCGAAGGCGACCGTCTTGCTGCGCATGTGATCCATCAGCCGGCCCGGCGTCGCGACCACGATGTCCACGCCGGATTTGAGCGCTCGCTCCTGCGGCCCCATGTCGACCCCGCCGTACACGGCGATGCTGGTGATGTCGGTGTGATAGATGAAGCCCTGTACGTCGTCTTCGATCTGGACGGCAAGCTCGCGGGTCGGCGCCAGAATGAGGACGCGCGTATAACCCCGTTCCTCGGGCGCCGCGGCCCGGGCCCTCAGCATGCGATTCAAAATCGGCAGCAGGAACGCCGCCGTCTTGCCCGTGCCGGTGTCGGCGCAGCCGATGATGTCGTCGCCGCTCATGACGATCGGGATGACCGCGCTCTGTATCGGCGTCGTCGTCGAGAACCCACGGATGCGGATGCCCTCGAGGAGCGATGCCTCGAGACTGAGCGTGTCGAAGGTGACCGGCCGGGGATCGTATTCGGCCTGCGGCCGGGTGACTATGCGCGTGGTCGGCGGCACATGGAAGTGCCCGGCCGCCCGGGTGGCGCCGCCGGAACGCGGACTTCGACGCCCTCGTCGTCCTCCCGGCGCTCGATGCTGTGCAGTATGGGAATTCAAGATTATGGTTCTAGCGAGCGCGGAAGGTGATGATGCCCCTGACCGGGTCGTAAGGCGAAACGCCTACGGTCACGCGATCTCCCGGCACCACCTTGATTCGAAAGCGGCGCATCCGGCCGCTCAACTGGGCAAGCACCTCGTGACCCTGGTCGCACTGCACGCGATAAAGACCGCCGCTGTGAACCGCCACGACCGTGCCTTGCACGTCAATCAGATCATCCTTGCTCAATTGCTACCCTTTCCAATCAAAGATTGTGCCATATTCTGCCGCCGTTAGCAAACTCATCAGTTCAGACCCCTCACCGCCTCTTCAACCTCTCCTGCCAGAGCCGCGTAATCATTGCCCTTCAATGACATAGGCGCTCCGAACAGTATCCGGGCGCGGCCGCGCTGCGGGAACCTCCACGTGTGGTGGAGAATGCGGTCAAGCCCTTCAATCCGCACCGGGACGACCGGCACGTCGAGCTTGGAGGCTATCATTCCGACCCCCGGCTGGAACCGGTTGATCTCCCCGTGGTCGGTTCTTCGGCCTTCGGGGAAGATGAGCACCGAGTATCCGCTGCCGATCAGATCGCCGATGTAGTGCAGAGTCTGACGGGTGCCGGTTTCACGTTGCGGAAGCGGGAACGCGTTGAAGAAGGCAGACGCCAGATAGTAGTTGATGCTGTTGGTCAGACGCGCGGAGGCGCCGAATTGATCCGGGAAAAAGTGCGCCTTGAAGAATTCCTTCGCCATGGCCGGCGCGACCCGATAGCGCCAGCGCGAAGGAAGCGCCTGGAGAATCATCGGGGTGTCGAGGTGGCTCTGGTGGTTGGAGGCGAATATTACGGCGCCGCGGATTGATTCGAGGTGCTCGAGGCCGCGTACCTCGAGCGAAACGAACAGCCTCGCGAGCGGCAGGATCCAGGTTGGCAGGCTCGCGCGCCGAATCGCGCGAACGGGCGCGGCACGATTCCAGGTGGGAAAGTCGATAGGCTCGGCCGACGTACGCACTGCGGCCGCGGCCGACCCGGCGATTGGCTTGGTCAGCGCTTCGAGATCCGCAACGGTCGTGGCAGCGGCAAACCTTGATTCATCCACCGTGACCTGCAACGATTCTTCGAGCGCCATCAGCAACTCGACCCGCTCGAGCGAGCTGAGGCCAAGCTCGTCGATCGTCGTGGACGCGACGATAGTACGCCCCGGCGCGAACCGTTCGATGACAGAGGCGACGGTCCGACCACCCGTCGCGCCGGCACTTGGCCGACCCGGCTTGTAGGTCCCGGCCTGATTCCCGATCAGCCACTGCTTCAGCTCGCGACGCTTCAGCTTGCGTGTGCCGTCGGTCCGGGGGAGCTCTGCGCCGGGCCACAATGCCACCGCACGGACTTTCTGGTGATCCTGCAGCCGCGTGTTCGCCTGCCGGACGATGTCGTCCAGATCAATCCCGGGGGCCACCAGCACGGCCTGCACGCGCTCAGCTGTCGATCCCGGCAGCGGCGCGCCGACGACGGCCGACTCGGTCACGCCTGTCAGCTCGTTCAGCACCCGCTCGACGTCTTCCGGAAAGACGTTCAAGCCTTCCGGCGTGACGATCATTTCCTTCTTGCGCCCGCGGATATGGAGCTGACCCTTTGCATCGAGCTCCCCGATGTCGCCGGTATGGAACCAGCCGTCCTTGAAGGATTCGCGCGTTTCCTCCGGAGCATTGAAGTAGCCGCGTGTGACATTCTCGCCGCGTACCAAGATCTCGCCATCCTCCGCGATCCGCACTTCCACCCCCGCGATCGGTTTCCCGACCGCGCCACGCTCGGAATGAAACGGATGGTTGAGCGTGACGATGGGTGCGGTTTCGGTGAGGCCGTAGCCTTGGATCACCAGGAATCCCAGCCGTCCCCAGAACGCTTCCAGATCGGGATCGAGCGGCGCGGCCCCGACGACCATCGCCCAGAACTTGAAGCCAAACAGGCGATGGATACGCCGATACTTCCACCACCGCGCCGTCCAGTGCATGCGGACTGGAGCGTTCACCGCCTCCGGCGCGACGCGCAGCACGTGCTCTTTCAGGACCTCGAGCATCTTTGGCACGCACACGAGGACCGAAATCCGCCGCGAGCGGATCTGCCGCACGATGTCTTCGGGAGCGAAACTCCGCGTGAACACGACCACTCCCGGGAGCATCGGCGGAACGAATGTCGCCATCGCCTGCCCGAACATGTGGCTGAGCGGAAGGAGATTCAGGAACCGGATCGGCAGGAACGGCCGGGCGTACTTCTTGTACTTTGCCATTTCCCGCTCGATCGGAACGATGTTCGCAAGGATATTCCGGTGCGTGATGACCACGCCCTTGGGTTCAGCCGTGGCCCCGGATGTGAAGATGATTTCTGCGGTGTCATCCGCCTTCGCTTCGCTGGCTTGATAACTCGGCTTCGGCGCGACAGGTTCCGCCTTCGCCTCGCTGGCCGCCGTCCCTCTTGTGGCTTCCGCCTGTCCTGACCTGAGCGAGCGAATGCGAGTCGAAGGCAGGCGGAAGTCGTCGGCCTTCAGGCCGAAATCATCCTTGCCTCTCAACTCCGACAAGTGCCAGACGGGCCGGGCGTGGCCGAGGCTGCCCCTGTCGACCGCATCACCGACGAGCACGGCGCGGGCGTCGACGATGGTGGCGACGCGCTCGAGGAAATCGGCCGAGGCGCGGTAGTCGATCGGGACGAGCACGACCCCTTCGAGCAGGCACCCCCACAGCGCGATGATCCACTCCGCGCGGTTCTCTCCCCAGATCGCGATAGCCTGGCCCTTGACTACACCCTGCACGCGCAACCGCTCCGCGAACGCGCGCGCGCCCGCGGTTACTTCGACGTATGTATAGGACCAGCTCCGATACCCGTCGTCGTAAACAACAAATTCGCCGGGGGTGGAAGAGAGATCGGCGTAGAAATCGATGAGCGTGCGCCGCAGCATCCCGTGAATTATGATTGAAAACCCATGTCACTCCCGCCGGTATTTGCCGCCAGCGCCCTTTACGACAGCCTGCTGCAGGCGGCGCTGCGCCAGTTCTTCAGCCGTGCGACGTTCGAAACCGAAGCGATCCCGTCGCTCTCCTCGGACGGCCGTCTGGCGATTGAGCCGACAAACGATCCGTCGGTTCTGACGATTCGATGGTTCGGGTCGCGGCACGTGCTTCACGTGCCCGCGAAGCGTCCGTTTACGGCGCACGAGGTGCGCCTGGCACGCGCGCTGGGCACCGTGCTCGCGGCGAGGTACCGAGCGATCTTCGACCCGAAGGCGATGCTCGAGCGGGGGGAGCTCTTTCGCGGCGCTATCGAAGATCGGTACATCGCGGCGTTCCTGGATGCGCCGGCTGCCAGAGACTCCGGGCCGTCGCGTGCGGACCTCATCGCTACGGCGATCGAAGTGCTGCGTGTTGCGGCGCTGTCGAGTTACGAGAACCGATCGATTTCGTCAGGCGTGCTGATTCTCGAAGGGGAGGACGACCCGGTCCGTCCGCGCCGTGTGTCACAGGACCACTTATATCGATATTCGCAGGATTTGACCGCCATCAAGAGCTTCTACCGGTTGAGCGACGGCATGGAAACGGTCTTCCTCGTCAACCGGAACGGCGACGTGCTCGACATCGTCGAGGTCACGCGATACGCGAAACCGGCCACGCTGACCGTGCCCTGCGCGACGCGCTACCGTCCCCATGCGCTCGCGACCGCTTGCAACGCGAATCTGTGCATCGTGCTGAGCCCGTCGCACGAGATCAAGGTGTTTGCCGAAGGCGTGCAGATTTTCAGCTTCAGGAACGCGCGCTGGCACCTGCTCGATCTTCAGGCGAAGTACGAGATGTGGGAGGGCGCGATCGAGAATCCGGCGCTTTCGCAACGGCTGTTCCAGACGGCGGTCGATCTCGGGGACTCGCGCGAAGGCGCGCTGTTTGTCGTGCTGCGCGATCCGCTGTCCTCGCTGTCGCAGCTCGTTGCGCCGGCCGACCAGCTCGACGAGGTGCGCCACACAGGCGGAAGCGTGCCGACACGAGGGCAGCTCCTCCACATGCTTCGCGGGCGCAACGTCCACGAGCTCGACCCCGCGGTTCTGGCCGGCCTGGCGCGGACCGACGGCGCGACGGTGATCGATCGCACGGGTCGATTGCTGGCGGTCGGCGCGATTCTTCTGCACACTGAACCACCGGAGCCGCACTCGAACCTCGCCGTCGAAGGGGCGCGGACGACGGCTGCGATGGCGGCGGGGCGGTTCGGCGCCGTGTTGAAGGTCAGCGAAGACGGGCTGATCACGTTCTACGATCAGCAGGAAAAAATCTGGGACATCTAGTGTCCGGGACCCGACGCTAGAGCGTGTAACAAGACCATGGCCCTTTCTGCCGGAACTCTCCTCGGAGCGTACGAGATCATCGCCCCTCTCGGAGCCGGAGGGATGGGCGAGGTCTATCGCGCGCGCGACACGAAGCTCGGGCGGGCGGTCGCGATCAAAGTGATCCTCGACGAGTTTGCGTCGGACGGAGAACGCGTCGGTCGCTTCGAACGCGAAGCGAAGATGCTCGCTGCGCTCAACCACCCGCGGATCGCCTCCCTCTTCGGCATGGAGCACGTCGACGGTCAGCACTTCCTGGTGATGGAGCTCGTCGAAGGCGAGACGCTCGCGGACCGGTTGCGGCGTGGGCCCAT